>JAVXSC010000028.1:0-20488 GCA_036643355.1 Myroides sp.
TTTGTGGAGTTTGGTATTATTGAATTTGCAGAACGTGACGAAATGCTGAATATCGAAAAAGGAGAATATGTGGCTTTATTGACGCATTCAGGTTCTCGAGGTTTTGGCGCTACCATTGCCGGACATTACACGCAGTTGGCTAAAAAGGTTTGTAAGTTGCCACAGGAAGCTAAAAATCTGGCATATTTCGATTTGAATTCGACTGAAGGTCAGGAATATTGGCTGGCTTTGAATTTGGCGGGTGATTATTCATCGGCTTGTCATGAAGTAATCCATCAAAAAATGCAGAAAGCGTTAGGAGCACAGGTTTTGGCAAAGGTTGAAAATCATCATAATTTTGCTTGGAAAGAGCAGTGGAATGGGGAAGAGGTTATTGTTCACCGAAAAGGTGCAACGCCTGCAAGTAAAGATGTTATGGGAATTATTCCGGGATCTATGACGGCACCAGGGTTTTTAGTACGTGGAAAAGGCGAGCCCGAAGCTATTCAGTCTGCATCGCATGGTGCCGGTCGACAAATGAGTAGAACACAGGCAAAAAAAGAAATTTCTAAATCTGATTTTAAGGCTATTTTAAAAGATCATAATGTAACTTTGATTGGTGCCGGTTTAGACGAAGCGCCAATGGCTTATAAAGATATTCATCAGGTTATGGAAGCTCAAAAAAGTCTGATTGATGTTGTTGCTACGTTCACCCCTAAAATGGTTCGTATGGCAGATGACGGAAGTAGAGAGGATTAATATTAAGTTTATTAGAAAGCGTTGTGAGCATTAGTTTTACAACGCTTTTTTTACGCCAAAGTCAATTCCTACTTTTTCAAATAAATCTTCAAGAAGTGAGATTTTCTCTGTACAATCATCATTAAAGCTAAACGATGTAACGCTTGGAGAAATTATATTGCAACTAAAACAGATTATAAAGTATTCAAACAGTTTATCATTTTCATCAAAAAATAAAATGGCATTTCGCGGTGCGTAACATCCGCTTCCTCTCATACCGTTTGTTTCAATATTTTTTCCAATATTATAAATTATATCAGTTAGCTCGTTTTTTTGATCTTTATTTAATTCAATTTTCTCCTCAAAACAATCTGGGTCATATCTTGAATAATCATATTTTAGATATTTAAAATATTTAGACATGATTTCTCCATAAATGAATTCTTCAGGATTAATATTTGATTTTTTTCTTTGAAAACTTTCTAACTTTTCAATACTTTCTTTATACGAAACAAATAAAATTTTCTTTGATTGGCTAAATGGATAATTCTGATTTCGTCGTTCAATAGAAAATTCGTTAACTCTACTACAAGGAGCGCTATAATCTTGAGCAAAACCTAAATTTATTTTTAAGAAAAAGAATATTATAAGAAGTATTAATCTCATCATGCGTTTTTGAAAAAGTAAACATACAAAAAAACCTCAAAAGATAAATTCCTTTGAGGTCTATTATATTTAGTTCAACTTTTTAAACATTGAACCTTAAACTTTAAACAAAATATTACAAATGAATCACTTCATCGTAAGCAGCAGCAACAGCTTCCATAACCGCTTCACTCATAGTAGGGTGAGGGTGAACTGCTTTTAAAATTTCGTGACCTGTAGTTTCTAATTTACGGGCAACAACAGCTTCTGCAATCATATCGGTAACGCCGGCACCAATCATGTGGCAACCTAACCATTCACCGTATTTTGCATCGAAAATTACTTTAACGAAACCGTCTGGAGTTCCAGCAGCTTTTGCTTTTCCTGATGCAGAGAACGGGAATTTACCAACTTTAATTTCGTAACCAGCTTCTTTTGCTTTTTTCTCTGTCATACCAACCGATGCAATTTCTGGAGTTGCATACGTACAACCAGGAATGTTTCCGTAATCTAACGGATCAACGTGTAAACCTGCAATTTTCTCCACACATAAAATTCCTTCAGCCGAAGCAACGTGTGCCAAAGCCTGACCCGGAACTACATCGCCAATTGCATAATAACCCGGAATATTTGTCTGGTAGAAATCGTTTACCAAAATCTTATCGCGATCTGTAGCAATTCCTGTTTCTTCTAATCCGATATTTTCTATGTTTGATTTGATACCAACTGCAGAAAGTAAAATATCAGCTTCTAAAATTTCTTCTCCTTTAGCTGTTTTTACGGTAGCTTTAACGCCTTCGCCCGATGTATCAACTTTTTCAACAGATGAATTCGTCATAATGGTAATTCCCGATTTTTTCAAAGAACGCTCCATTTGTTTAGATACATCTTCGTCTTCAACCGGAACAATGTTCGGCATAAATTCAACGATAGTAACTTCAGTTCCCATTGAATTATAGAAATGAGCGAACTCAACACCAATTGCTCCCGAACCAACAACGATCATTTTCTTTGGTTGTGTTTCCAAAGTCATTGCCTGGCGGTAACCAATTACTTTTTTACCATCTTGCGGTAAGTTTGGCAATTCGCGAGAACGAGCACCAGTTGCTATAATGATATGATCTGCAGAAATTTCGGTTACTTTACCGTCTTTATCTGTAACATCAACCTTTTTGCCCGGTTTTACTTTTCCGAAACCATCGATAACTTCGATTTTGTTTTTCTTCATTAAGAACTGAACACCTTTGCTCATTCCGTCTGCAACACCGCGCGAACGTGCAATCACTGCATCAAAATCTTTATCAACTTCGCCATTGATCGTTAAACCATAATCGGCAGCGTGCTTTAAATAATCAAAAACCTGAGCAGATTTCAATAACGCTTTTGTAGGAATACATCCCCAGTTTAAGCAGATTCCGCCTAAATTTTCTTTCTCTACAACTGCAACTTTAAAACCTAATTGCGATGCTCTGATGGCTGTTACGTATCCGCCCGGACCGCTACCTAAGATGATAATATCGTATTTCATTTTTTATTTGTTTTAAACTTAAAGCATTAAGCTTAAGCGTTGATTGTTATTTTTTATATGCACGATATGCGTTGCGAATTTAATAATTTTTTTAAAAACTATTTAAGTCAAAAGTCGAAAAGTAGTAATGCAAAAAATCATAACTTTTCATAAAACCTACAACTTATAACTTAAAACCTAAAATTAATTGGCTGATACACTTGCGTACTGCGATTCGTACAGATTTTTGTATGCACCGTTTTCTTTAGTTAGTAATTGTGCGTGTGTGCCGGTTTCAACAATTCTACCCTGATCCATAACCACAATTAAATCGGCATTTACAATGGTTGCCAAACGGTGTGCAATAATGATTGATGTTCGATCTTTTGTAATGATTTCAACTGCTTTCTGTAATAATTCTTCTGAATAAGTATCGATAGATGAAGTAGCTTCGTCTAATATCAATATACTCGGATTGCTCATATATGCACGCAAAAAGGCGATTAACTGGCGTTGACCCGATGAAAGCATTACGCCGCGTTCTTTCACGTTGTAATCGTATCCGCCCGGAAGTTTCTCTATAAAATCGTTGATACCGATTTCTTTTGCCGCTGCAATTACCTGATCTTTTGTGATTTTGGAATTATCTAAAATGATGTTGTTTAAGATAGAATCAGAAAACAAGAAAACATCTTGCAAAACCACCGCAATTTGATCCCGCAAACTGTTTAAAGTGAAATCGTTGATGTTCATTCCGTCAATCAAAATTTCACCTGATTCAATATCGTAAAATCGACTTAAAAGATTGGCAATGGTTGATTTTCCTGCACCCGAAGCTCCAACAAACGCAACTGTTTGTCCAGCCTTAATGTTCAAATTAATACTGTTTATTACTTTTTTACCGTTGCTGTAACTAAAATCGACATTCTTAAGATCAATAGCACCTTTAAAAGCAGGAGCTGTAACTTTTCCTTCATTCTGAATTAAATCATCGCGATCTAAAATTTCAAAAACTCGGTCTGCAGCAACAATTCCCATCTGCATCACGTTAAATTTATCGGCAATTTGTCGCAACGGGTTAAACAGCATGGAAATCATCATGGTGTAACCAAACAAATCTCCGGTTGTAGTTAAATTATCTCCCTGAACAATGGTAAATCCACCATAAATAATTACGCAACCCAATGTAACCGCCGAAACAATATCGGCAATAGGGAAGAAGATGGAGTTATACAGAATGTTTTTCTGCCAAGCATCGTTATGTTTCTGGTTGATTTTCTTGAAGTTTTCATATTCAATCTGCTCACGATTGAACAATTGTACGATTTTCATTCCCGTTAAACGTTCCTGAATAAAGGTATTTAAATTTGCAACCTGCAAACGAACTTCTTCAAAAGCAACTTTCATGTGTTTCTGAAAAATTCGAGTGGCATATAGTAGAACCGGCATGGCAACAATTACAATAATGGTCAGTTTCCAGTTCATCCACGTCATAATTCCCAAAACAACGATCATTTTTAAAACATCGCCCACAATCATAAATAATCCCTGACTAAAAATACTTGCAATATTCTCAATATCAGATACATTTCGGGTAATTAGCTTACCAACAGGCTCGTTATCAAAGTAACTCAATCGAAATTTAAGCATTTTATCAAACAGGTTTGTACGAATGTCTTTAATGATATTTTGCCCCAACCAACTGGCAATATAGGTAAAGAAAAACTGCGACGAAACTTCCAATATCAGAACCAAAGCCATTAAAGCCACGTAAATGCTTAATCCGTTTAAATCGGCTTTTGCAATGTAAACATCAACTACATTTTTAACCATGTAAGGGCGAATTGCTCCAAAAACAGCAAGTGTAATCACGGTAAGCACCACCCAAAACATTTTGTCTTTATAGGGCTGCGCGTAATGCATTACTTTTTTTAATGTAGAAGTTTTATTTTGTTTCATTTATGTATGGATATACTACTTGTGTTAAATATAAACCGTGTGCCGGAACAGAAAAACCTGCCTTACCACGATTTTTGCTTTTTATGATTTCATGAACATCGCTTAACCGAAATTTTTCCCATTCCAACATTCAGCATGGTACCCACAATTGCCCGAACCATATTGCGTAAAAAACGATTTGCCGAAATATGAAAAATCAATTGTGAACCGTTCTTTTGCCAATAAGCTGTGGTTATATTGCAGTTAAAGGTGAAAACGTCGGTATGTGTTTTACTGAAACACTCAAAATCCTCGTATTCTAAAAGAATTTTCGCTGCTTCGTTCATTTTATCAATGTCTAAATTTCTAAACTGATAATAACTTAAATTCTTTAAAAAACTATTTTTAAACGTGTTGATATGATATTCGTACGATCTTGAAACAGCGTCAAAACGCGCATGTGCATCATTTGCAACTTCAAAAAAATTAAAAACGGTAATATCTTCAGGTAAAAACGAATTTAATTTTTGAACCATTAACTGCTTATCAAACACCACATCGGTATCAAAATGCGCATACATTAATTTTGCATGTACACCGGCATCGGTTCTGCCTGCAGCAACCAGTTCAAAATCATCTCTAAACAATACATTTACAGCTTTTGTTAAAACTTCCTGTACGCTAATTGCCTGGGGTTGCAGTTGCCAACCGTGATAATTTGTACCGTTGTATGCAAACTGAATAAAGTACCTCAATTATTAAAAATTTAAACGTACAAATATACTTTAATTTAGCGGAATGCGTGTATTAACAAAAAACTAAATATTTTTGCAGAAACAATATTTTATGAAAAAATTTCTATCCCTTATTTTTATACTGATCAGCTTTATTGCAAGCGCACAGAATTTCAATGATTATTTTACCGATAAAACGCTTCGGTTAGATTATATTTTTGCAGGAAACGCCAACCAGCAGAATATTTATTTAAGTGAAATGATTCAGTTAAGTAAATGGCACGGACGTGTTGATAATCTTTCTGTTACGCCCATTCAAGGTAACGGACAAATAAAGGTTTACAGTACTGCAAATGATAAGCTTATTTACGTTTTGCCTTTTGGAAGTTTATTTCAGGAATGGTTAACCTTGGAAGATGCAAAAAAGCAGTTTAAGAGTTTTGAGAATTCTTTTTTGATTCCTTTTCCAAAAGAACCAATCCGAGTTGATATTTCGTTTTTTACGACTGATAGCCAAGAAAGAATATTATCGCAGCAGTTTATTGATCCAAAAGATATTTTAATTCGAAAATCATCAGATGTTCAAAACCCGTACGAAATTGTTCATCATTCTAAAGTGAAAAATCCGATAAAAATTGCCTTGGTTGCCGAAGGATATGCTGAAAACGAATTAGATCTTTTCATGGAATATGCGCATAAAACCGTCGAAAATCTGTTTAAGCACAAGGTTTTTAAAAAATATCAGGATTATTTTGAAATAGTTGCAGTTAAAACGGTTTCAAAACAGTCGGGGATAAGCATTCCTTCAAAAGATATCTGGTTAAATACAGCTGTTAAATCAAACTTCGATACTTTTTATTCAAATCGATACTTAACAACATTGCATACTAAACTGCTTCATAATCAATTAGAGAACATTCCGTATCAGCACATTATTATTTTGGCAAACACCGATTTTTATGGTGGTGGTGGAATTTTAAATTCGTACAGTTTAACCACGACAAAAAACAAGGAATTTGCGCCGGTTGTTGTTCATGAATTTGGTCATAGTTTTGCTGGTTTGGCAGATGAATATTTTTACGAGGAAGATGTTTTTGAAAATAAAGCGACGTTGAGTATCGAACCTTGGGAGAAAAATATTACTTCGTTGGTTGATTTTTCATCTAAATGGAAGAATTTGTTGAAAGCTGAAACTCCTGTTCCAACAGACGCATCAATGCAAAAAGAAATTAAAATTGGAGCTTTTGAAGGATTAAAAGGCAACGGATTATACATTCCCACATTAACCTGCAGAATGAAAATTAATAATACCGAAGATTTTTGTCCAGTTTGTAGCAATGCAATCGAAGAAATGATTTTATTTTACACAACCAAGCAAAAAAAGTAATGAAGAAAATTTTGTTATTGTCTGACACGCACAGTTACATCGACGAGCGAATTTTGCATTATGCAGAACAGGCAGATGAAGTTTGGCATGCGGGCGACATTGGCGATTTAAAAGTTACCGATGCACTTAAAAAAATAAAGCCTTTAAAAGCTGTTTACGGAAATATTGATGATGCGGAAGCACGAAAAGAATTTCCGTTGGATAATGTTTTTATGTGCGAAAATAAAAAGGTATGGATTACGCATATTGGCGGTTATCCCGGGAAATATCCTGCAAGAATTAAAGAAGGATTTGCATTGCACAAACCCGATATTTTCATTTGCGGACATTCGCATATATTAAAAGTTCAGTTCGATAAACAGTTTAATTGTTTGGATTTAAATCCTGGTGCTGCAGGTATTTACGGATTTCATCAGATGCGGACAATGCTTCGTTTTGAAATTGATAAAGATAAGATTGAAAATTTAGAAGTTATAGAATTAGGTAAACGATAAAACATGCAAGTATATAACGCAAAAGACTGGTTGGGATTTATTTTTAAGATTCATAAATCGGATACCGTTCGTAAATTATGGCCGGCAATTATTTTAATGGGATTATTGTCTTGGCTGGTAGCTTATTTGGAACTTGATTATTTTGATCTTTCACAAAATTCTGCCTTAAAAAACACTTCGATATTGCATACTGTAATCGGTTTTGTATTGTCACTATTATTGGTTTTTAGAACAAATACAGCTTATGATCGTTGGTGGGAAGGTCGAAAAATGTGGGGAAAACTGGTAAACGATTCCAGAAATTTATCGGTTAAATTAAATGCACTTTTACCGGAAGATGACAAGGTTTCGCGTATTTATTTTACCAACAAAATTAAGTTGTTTGCAAAAGTTTTGCACACGCATCTTACAAGCGAATCAACCAAATATATGCTCGATGAAGAAGAACATCCGGAATACGAAGAATCTTTAAAAGCACAACATCCGCCAACAAAAATTGTCGGTAAAATGTATGTTGCCTTACAAAAATTAGAGCGTGAAAAGATAATATCACCACAAGATAAAATGATTTTAGATGAAAATTTAAACGGTTTGTTAGATGTTGCCGGCGCGTGCGAACGTATTAAAAACACACCCATTCCCATTGCGTATGCTGTTTTTATAAAGAAATTTATTTTTGTTTACGTACTTACACTGCCAATTGGGTACGTATTTACCACGGGTTATTTTATTGTTCCGCTGGTAATGATCATTTTCTATGTTTTGTTGAGTATCGAGTTAATTGCTGAAGAAATTGAAGATCCGTTTAATGGAGGAACCGATGATTTACCAACCGCAAAAATTGCCGAAAACATAGGAAAATATGTTTCAAACGTTTTACAGGGCAATAATTAATAGTATCTTTAAATTAAAAAAAATGCAACAGGTTTTAGATTTTATAAAGAAGTTAGAAAAAAATAACAACCGCGAATGGTTTGTTGAAAATAAAAAGAGTTTTGAAGAAGCTAAAGAAATTGCAGCCGGTTTGTTTAATGCGGTTTATAACGAACTAAAACCATCAGATCATTTAGAACCTTTAAAGATTTATAGAATTTATCGTGATGTTCGATTTTCTGCCGATAAAACTCCTTACAAAAATCATTTTTCTATGTACATGGGCAGATTACAACCCGATTATCGTGGGGGATATTACCTTCATATAGAACCGGGGAAATCTTTTATTGGAATTGGTTTTTTTGATCCGAATAAAGAAGATTTGTTGCGTATTAGAAAAGAAATTGAATTGGATGATGAATTAGAAACTATATTGAATTCTAAAGATATTAAAGCTACATTTGGAACTTTAGAAGGCTACGAAGTTAAAACTGCTCCAAAAGGTTTCGATAAAACCCACGAACGAATTGCTTTATTAAAGAAAAAACAATTCTTACTGATTCATAAATTCACAGACAAAGAAGTTTTAAGTCCTGATTTTTACAAAGAAGCCGCAAACGTTTTCAAAAAATCAAGACCTTTTGTTGATTATATGACCGATGTACTGCTTACTAATTTGAATGGGGAGAGAGAATAAGGTTACTGGTTTGAATCTAGTCGAAGTCATATAAAAAAACGTACTTAAAAAAGTACGATTTTATTTTTTTGTAAACAGTTCCTCTATCTTTTTAGCTAATTCTTCGCCTCTTAAATCTTTTGCTATGATAGTTCCTTTTTTATCTAATATAATTAACTTAGGAATTGATGTTACCTTGAAATTTTGTAGCAAGGGTTCTTTCCAGCCGATTAAATTTGAAAGTTGTAGCCACGTTAAATTGTCTTTTTGAATTGCACCGATCCATTTATGTTCATCTGTATCTAACGAAATACCAATAATTTTTAAACCCTTTTTTTGATATTTATTGTAAAGTGCAACAGTGCTTGGGTTTTCCTGACGACATGGACCGCACCAAGATGCCCAAAAATCAATAATGGTGTATTTTCCTAAATTTTTATATAAGGTTTTGGTTTTCTTATTTACATCAGGTAATGAGAAATCAGGAACTTTAAAACCAATTTGTACTTGTTCATATTCTTTTAAAAATGATGCAAGTTTTTTACCGTTTTCGGAATTTTTATCATTTTGGTTTAATCCTTTATAGAAAGTTTCTAATAAATTATAATTTACTTCTTCAAAACCACCGTTTAATTTTTCGGCAACTAAAATTTGAGTGTAGTCATTATTTTTATTCTGTTCTATAAAAGTGAATTTTGCCAATTCAATATCATTTTTTGCCTTTTTTTCTAATAGAAAATGCCTCAAATAAGTATTTCTTTCTTCAACCGTGAAGTTTGATGTATTAGCTATTTTAGGTTTTTGCTTTGAAATTTCTTCTAATTTCTCTCTGTAAGGTTTAAGAAAATTTTCAAGCTCGTTGAAACCTTCATTTTTAGAATTTTCTTTCTGCTGTTCTTTTTCCGTGTTTTGTGCACTTACAAAGAGCGGAGCGAAAATTAGAAATAGACAATAAATATATTTTCGTATCATATATAAAAGTAAAAAGTCGGTAACAATGTACCGACTTTTTTATAAATTTTCAAGAAATATTACTTTAAAAGTTCTGCAATTTTAGCATCTAATTCTGCACCTTTTAAATCTTTTGCTACAATTATTCCGTTAGCATCTAAAATAAACGTTGCTGGGATAGCATCAACCATATATTCTACAGCTATTGGATCTTCCCAAAATTGTAAGTTCGATACCTGCAACCAATCTAAATTATCTTGCTTTATAGCTTTTGTCCAAACATGTTTTTCTTTATCTAATGAAACGCCAATAATTCTCAAGCCTTTATTTTTATATTTTTTATAAAGTGCAACAAAATTAGGATTTTCTTTACGACAAGGACCACACCATGAAGCCCAAAAATCGATAATTGTTGCTTTTGAACTTAAATTTTTGTGTAAAGACTCTAGTTTCCCATCAGGAGTGTTAGCTGTAAAGTCCGGAGCTTTTTGCCCTGTAGCAATTTTTTGCTGTTTAATTTCATTCTCTTTTTGGGAAACTTCTAATTTTTTTATAGTTTCAAAAAAAAGCTTTCCTCTTTTTGTATCTTTTATTCTTGTATGTAAATTATTGTAAAGATTTTTAACTTGATCAGTTGTTACCGAATCGCTTAATGATAATTGTTCTATTAGTAATAAAGCTATGTAAGAATCATTATGTGTTGTACAAAATTTTATATTTTGATCAATGTATTTTTGTTGAAGTTTTGTGACTTGATCAAACAAAAATTGCATAGTTGCTTTATCATCTTTTTGTTGAGCTTCCATGAATTTCTTCTGATTCTGGTTTTGGAAATCCATTATTTCATCTTGAATTTGCATGGCTACTTTGTTATAAGAAGTCATTAAATCGTTATTCGTTGTGCCGCTAACATTCACTTGAGACGGATTGTCTTTATCAAAAAAGAATTTTATAATTCCGCTTTCCATAATAAAAGTAAAAATGTATTCTTGCGTGGTACCTAATTCAATATAGTAAAGATCAATTTCTGGTGTTGAACTACTTTCAATTTTAAATGAGTTATTCTTAATTTCGGTAGAATCAATTTTTACCGACTCGTCATCAACTTGTTGTAGTATGTAAACTTTTGTTCCGTTTTCAAATCCTACAACTTTTCCTTCCATGGAATGTTGTGCGTTAACAAAAAAGGATGTTAGTATAAAAAAGTTTAAGAGTGTTAATTTTCGTATCATATTATAAACGTAAAAAGTCGGTAACAATGTACCGACTTTTTTATAAATTTTCAAGAAATATTACTTTAAAAGTTCTGCAATTTTAGCATCTAATTCTGCACCTTTTAAATCTTTTGCTACAATTGTTCCGTTAGCATCTAAAATAAACGTTGCAGGAATAGCTTCTACAGCATACTCTTTTGCAATTGCATCGTCCCAGAATTTTAAGTTTGATATTTGTAACCAATCTAATTTATCATCAGCGATTGCTTTTACCCAAGCTTCTTTTTCTTTATCTAAAGAAACACCTACAATTTTTAAGCCTTGTGCCTTGTATTTGTTGTAAAGTGCTACCACATTAGGGTTTTCTTGACGACAAGGACCACACCATGATGCCCAAAAATCGATAATTGTTGCTTTTGAACCTAAATTTTTGTGTAAAGACTCTGCTTTTCCATCAGGAGTGTTAGCTGTAAAGTCCGGAGCTTTTTGTCCTATCGCGACTTTATTTTTTTTTTCCTGACTTTCTTTCTGTGTAGTTTCTATTTTCTTAAGGTTTTCAGCAAATTCTTTACCTTTTTTAGTATCCTTTACAGAAGCGTCTAAATCGTTGTAATATTTTTTGATTTCATCAGGTGTTAATGCATCAGACATTGCCAATTGCGTTAACAATAATAACGAAACGTAAGAATCTTTATTAGTTGTGATGAATTTTTTGTTTTGATCAACATATTTCTCTTGGATTTTTGTGATTTGATCCATTAAAGACTTCATTGTTGCCTGATCTCCTTTTTGTTGCGCTTCCATGAACTTTGCCTGGTTTTGCTTTTGGAAATCCATTATTTCGGTTTGAATTTTAAATGCTTCATCGTTGTATGAAGTCATTAAATCATTATTCTTTGTACCGTTAACTTTTACTTCTTGTGGTTTCGCTTTATCGAAAGTAAATTTAATTTCACCTTTTTCCATAATAAAAGGGAAAGCAAATTCTTGTGTTTTACCTAATTCAATAAAATAAATGTCGGTTTCTGGAGCTTTTTCATTTTTGAAAGTAAACGTACCGCCTTTAACATCAGTAGAATCTATTTTGGTAAATCCGTTTTCATCTTGTTTATTGATATAAACTTTAGTTCCATCTTCAAAACCTTTTACTTCACCTTTAATAGTATATCCGTCTTTGTTACAAGAAACTAAAACTGCTGCAGTAAAAGCAAGTGCAAATAATTTTTTCATTTAAAATAGTTAATTTAATTTGGTGTAAATGTATAAAATTTAATGTTAATAAAAATAAAATTAATTTATAGAGTTTAAAATTAGTACAACCCAGCCTAAAAGCAGTAATAATCCGCCTATTGGTGTGATTGGTCCTAATATTTTTAACTTTTTATTCAGTGCGCTGCTAATGCACAGACCATAAATACTGAAACTGAACAGCAGTATTCCGAAAGTTAGGGAATAAAACAACAGGTTTTCGTAGCTAGTAATGTGTTGTATATTAAAACCGATGATTACCAAAAGCAGTGCATGATACATTTGATATTTTACGCCGGTTTCGAAATTTTTAAGCTGATCTTCGCTAAAAATCTTTTTAAGAGCGTGTGCACCAAAGGCTCCGAAAATAATTCCTAAAGCTCCAAAAACTGCTCCTGTGGTTATAAAAATATTCATAATTAATTCAAGGTTAATTCTCCTAAAATTTCTTCAGACATAAAAGGTCCGCCCGGATATTTTGCTGTATAATCTAAATTCAGCCAAACTTGTCCGCGTTCGTCTATATGATAATGTATGGTTTTTCCTTTTGATTCCTTCACAAACAAAACCTCTTTAATCAAATAAATCACGTTTTCTAAATCGGCTTTTGTACCAATAAGCATTTCGGGATACATATGTTCTTTTGTATGGATCAATCTTGGAGTTCCGCCAATTGCGCGAACCGATGCTGCCATTAATATGGAATGATCGTCACAATCGCCTGAAAAATGTTGTAAAGATTCTGATGCTGTTGCAATATATTCCCGGTTTTTAGGATCGTTCACATAGTTCCATTTGTCCTGAATTTCCTTAAAAATAGCAAAACATTGAATTATTTGTCGGTATTCTTTGTATCCTTTTATATTTCGAAAATGTTTAGCAGTAGCACCCACAGCGAAATTTCGAACTTTAGGATTATCGTACTCAATTGCTTTTATAATTTTTGATTTGTTTGGAAAAGGCAAAAGTTTAGAAACAATAATATCCTGCGGATTCGGATTGTCGCTCATGGCATAAATCATGGAACGATAATCTTCAAAAACCGATTTAAATCCGTAACCGGTAGATAATGTTCCAAACAAAAGCACCAGCACATAGATTATTATCGCAAAAAACAAAAAACGTTTTATATAATGTAGAACGTAAGTTACAATTGAAGTAATTACCAGGAAAAGTAAAATACGGTCTAAATGTGCGGGCCATTCCGGATCTATTAAATTCTGATGCAGAATAATAAAAACAGGAATCAACGTTAAAAGCGTTAAAAGCAAAATTATAATAGTATCCCAAGGCTTAGGCAGGCTAAGCTTATTTAAGGTACGCAATAATTTTACATTTGATATTTTCATTAACTACTTTTAAACAACAACTTCGGAATATTTTAAAGGCTGGCTTATTATTTTAAATTTTATTAAATCGGTAATAATTTGATTAAACTGTGCTTCGGTTGGCTTTTTTTGCGACCATTTGGTTATTTGTAACCATTGCTGAATATCTTCTAATTTTTGATTAAAAACGCTTGTCAATGTTCGGTCGATACTCGGTATCATTTTAAATTCGCTTGTTGTTTGATTGATGGTATCTAGCAAATTATCAACCATTGCTTTATTTTGCATATAAAATTCTTTCCGGGCAACAATCATAAAACACGGCCAAGGCGTAGGGCAAACATTAACTCGTCTAAAAATTCCTTTGTCAACAATGGGCTGCGTCATAAATCTGTCCCACATAAAATAATCGGCTTTGTTGGCAGATAATGCTTCAACCGCACCATCTAACGTATTTACGATTTCGAATTTTATCGAATCAAAATCCCAATTCTGATTGGCTGCATTTACATATGTCATCAATTCAGAACCCGAACCATAACGCGATATAGCAGCTGTTTTTCCGAATAAATCACCAACCGTTTTATAATTACTTTCGGCGTTTACGTGAATTCCCCATTGCAAAGGCGACTGCACAAACGTTTGCAGAATAACCGATTCGTTTCCGTTGGCAATATCCTTTAAAATACCTTCGGTTAAAATAACGGCTAAATCGGTTTGGTTCGTACGTAACAATTCGCACATTTTACCGGTTCCTTCAGGTACATCGGTCCAATCAACATCAATACCAACTTCATTAAACATTCCTTCATCAATAGTTAACTGCCAAGGAAAATTAAAATGTTCGGGCACGCCAACAATTCTAACGGTTTTCATAAACGGTTGCAATTTAAAATTAAGTAAATGTACTATTTTAATTTATTATTTAACAGGGTAACCAGGGTTTGATATTTCGATAATTCTACCAATTCCTCATTATCAGTGGTGCTGTCTGTTAATTGATCGATTAATTCCTGCGTTTTCGCAATGTTGGTCTTTGCAAGCAACGGTTGTTTGTTCGCAATTGCGTCGATAATTTCTTGCGTAAGTTTATGTAGATCAGATATATTCAAAATTGTTAATTTTAATACTACAAAAATAAGCTTTCTGTATAGTTTATGTATATTTGATTATCAAAATTAATAGTTAAAAATGGCAAAAAAAATATCGAGTTTAGAAGATTTAGGCGGATTTGTTTTTTCTACCAACAAGGATTTTGAATTTGATCAGAATTCTGAAACCGAAGAAACGTTAGATCCTAACCAACAGCATTTAGAAGCGCATTTAGATAAGAAGAATCGTGGCGGAAAAGTAGCTACGGTTATTAAAGGTTTTGTTGGATCTGCCGATGATTTAAAGACTTTAGGAAAAGATTTAAAAACCTTGTGTGGAGTTGGCGGAAGTGCTAAAGACGGTGAAATTATTATTCAGGGAAATTTTCGCGATAAAATAATGGATTACCTTAAAAACAAAGGTTATAAAGTAAAACGAGTAGGAGGTTGATATGGAAAAAATTAAAGATTCGGAACTTATTTTAAATCCAGACGGAAGCGTTTATCATTTGAATTTGAAACCCGAAAATATTGCCAACGATATTATTTTTGTTGGTGATCAGGATAGGGTTGAATCCATAACGAAATATTTTGATTCGGTTGAATTTTCTACTCAAAAGCGTGAATTCAAAACTCAAACGGGAACTTATAAGGGCAAACGATTAACCGTAATTTCCACAGGGATTGGTCCTGATAATATCGATATTGTTCTGAATGAATTAGATGCTTTGGTAAATATCGATTTTGCAACAAAAACGGTTAAATCTAACCTGACTAGTTTAAATATTGTTCGTGTGGGAACATCAGGCTCGTTACAAGCAGATATTCCTGTCGATTCTTTATTAATGTCGGCTTTCGCCATTGGTACCGATAATATGTTGCGTAGTTACAGTTTGGCAGACGCTACCAATCTATCAATAGAAAAAGCGTTTGTAAGCCACACTAATTGGGATTTAAACAAAGGTTTGCCTTATGTTGTTGCTGCTAATAATGATTTGTTTAAAAAGTTTAAATCTGATACTGTTTTTGAAGGAATTACCGTTACAGCCGGCGGATTTTATGGCGCACAAGGCAGAATTTTACGCTTAAAACTGAACGACGAGTTATTGAACGATAAAATAGATTCGTTTGAATTTGATGGTTTAAAAGCAACCAATTTAGAAATGGAAACCGCTGCAATTTACGGTTTGTCCAAATTATTAGGACATAAAGCACTATCGTTAAACGCAATTGTTGCCAACCGAAAAAACGGAACTTTTAGCGCTGATCCCTACAAAACAATCGATGAATTGATCCGTTTTGCATTAAATAAAATTATTGAATAGATTTTTTTTACCAAATCTTATTTTGTGAATAAAAATTATATCTTAAAATTTTAATTAATTCCCTAAAAATAACCGCTCTTTTTAAAATGTTTATTGATTAAAGCTTTGTTGTTTGTGTATTCGCTAACTTTGTAAGTTGTACGCAACAATAATTTTTAATTATGGACAGGATATTATATACACATTATAACGATAAAGTAATGGCTGCAGATAAAGCAGCTTTGTTGATTGAAAATAACGATGTAGTAGGGGCAAGCGGTTTTACAAAGGCAGGCGACAGTAAATCTGTTTTGCCTGCATTTGCAAAGCGCGCCGCAACAGAAGATGTTGCAATTACGCTGATTACTGGAGCATCTTTAGGTTATACAACCGACGCCGATTTGGCAGAAAATAACGCTTTGTTACGCAGACTGCCTTTTATGGCAGATCCGGCTTTGCGAAAATCAATTAACGATTACCGTTTAAAATACATCGATCAACATTTAAGCGAAACGGTTGAACAGTTAATCTGCGGACATATTGCTCCGGTGGATGTTGCAATTATTGAAGCTTCTTTGATTGATGAAAACGGCAACATTATTCCTACAACTTCTATCGGAAATTCGGCGTTTTTTGCGTCGCAGGCTAAAAAGGTCATTATAGAAATCAACACAAAAATTCCTTTGTCTTTTAAAGGAATACACGATTGTTCGGTTCCAAATTCGTATCCAGATCGCGATGTGATCAATATTCAAAATCCGACAGACAGAATTGGAAAACCTTTCATTGAGATCGATCCTGAAAAAGTAATTGCCGTAGTTTATACCGATATTACCGATCAACCTGCTGTTATTGCCGAACCAGATGTGAAGACAACCGCAATATCAAACCATCTTTTAAACTTTTTTGAAAGCGAAGTTAAAAAAGGAAAACTCACTTACAGTTTACTGCCTTTGCAAGCGGGAATTGGTAAAGTGGCGAATTCGGTGCTGATGGGTTTCAAGGATTCTAGTTTCAAGAATTTAACCATGTATTCTGAAGTTTTACAGGATTCTACTTTTGAATTGATCGATTCAGGAAACCTTGATTTTGCTTCGGGATCTTCGATTACCGTTTCAGAAGATTGTTATGATCGATTGATTACGAATTTTGATGATTATAAAGATAAATTGATTCTGCGTCCGCAAAATATTTCGAATGCTCCAGAAGTTGTTCGCAGATTAGGAATTATTGGAATTAATACAGCGATTGAATTTGATATTTACGGAAACGTGAATTCTACACATATTTCGGGCAGTAAAATGATGAACGGAATTGGCGGATCAGGAGATTTTGCTCGAAATGCCTATTTAAGCATATTTGTTTGTCAGTCGGCATCAAAAGAAAACAATATTTCACATGTAGTGCCAATGGTTACGCATCACGATCATACTGAACACGATGTTGATATTTTGGTAACCGATCAAGGTTTAGCAGATTTAAGAGGATTAGCTCCACGCGAACGTGCCGAAGTGATTATTGAAAACTGTGTTCACCCAGATTTTAAAGAAGAAATACGCGATTATTTTATTCATGCATGTAACCAAACCGGTGGACAAACACCGCACATTTTAGAAGAAGCATTTAAATTTCATAACCGTTTAAAACAAACAGGAAGTATGCAAAAAATAAAAACACTTGTTTAAAGGATAAAACCTAAATTAAAGAAACTGAGTTCGATAAAATATCGAACTCAGTTTCTTTAAGCTTTATAAACTTTTGACCGCAGTCAAAAGCCTATTTTATTTCTTTATCAAACCTAATTCAATTAAACGTTCGGTTAAAAATTCACCTGCAGTTATATCGTCATAAAGTTTAGGATTTTCTTCGTTAACACAATTTTCTAAACAGTTTAAAGGCATTTCGCTTATTGGATGCATAAAAAACGGAATAGAAAAACGTGATGTTCCCCATAATTCTCTAGGTGGATTCACAACTTGGTGTATCGTTGATTTTAATTTGTTATTTGTGTGTCTGGATAGCATAT
The DNA here is from genome assembly GCA_036643355.1 of Myroides sp. GTDB lineage: Bacteria > Bacteroidota > Bacteroidia > Flavobacteriales > Flavobacteriaceae > Flavobacterium. Next base: position 18,134 of record JAVXSC010000028.1, read on the forward strand.
CGCCCACATTAATAACCAATTCGTCATCGGCTGCAATAGCATCAATCCATTCGCCTTTGTTATTTTGTACCTGTAAACCTTTACCTTGTGCACCCATTAAAAGCGTAATCAGGTTAATATCACCATGTGCCGCTGCGCGAACAGCATCTTTTGGTTCATTACGAATAGGAGGGTAGTGAATAGGGCGCAATATTGAATTTCCGTTTTTAACAAAATAGTCAAAATAAAATTCGTTCAAATCTAAATACAAAGCCAAAGCTCTTAAAACATAAACTCCGGTTTTTTCGAGCATTTTATAGGTTTCTTTTCCTATTGAATTAAATTCAGGAAGTTCATTAACCGTTACGTTTTCAGGGTATTCGTTTGCCAGTTTGTCGTTGTTTTCAACGTACTGACCAAAATGCCAAAATTCTTTTAAATCGCCCGTTGTTCGTCCTTTTGCAGATTCTTTTCCAAACGAAACATATCCCCGCTGCCCACCAATTCCGGGAATTTCATATTTTTCTTTAACCTCTAAAGGTAGATTAAAAAAGTTGCGAACCTGCTGATACAGTTTTTCAACCAATTCATCACTTAAAAAGTGTCCTTTTAATGCTACGAAACCAATTTCTTCGTAAGCTTTACCGATTTCATTTACAAATTTTTGTTTGCGTACCGGATCATCCGATAGGAAATCACGCAAGTCAACACTAGGTATATTTTGCATTATTAAAACTTTAAATTCAAATTTACGTATTTATGAATAAAGTTTATAAAATAAATGTAGATTGATTTTTAGGGATAAGATTAGTTTGTTATTCTGAACAAAACGTAATGGAGTGAAGAATCTAACTAATAAAAGAGATTCCTCCTTTGTTGGAATGACAAAATATAAGTAATTAAGCGATTGTTTTTTTGAAAGCCATTGAAATAATCTGCGAGATACTTTCTTTGATTCGATCTTCACCGTCTGCAGTATTTAGATCGATCCCGCAAAAAAGACTTCTGTTGGTTTTACCGTGAAGAACCAGATAATAAATTCCTGCGACTAAAATGGCTAAAATTCCACGAATATCAATATTAGAATCTTTAAACTGCGGATCAACAATTTTAAATACTTCCTCGCCAATCAATTCCCGTTCATCTGATATATGTCGTAAAAAATCTTTTTTTTCACTAATTCCCCAAAGCATAATGCGCTGTAAAATTTCATCATCTAACAAAGATTGAAACTGAAACTGCAACAAACAACTCATATATTCTGCCTTAATTCCATCTTTAAACGTAAGCATATTGTTAATGGAATCGGCAGCTTTGTATTTCCAGAAATCGCGTTGTGCAATATATTCTTCAACCAACTTATCCAGACTTCCAAAATACGTCCAAACCAAGCTTTTATCAATGCCGGCTTCTTTAGCAATTGAAGACGCATTTAAACCGGTATAGCCCTTTTTTAAAAGAACTTTACCTACGGCTTGTACCATTTTAACTTTCGTACGCTCTTTGTCTCGCAACTTGCCCGAGGTTCGTTTACGACTTTTTGATTCATCTTCCATAACATGCATTCATTATAATGTAAGGCAAAATTAAATAAAAAAACTGACTCATATTTTCTATAAGTCAGTCTTTCTCTATAACAACATCCTAAATGAAAGTCAATTAAAATAAAGTTAGAGTTTTAACGAGTGTTTTATTGTTGATTAGAAGCAAAATTAAATATAAAACCTGAATCTACCAAAAAAAATTCACTGTGCAGTGAAAAAAAATATTTTAGAGGCTTACACAAATAAAATTAGTACTTTTAGCCCAAAAATATTTACAACCGTTTTTATGGAAGTTCAATCTCAAATTTTATCGCAAGATATACTGTTAGATTTATATAAAAAATTACTGAAACCAAGGTTAATAGAAGAAAAAATGTTGATCTTGATTCGTCAGGGAAAAGTATCAAAATGGTTTTCCGGAATGGGGCAGGAAGCTATTTCAGTTGGTGTAACATCAATCCTTCATAACGATGAATATATTCTGCCAATGCACAGAAACCTTGGTGTTTTTACAAGCAGAAACATTCCTTTAAGCAGATTGTTTTCGCAATGGCAGGGAAAACCAAACGGATTTACAAAAGGGCGCGACCGCTCGTTTCACTTTGGAACACAAGAATTTAATATTGTGGGAATGATCTCGCATTTAGGTCCGCAATTGGGTATTGCCGATGGTATTGCACTAGCACACAAACTACGAAAAGAAAATAAAATTACAGCTGTTTTTACAGGTGAAGGCGCAACGTCTGAAGGTGATTTTCACGAAGCATTAAACGTTGCTTCCGTTTGGGATTTACCCGTAATGTTTATTATTGAAAATAACGGTTACGGACTT
>JAVXSC010000029.1:0-20404 GCA_036643355.1 Myroides sp.
ATTATCTTTCCATGTATATAATTCTTCCTGCAACTTGAAAAACCACGCCCAACCGTAAGTTCTTTCGAATGTTTTGTTATGCGGTTGATCGAAAAAGTCTTTTTCTATCGATACATTTTCATCAGTAAATACTTTTGTTAGTAACTGATCGATCGTCTTGTCTTGATCTAATTCCGGAAACTGCTTCACTAACTTCACAACCGACCAATATCCGTGTGCCGACGAATGCCAATCGAAACAACCATAAAAAATTGGTCGCAACTGTTTAGGCGATTTCAATTCGTCTGATGATTTTAAAACCTGTCCCAATTTATTCGGATATTCAACCTCTAAACAATGCAGTGGTAGCGCGATAATCTTTTGTGCTTCGGCTAATTCTAATTTTAATGTTTTTTGATTTTGCTCTGGCTGAATAGTGGTTTCCGGACTATCTTTTTTACAGGAAATCGTTATAAAAACACAGATGAATAAAGAGGTGAAAAGCTGTTTCATGTATGGAAATTTTTATAAATATAAAGAGAAATTTAGCAACGATAAAACTCTTTCGTTTAATATTCATTATATTTGTCTGATTAAGAAACAAACACATGAAAAACGCATTAAAATTATTAACCGCAATTAGTCTGTTAGCATTAGTAGGTTGTGAAGAAAAAAGCCATGAAGAGCAGAATTTTTTAGTAGGAAAATGGAATTTTACAGAACGAATTGTTAATGATAAAGACGGAAATGAATTAGCAGTGTACAAAGAAGACAATTACTACTGCCCGCTTGACTATTATTTCTTTAAAAGTAATGGGAAATTTGAAACAGTTGATTATAAAATTGGTTTAGATTTTGACCAACTTTGTGCTGGTTTAACTTATTTTGGTACTTGGACTCAAACTGAAACTACACTAAAAATTGGATTCGAGAAATTACCATTACAAAATTTTACTATAAAGAAAATATCTAACAATGAGATTCAATTAGAACAGAAAGCTCCGAAAGATGTCTCTGATTTATTTGAAGGAAAAGCCGAAACTCAAAAAATTATATTTAAGAAATAACTAAGAAGAGCAGCAATTTAATTTTGCTGCTCTTCTTAGTTATTAAACCAAAACGTCTTGAATATCTTTGTTTTTATCGAAGGTAGCTTTTGCAAAGGGACACAAAGGCATAATTTTAATTCCATTTTCGCGTGCGTATTCAACCGCTGCTAATACCATCTGTTTACCAACGCCTTTTCCGTTAAATTCCGAATTTACTTCGGTATGATCTATAATAATTAATGTATCGCCCGCTTTACTGTATGTCATTTCACCTGCTTTTGCTCCGTTTTCAGTTGCAATAAAAGCGCCTTTATTTTCTTCTTTTCTGTGATTAATTTCCATAACCATTTTAGTTTTAAATTAGTTCATTAAAATTATAAAATACTTTAGCAACAATTGTTAAGCTATATTAAGATTGATGTTTTTATAGCTTTTAATTGTTTTGTAAAGAATATTAAAGTCTTCTTTTTTAATTGATCTTTCATCAATAGTGATTTTCCGACCATTTTGTGTTACAATACTGACTTTTCTAAATATAAAATACTTGTTATCATTTGAAAACCATTTAATAATATTCAGAGGATTATTAAAATGATTTGTATTTACGATCTTGTTATTATAAGTAAATGAATCCTTCAAGTTGATCGTTTTCTTATACAAACCCAAGAAACTTGATTTTATAAGTTTATCATCAATAATTATAAAGGTTCCTATTTTCCATAGGCTGAAAAACATGATTAAAACACCTAAAAAAAGCCAAAATATAGAAATCGCTATTTGATTCAAATTAAAAGAAAACAAGAATAATAAAATAAAAAACATTCCATAAACCATACTGAATAAAGGAATAGTTTTATCTATACGTGTCTTCATAATTTACTGCTAAACAGCTTTTTTCTGTTTGTTTTTCTGAACAATTTGATATGTTACAAACAGAATAATCAACCAAACCGGAATTAAAATTACCGAAACATGCATACCCGTAATACTCATAATTGCTAAAATTGCCAGTAAAAACACAATACAGATGTAATTTGAAACAGGATATATTATAGACGGGAACTTTGTTTTGATATTTGCCTGATCTTTAAACTTTCTAAATTTTAAATGCGTAAACGAAATCATGATCCAGTTAATAATTAAACACGAAACCACTAACGACATTAGTATTTTAAAAGCTTCATCGGGCATAAATTTGTTGATAATGATACACAAACCTGCAAAACAGCTCGACACAATAATGGCACGTGTTGGCACAGCACTTTTATTAAGATGCATTACAAATTTTGGTGCGTTGCCTTGTTCAGCCAAACCATATAACATACGGCTGTTGCTGTAAACCGATGAGTTATAAACTGATAAAGCTGCTGTTAACACAATTAAATTCAGCACATTTGCAATTAGGTTTGTCCCTGAAACATCGGTTCCAAATACGTTAAAATGCAAACCTTTTAAATTATCGAAAACCGTTACAAACGGGCTGGTTTCTGTAGTAATAGTTGCCCAAGGTGAAAGCGAAAACAATATAATTAACGCTCCAACATAAAAAATCAAAATTCGGTAAATTACCTGATTGGTTGCTTTTGGGATATTTTTCTCTGGATTTTCAGCTTCAGCAGCAGTAATCCCAATCAGTTCCAATCCACCGAATGAGAACATGATAATCGCCATGACCGAGAGCAAGCCTTGATAACCGCTTTCGGTTTTTTCAAACCAGCCTTTCGGGAAAAATCCGCCGTTATTTGTAAGGTTTGATATACTTGCTTGTTCGCCGCCTGTTCCTGAAATCAACAAATAGGTTCCAAAAACAATCATTGCTAAAATGGCAACTACTTTAATAATGGAGAACCAAAACTCGGCTTCGCCAAACATTTTTACCGATCCTAAATTTAAAGCGGTTATGGTTACAAAGAAAAATAAACTAGAGACCCACAACGGAATATCGGGCCACCAAAACTGCACATACTTTCCAATGGCAGTTAATTCTGCCATAGAAACCAGAATGTACAAAATCCAATAGTTCCAACCCGAAGCATAACCCGCAAACGAACCCCAATATTTATAGGCAAAATGCGAAAAAGATCCCGAAACAGGCTCTTCTACAACCATTTCTCCCAACTGGCGCATAATAAAAAAGGCAATGATTCCTGCAAAGGCATATCCAATAATAACCGATGGTCCTGCTAAAACGGCTGCCGGTCCAATTCCTAAAAATAAGCCGGTACCAATAGCTCCACCCAATGCAATTAGCTGAATATGGCGGTTAGACAACCCGCGCTTTAAGGTGTTGTCTGTTGTTGTTTGTTCCAAAGTTGAAAGTTTTAGTTTGTTTTTAACTGCTAAAATAAAAGTTTATTTTAGAAAATCAATAAAAAAGGCTGCACTTGGCAACCTTAATTTTTTACTATGAAGATCCATTTGGCATTTTCAACCAAACCTGAATCGAATACTTGCTTAAAATAATGTACTTTACCATTGCTGTTTTGCAAGGCGTAGCGAACAACTTCTAAATTCTGAATCTGTGCCCATTTTTCTTGTGCTTTACCAGTTGGCGATGGTGCGTTTGTTAATTCAACAGCATCATTTGGTAATGCCATAAAACCTTCCGTTAAAACTCTGTCGAAATCTTGCGGCGGTGTTATCGGGTTTGGAACAATTATTTCGTCACTGCCCATGAAAACCTGTGTTGCATGATAAATCAACTGATTTCCTTCGGTATAATGAACCTTAATATAGCCAACATCAGCCGGAGGAACATTTTCAACCGTTAAATTATACGTTGGATAATGTTCATTATAATGATAAACTTCTCCGCCTTCAAAATTATTGGTTAAATCATCAACAATTAATACTGACACCATATTTTCTGGTTCAGATGGAGCATAATCGTCATCTTCACCACATCCACACATCCATGCACATAATGATCCACCGAACATTAGTACCAAATTTTTAAAACCCATCATACACAACTGATTTTTACTAAATTAGGTTTAAATATAATTAAAATTTAAATACCTAAATCAATTGAATGTAACAGAATTACAAATGACTAAAAAAAGACTAAATTCTTTTTAAAATTCCGTAAAACAACATACTTAAGCCAACGCCAACAGCCGCACCCAATGATTTTGAATGCCCTGTAATTTTTGTTACGGCAATACCCGCCGCTGCACCTGTGGTTACCAAAGCAGCTATATCTTCATAATTTAGCTGCTGCATTTCTTGTTTAATTACATTTTTCATAGTTTCTCTTTTTCTATTAAATGTACAAAATTTAATTATTGGTCGATTTTTTTTAACAAAAACACCAATTTTGAACGATTAAAATTTATTAGGTTTTATCTTTGAGAAAACTTTCACCAAATGATTGAAAACATTAGAGTAATTGCTTTTGATGCAGACGATACGCTGTTTATTAACGAACCTTATTTTGACGAAGCCGAAGAAAAATTTTGTGCTTTAATGAGCGATTATTTGTCAAAACAAAGTTTGGCGCAGACATTGTTTCAAACCCAGATAAACAACCTGCCTTTGTACGGTTACGGCATTAAAGGTTATATTTTATCGATGGTGCAAACGGCTTACGAGATTTCGAACCACACGGTATCGACCAAAGTAATGGAAAAAATCATTGAAATTGGTAAAGATTTATTAACCAAACCTGTTGTTTTGTTAGACGGAATTGAAGAAACTTTACAGCAGTTAAACGGAAAGTACAAATTGGTTGTAGCTACAAAAGGCGATTTAAAAGACCAGCACCGCAAGTTGCATTTATCGGGTTTGGGCGCGTATTTTCATCATATCGAAGTGATGGTTGAAAAAGAAGAATTAGATTACGAAAAGCTTTTGAAACGTTTGGAAATTGAACCCGAGAACTTTTTAATGATCGGAAACTCGTTAAAGTCTGATGTTTTGCCGGTTTTAAATATTGGCGGAACCGCCGTGCACGTACCTTTTCACACTACTTGGGCACACGAACGCATTGACCATGAAATTGTGCACAATAATTTTTACAGTGTTGAAAAAGCAAGTGAACTTATGACTTTATTGAATTTATGAAAACCGAAATTAATTTAGATACCTGGAAACGAAAAAGTCATTTTGAATTTTTCTCGGCAATGGACGAACCTTTTTACGGACTAACCGTTGAAATGGATGTAACGCAAGCCTACAAAAAAGGCAAAGAATTAAAAACATCGTTTTTTATCTACTATTTGTATGCTACGTTGAAAACCATTAATGAATTGCCGGCTTTTAAGTTGCGAATTGATAACGGAAAAGTCTTTCAGCATGATCGTATCGATGCTTCATCTACAGTTTTAAAGGAAAACGAAACCTTTGGATTTTCGCATATTATCTATCATGATGATTTTGCTGTTTTTCAAGAATCGGTAAAACAAGAAATAGCTCGCGTACAACAAACCGATACCCTGCTTACAAAAGACGATTACGGCGATAACATTATTCATTTTTCGGCGGTTCCGTGGGTGAATTTCACCTCGTTAACACATGCGCGTGGATTTAAACATCCCGATAGTTCGCCTAAAGTTTCTATTGGTAAAATGATTGATAAAAACGACCAAAAGTTTTTTAATGTTGCCTTATTTGCACATCACGGTTTGGTTGACGGTATTGATATGGGTCGATTTTTTGATTTGTTTCAGGATATTTTGAATGAGTAAGATTTTCTGTTTTTGATATTAATCAAACTCCTTTAAAATAAGTTGAAAAATGTTGTTTTTAATATTTTCTTCTTTTTCTAATATGATATCTGATTTTGAAAGAATAATTTCACGCTTATCCTCTTCTGAAAAGGTATTAAAGGTTACAAATTCTTCTAAAACAAATTCTATAAGATGTTTTAATTCTTGTTTATTAAATTGATTATACGCTAAATTTTTAGCTGCTGTATTTTTTATATTGTTAAGCGAACTTTCTACATATTCTGCATTATCATCAGTTAATTTCGAACAAAATTCATTTTCGTTGTTTTCAATAACTTTCATCATTCTACTTACGAGTTCATAATCTGAAGAGGTAGAGTGCTTTTGAAATTTACTGATAATTTGATGAAGTACATTTTTATCTGTATCGGAAATTTTTATATTTCGTTTTGATTGGATTTGTTTTATTAAATTCTCAACAACATCAACAAGACTTTTTATCTCTGGATCTCTCGGAGATCTTACATTTCCACTTCTCCAACCATAATAATCCCAAACGCTCAATAAATAATTTGTTCCATCATAAATATCCATATTACTTTTCTCATATCTAGCTTTATCTACAACAGTTGCAAAAGCATCTGTTAATAGCAAGATATCATCATCTTTCATAGAAGCTTCATATTTTTGAACTTTAACTTTATCGTAATCTTCTAAAGAATGTACACGTGAGTTTAATTTATGAAAACGTACTACATATTTTTCTAATTGATAATCCTTAAGAATTTCATCGATTTGAAAAATATATTTTAGATCAAAAGACGGTTGCACTAACATTCGAACTTTATATCTGTCTGCCAAACCATCAAATAATTTTTCTTTTGTTTTTTGATTGTGTTTTAATGCTAAATCTGAAATGTCAAAATAGTTTTCACTTGGATTTAATCCATCGTAAAAAACTCTTAACTGACTTTGGGCTGTAACACAGTTTAGCAGGCAAATAAGTAGAATAAAATAGATTTTTGTTTTCATAAATGTGATTTTTAACAATATAAGAAAATCATTTCAATTTCTCTGCAAACGCGATAATATGTCCGTCTGGATCTGCGAAATAACAAGCTTTATCACCCCAAGTTCTGTCTTGAATAGCATTGATTAATTTTGCACCTGTGTTTACTGCGTTGGTAAACTCCAATTCAATATCTTTCACATAAAAGTATAGTTCGCATCTGGGAATTCCGTTGCCTGATTCGGGATGCGGTGTTTTATCGGCTAAAATTTTTGCAATTCCGTTATTGGGCATTAATCCCAATTTAACGTTTTCTGCTAATAGAAATTCGGTCATTCCCGGAACATTTAATTCAGGATTTTTGCGCAATAGTTTGGTGTAAAAATCGGTACTTAACTGCTGATCGGCTACATACAGAATAGTGTGGATAAATTGAATGTGCATATTGTTTTTCGTGAATATAAAAAAAATCCCGACGCATCGGGATTTTAATTTTTAGAAGAACAACACTTCGTTGATAACAATTTCGGTAATGCTACGCTTTATACCTTCTTTGTCTTCGTAGGTACGGTAGGTTAATTTACCTTCAACGGCAATTTCCTTACCTTTTTCTACATATTTCTGAATTAGCTCTGCGGTTTTGCCCCACGCTACAATGTTGTGCCATTGGGTGGTTTCTATTTTTTCTTTTTTATCGTTGTAATAAAAATCGCTGGTTGCTAACGATAAAGTTACTTTTGTACCGTTGTCAAAAGTTTTTGTTTCCGGTGTGTTACCTACTCTTCCTACAAGACGAACACTGTTTCTTAATGTACTCATGGCGTTTAAATTTTAAATGATTAAATAATTATCTGGTACAAAGTTGCAACAGCTTCCAAATTTTATTCGGTTGTTAATCATTTATAGTCGATTGTAAGCGTTTGTTGTCGAATACAAAGTCGCTTTAAAGGTTAAAAACTTTTGTATATTTGGAGAAATAGCAGAAAATACTTTTATTATGCGTGATGATCTCGAATCAAACGGATTATGGTTTTTACCAGATTCTGAAGATGATAAAATCTCTGGAAAAATTTCATACTCACAAGAACAAGGAATATTTTTAGAATTGCTAGGTAGTTTTGATGAAATTGAAAAAATGTTTTCTGAATCAACTAATTATATTATTCTGGGGATTCTTCAAAATGGTAAAAAAATAACATTACTTAATAATTCCATAACTTCTAGAACTTTAAATTTTCCAGGAATACCAACAGTAAAATATATAAGCACTTATATGTTTGTTGGGGCTCACTATTTCAAAAAAGAAGAAATATTATTTGACGAAATTTCAATTGAATTTCACAATTTAAGTGAGTGGGTATCAATTAATGGTATAAATGAGGTAAAATACAAAAATGAAGAATTCAGATTGCACTATATATTACCTTCTGAAATTAATTTTAATGTTAAAGACTATAATGCTAAGTTTAAATTTTCATCGAATATAAAAAAATGATAATTTTAAAACTTTCTGTCTATATCAAAAAGTTGAGTTTTCCCTAAAAAAGAAAAAACTACACAAATATTCGATTTTTTAAGAGACTCTTTAGTATTCCAAGGGCTTATCACTTTTGGATCTTTTGAAAATTGTTATCCTACAGCAATCAAATTAAAAAACGAGAATATTTTTGAAACATATGGAAACGATAAGATTTACAAAGAAGTAGAATTATATTATAAATCAAAAGGAACTAAAAGCATCAAACAAAAACATTCTTTTGAGTTTTTATTTAATTATGAAGATTTAAAAGACAATTTTCAGAAAGTAGTAAGTAATTGGTATCGATATAATTCTGAAATTGAGCCAATTATTTATTTATTTTTAAACTCCTTTTATGCTCATAATAGGATTTTTACTGAGGGTAAGTTTTTAGAAATCATTCATGCTTTAGAAACTTTTCATAGGAGAACTTACAAGAACAAGGTAATGAATGAATGTGATTATAATGAAAAGAAAAGAATTATTCTTGAATCAGTTCCTCGTGAACATAAGGAATGGTTACAAACTAAACTTAATTTTGGGAATGAACCATCATTACATGAAAGATTGGTTGAACTTTTATCGAAAATTAGTGAATTTAAAATTATAGAAGAAATCATTACCGATAGTGAGCAATTTATAAGAGATGTAAAAAATAGTAGAAATTATTATACGCATTATGATAAGAGTCTTGAAAAAAAATTTGTAAAGGGATCTTCATTATATTATCTGACAATAAAATTGCGCATTATTCTTATTATCCATCTTCTACTTTTACTTGAGCTAGAGAAAGGAAAAATTAAAATCATTTTACAAAAACTAAAAGATCATCACTATAATTTTTTATTTCATAAATAATACAAATTTAAGATTGAAAATAAAACCAAAAGGAAGTCAAATGACTTCCTTTTATTTTTCTTTAATAACCTTGATAATTCTCTTAAAGAAATTGTCTTACTTTTAATTCTATCACGAGCAAAACGAATTATTCATTTTTAATTTCTACTTTTGTTATAGTATCAAATGATAGTATCAATAAATGAAGCCTCCGTACGAAATATCTTCAGAAATATTAAAATATATATCTTCCATTTCAGAGAAAATCGGAGAAGTGAATGCAAAATATTTAATTAAAACCAATCCCACTTTAAGAAAGCAGAATCAAATTAAAACAATTCAATCTTCGCTTAGCATAGAGGGAAACACATTAACCGAAGAGCAAATTACTGCTATTTTAGAGAACAAGCGCGTTGTTGGTCCTGAAAAAGACATTCTTGAAGTGCTTAATGCTTTAGAGGTTTATAAAAATATAAAGCAACTAAAACCAGAAAGTGAAAAAGATTTTTTAAAAGCACATAATCTTTTATTACAAAAATTAATAAATGAGCCTGGAAAATATAGAAAACAAGGTGTTGGTATTGTAAAAGGTTCTAAAGTGGAACATATTGCACCTTCATTTGAAAATGTTCCTTACTTAATGAAAGATTTGTTTGAGTATTTAAAAGACAAATCGGAATTAACACTAATAAAAAGTTGTGTTTTTCACTACGAAATGGAATTTATTCATCCTTTTTTAGATGGAAATGGAAGAATGGGAAGATTATGGCAAACTTTAATTTTAATGCAAGAATACCCCTTTTTTGAATTTCTGCCATTTGAAACTTTGATCTCAAAAAATCAAAATGAATATTACAAGGCTTTGTCTATTTCTGATAAAGAAGGAAAATCTACTAAATTCATTGAATATATGTTGATGATTATTGATTGTTCGCTAACTGATTTACTTGAAAATTCTGCTAAAAAATTGAGTGATGAAGATAGAATACAGCTGTTTTTAGAGAACAACGAAAAAGATTTTAGCCGTAAAGATTATTTGAATTATTTTAAAAACATTTCTTCTGCTACTGCAAGTCGTGACTTAAAAAATGCTGTAGAAAATGGAATAATCTTAAAAAAGGGAGATAAAAAAACTACTACTTATAAAAAGAAACAGTAGTATGCTTTTCCTTAGTAGCACCAACTCAAAAAAACCAAAAGGAAGTCAAATGACTTCCTTTTATTTTTCTTTAATAACCTTGATAATTCCTTCTAGGTTTTCGTTTAAATTCAGCATTTCAGCAAACACTTTATCGTCTTTAGCCAAACCGCCGTGTTTATTGTTTTTACGGAACAGTTCCTTGATTTCTTCCCAACGAATTTTCTCGTCAACCGTAATCAATCCGGCAAGTTCCTTTAACTTCAGTAAATTGCTTTCGGTATCGGCAGTCAGCGTTTGCGACTCGCTTTCGTAATGCGTCAGCAACAAATCGTTGATTTCCTTATCGTTCATCATAGGCACCACCTGCGCAACCAGTTTACTCATGTTTCGGTACGATCCCTGCATTTTAAACGACGGTTCGGTTCGGTAGGCATCCTGCATTGCCGCACTTTGAATGTATTGCTGGTTTACTTTAATCACCACATCTCGAATCTTGATGATATGCTGTAAAACCGTAATGCAATCGTCGATTTCCTGCTTGGTATAATTTCCTTCCAAATCGGGCAACTGTTCAGTTCCCTGCGAAATAAAATCGATCAACGCATAAAAATCTTGAAACGATCTGCTGGCAATTTTCTCTAAATACACATTTTCAATCGCCGCGTTTTCAATCAAACTTAAATTAAACAAATGTGCCGTATCTCCAATTACATCGCCCAGATTATACACATCTGCACGGTTTGCCAACATATCGGGAATCTGAAATTTTGATCCGCTTTCGGTGTACGGATTTCCCGCCATTACAATACAGAAACGTTTCCCGCGCAAATCGTAGGTTTTACTTTCGCCGGCGAAAATTCCGTCTATTTTTCGCTGACCGTCTGCCAACGAAATGAATTTTTGTAAAAATTCCGGACTTAAATGCTGAATATCGTCTAAATACAGCATTACGTTATCTGCCATTTCAAACGATAAATTAATCTTTTTCAACTCTTCGCGTTCGCCCGATGTTTTGGCTTCCACAGGATCAATCGACGTGATGGAATGCCCAATGGTTGGTCCATTTACCTTTACAAAATGCAGTCCCATTGTTTTTGCCAAATATTCCATTAACGTGGTTTTACCGTAACCTGGCGGCGAAATTAACAGCAACATTCCCATACGTGCCGTGCGTTTGCTGTCGCCTGCGGTGCCCAACTGTTTTGCCAGATTGTTTCCAATTAACGGAAAATACACTTCGTTGATTAGTTTGTTTCGAACGAACGACGTTAATACTTTTGGTTCTAATTCGTTTATTTTCAACGCGTTTTCGTACGATTTACTCAATTGATTTTTTAGATTGATAAACGCTTCAAAACGCGGAACTTTGTTGTTTGAAAAATCGGACAGTTTGCTTATAAAATCGTAATAATCTAATGTAAAACTGCCGTTTTCCAATATGGAATGATTTCCTTTTAGTTCACTGATTTCAACCGAATCTTTACCAAAAACAAGCTGGTATTCGTCTTTTGAAAACAATAAAACAACTGCGGTTTCATCGATGTATTTTCTATAGATTTCCAAATCGGCATGTTCATCAATAAAGGCATTCAACCAGTTTAAAATCAAGAAATAACGATCGGTTAACGAAAATTGTTTGTTTTGAACATCGGCCTGAAAATCTGCCAACGATCTTTTTTCCTGAACAATTCGTAAAAATTCCTGCTTTAAATCATCGCTGAATTCACTAATTGCAAACTTTTTATAGTTGCTGAACGATCCAAAAATATAATGCGCCACGCTGGTTTTATCGGTCAAGGTTTGATCTACCGTTGTTTGCCATTGTTCAAAATGCTTTTCGATTTGATCGATAACCGACTGAAAACGCTGTGTACTTGGAAACGCCTTTATAACCGAATGTGTGGATTGAATTAAAGTGAACAATTTCTGCTGATCATTTTCCGATAAATGATGCCAGAACAACTGCGCAACCGATCGCGTAGATACATTGTAACGCAACACACCTAACTTTTTGTCGATACTTTGTAAGGCTTCGTAAATGGCAAGCGCATCGGTATTATGTACGCCTTTCACATAACCTTCGGAATAATTTTGCTCAACCGTTTGGTTGATAAATGCCGCTGCATCAAAATCGTTGTAGGTTGCCGCTTTAAACGCTTTGAATGCCAAATATTCCGAACGATAAACGTTGTTATTTTCCGAAATCAGTTCCTGATTCCAAATATCTTTATAGTTTGCTAAATCGGTATTTTGAACTTTCTGATAAAAACTGGTCCCTGTTAAATGGTAAAAAAGTTCGTTGTTACGGTTAACCAGCGTTAAACTTAACGATTGGTTATTAACCGAAAATTTGTGTTTACCAAGTGCGATAATATTTTGCCCGTCTACATACAGTTCGGTTTTATCGCGTAAAATTCGCTGCGCGTCTTCGCGCGTTTTCTTTAAAAGATTTTCAAGATTTTCTGCTTTTGATACGTCGTTTAACGATTTTAATTCGGCAACCAATTGTCGAACTTTATCAATCATTAAATCCGAAGCAAAAAAGCTTAAAATATCTTCTTTAGTTGCAAGCGTCAACGATTTGTTTTCTATGTTTTTCAGAACACGCAAACCAATCTGTTCCAGCGAATCGGTTCGTTTGTTCACCTGCGCAACAATCTGCTCACCCTTGGTATTAAACGCCTTGATGACCTCATCGCGCTTATCGGCAATTTTAAGAACAAAATCATCAATGTCAGAAAACTTGCTTTCAAGTTCTTCTAACTGAACAACAATTTTGGTGTAATATTCATCGGTTTTTTCTGCCGATGTTGAAAGTTCCAAATAATTGGTAACCGTTTGTTCCAACAAAGTTAATTGTGCAGAAAATTCGGCACCGGCTTCCTGATTTCGTAACGAATTTATCTTTCGAGTCAATTGCGCACGCAATTCGTTCAATGAACTAAAAATCAGCGATATTTTCTCGACAATTTTTGTGGTTTGCGTAGCATCATCGATCTTTAAACCGTTTAAAATATCGATTAAAACTTCTAATTCGGTAGAAATTTCGGTATTGGTTTCTTCCACCGCTTTGGCATCAAAAACCTTATCAATAGCTGCAACTTTTTCTTTCTGAGCTTCCACCTTTTGTTCGTAAGGCAGTAACGCTTCATCTTTTAAAAGAAATGCAACGGTTTGGTTTGATAAATCAACGGTAATGGTATTTAGCCGATCAATTAACTGATTTACATTTTCTGTTGAAACATAACGAACGCCTTTTAAACTGATGAATTCGCCTTGTAATTTTCTCGCAGAAGCCAACAAATTAACCAACTGATCCAACGTTTCAATGGTGGTACTGTTTATTTTAAAAATGAGTTCCTCTAAATATTTGTCGGACTGCTGGTATAATTCTTCGGCATGTTTGCGTTGTGCCTGAACTTTTACAAATTCATCGATTGCGGTGTTGGCAACATCTTTTATCTGACTTAACGGCGCACCTAAATCTTTTAAAGCAACATCGTTAATCCAAAAATACGAATCGAGCAACGTGGTGGTTTTCTTCAGAATTTCCTCATACAAACCTTCATACGAATCTTCTTTAGTCGCTAGCTGAATAACCTCTTGGGTTTCTGCCATTGCCTGCACAATCTGCTTGTTGCCCACTTTGTACAACGGATCTTCTTTACGGGCTTCGTTCTCTTTTAAAACAGCCATATAAGGTGTTTCCCAAATCTGTACCTGATGGTGGCGCGTTGCTTCGGCTTCGGTTCTGAAATAAATTAAACTGCCGTCTTTAAAAATGGTGAAACCGTTGCAAACAATAGGCGTTTCTACTGCCTGCTGAATGATGTTGTACGACATTAAAATGAACGTATTTGTTTCGCGCTGATTAAAAATGTACAGAAAATCTTCTCCGTTGGGCGATGCTATTTTTCGTAAAAACTGCACATTTTCTAAATGTGAATCGAATACTTTGTGCGTGCCGTTTTGCAGATAATATCCGTTAGAAAAAATGATTCCCTGATTATCGGGCAACAAAATAGCCGATTGGTTTAACGACGGAAGATTGATTACCTCTTTCGTTTTTACGTTGAACACGTAGGCACGAAAATCTTCCTGATACGGCTTTATGCGTATGGCAATTAGATTTCCTAAATCGGCGTAGTAATATTCGGCATCGTCTAACTGCTGGTCTAAATTAGTGACTTTTTCGCTGTAAATTCCTTTGCCGGTATCGGTATTGTCTTCAATTTTAAAGGTAATATCGCCGTGCAATGCTTCAATAAAAACCTTATCTAAAATAGAAATATGCGGGAATTTTCCTAAACGGCGATCGTCTAAATTGGTTTTGATCCATTGAAATTCAAACTGCGTAGGCTGTTTTACATCGTGGATACTACGATCGTCCTGATAAATCAGTTTTCCGTCTTTTATCAACCATTTAAAAGCCTTTAAATCATCGACATTTTTACTTGTCTGAAAAATCATGTACAAGTAATTCTCTGTTCTGCGGAATTTCGCAAAAATAGAATCGCGGTAATATTTATAAAGATTCTGATAATCGGTTACAAAGTTGGCATCGTTGATTAAATCTAACGTTTGCGGTACAAACTGATTGTTTTCGAACAGATAAATGCTGAAAACATCGCCCAGCTTTATTTCGGTACGCAAACCAAAATGCACGTTGTAACCAAAAATGCAAAGATTGTCTATGGCAACAATTCCGCGTGCTGTACAGGTATTTTCGGTATCGATCCGCTGATTTGCCTTTAACACAAAACTGGTAGAATTGAAAACTTCTTTGCGGGCGCTGTTTAAGGATTTTAACCTTGCCAACAACTCTTCTTTCTGTGTGCGCAAACGCTTGCGGATAATCTCGTATGCGCCGGAATCTATGGTTGGTTGTGGTGTTGTAACTTTTTCTTCTTGCATTGATTTTAAATTAATGCGTTAGTGAAATTAAACTTGCCCTTCTTTGGTTTTAAAAGGCAAGTTTAGGCATAAGTGTGTTTATTTTTATGATAAATTGTTTGTCATTCCGTGCTTGACACGGAATCGCATCATTTAATCTTGTGAGATGCTGCACTTCGACATGCTCAGTGACCGGTTCAGCATGACAAGTTTCTATCTTTAAAACTTACTTCAAGATTAAATTAATTTTTTGTTTGATATTCCCAAGTTTTTAGCCATGCCGAATAACGAATTAATGAAACCTGCATCTTCTTCATTACCCTGACCGCCTGCTGCTTGTTGCAGTTTAATTAAGGCTGCCGAAACGGTTAGGTTTTTAATATCGTTTGATGAAATACCGTATTTGTCTGCCAAACCACGGATTTTTTCAGCTAAATCTCCTTTTCCGTCTGGACCCATTAACGATTCTTTAATGTCCAACGCATGTTGCGAATTGTTGATTAAATGATCGAAACCTTTTGAATTGGAAACCTGACGAACGATGTTTTCAAAGAACATGGTTTCACCACCAACAATATCTATTTTAGCTGTTTTCAATGCTTCCGAAAGAACGCTAGCTTGTGCTGAAGCGATATCTTTTTGAATGTTGATATGCGCCAATTCTACTTCTTTCTCTTTTTGTAACTGTAACTTGAACTCTTCGTGTTCTTTACCAACGCCGTCTAATTTTTTCATAGCTTCGGCTTTTTCTTCGATGCCTTTTGCTTCTGCCATTGCTTTTTCACGAACAACTTCGGCTTCTGCCAAACCTTCTTTACGCATAGCTTCAGCTTTAATTTCGATAACTGCAGCCATTTTTGTTCCTTGAATTTCTTCTGCTTCTGCTTTTGCAATCATTACTTCCGCTTCAGATAATCCAATCGCAGCTTCTTCTTTCGCCTGTGCTTCGGCAATAATTTTACGAGCTTCGGCTTCTTTAGAAGCAGCTTCTTTCTTCGCTTCCGCATCAATCAATACTTCTTGTGCTTTGCGTTCTGCTACCATTTTTTGAGCATCAGCATCGATCACTTTTTTCTCTTTTTCTTGTTCCGCTGCAATTTTTGAAGCTTCGGCAGCTTTTACGGTTGCAATTAAACGTTCTTCTGCTTCTTGCGATGCTGCAATTACGCCCGCTTGCTTTTTACGTTCTACTTCACGGTACACTTCTACATCTCGAACGTTTTGTTGTTCTTCAACCACGCCTTTTTCTAACTGAACACGTTCTTTAATTACATTTTGAATCGATTTTTTCTCGGTTTCTATTGATCGTTCTTTATCAATTTGAGCCAAGGTAACGATACGCTCTCTTTCGGTTTGTTCTAACGCGCGGTCTTTTTCTACACGCTCGGTTTCAACAGCATCGGTACGAATTTTATTCTTTTCTGCAATAATGATCTGGCGCAGTTTGTTTTCTTCCTGAACAGCCAATTGTTCTTCGGTTGAAATACGAACGGTTTGCGATTTTAAGCGTTCTTCTTCACGAACTTTTGTAATTTCGGCTTCTTCACGCGCTTTGATATTATCGATTTCACGTTTTTGCTTTTCTTCTTTTTCTGCCAACTGACGTTCTAATTCCAAAATAGCTTCACGTGCTTCAACGTTTTGTTTTTTAATTACTTTTTCTTCTTCACGACGAATTAAATTGGCACTCATATTTTGCTTTGCCGTTAATTCGGTAATCTTTTTAATTCCTTCAGAATCTAAAATATTCTCGGCACTTAAAAAACGTAATTCGGTTTGTTCCAAATAATCAATCGCACAATCGTCTAAAATATATCCGTTTAAATCGGTTCCGATAATGTTCAAGATTTCATCTCGAAACTCACGACGTGCTTCGTATAATTCAATAAAATCGAATTTTTTACCGACAGTTTTCAATGCTTCGGAAAACTTCGATTCAAAAATACTTTTCAATGTTTCAGGATCACTTGCACGGTCACATCCTAAATTTTGTGCTACGTTGATCACATCATCAACCGACTTGTTTACGCGAACGAAAAACGCAACTTTGATATCGGCACGAATATTATCGCGACAAATTAATCCGTCATGCTGCATACGGGCAATTTCAATTTTCTTTACCGAAATATCCATGATTTCCATTTTATGAAAAACCGGAATTACGTACATTCCTTTGTTGAATGCTACTTTAGATCCGCCCACACCGGTACGCACAATTGCCTTACCTTGCGGGATTTTTTTGTAGAACATGCTTAGTACTACAAAAAACGAGATGATTAAAAATACAATTACGCCTAATGCTAAAAGTATGATTCCTGATACGCCCGAAAGCCCGTCAATTAATAATAGTTTGTTCATTGATTTAATTTAGTTAGTTTATATTATGTAAGGTTATGTTTGGTTGTACTTCGTAAATATTGTTTTCTACGGCTTTAATAATCATTACTTCTGCGCCGTATTCTATGCGGTTACCCGACTGACTTTTAACATTTAACCGGAATACATCTTTTTGAATGGTGACTTCTAAAATGCCTATTTTGTTGTTTTCTATGGTTGATTTCAACGTGCCGGTTCTGCCTAAAAAATCGATTGATTCTTCGCCGTTATAGCCTAAATTTTTGTACATTTTTACTAATGGTTTTGTTACATAATGCATGATTACGAATGTTATTGCAAACACCGGAAGTAGGATTAACACTGATTTGATGCCCCAATTTGCCAAACCTAAAAAGATGGATGACAGTAAGGTAAGAATCCAGCCGATGAACTTAAACAGGGTTACAATTACCATTAACGGCATTTTGCCTATGTTGATAAATTCCAACACTTTAGATCCGAAGGAAACTTCGCCATCAGCATCAGTATTTACATCGCCATCGGAAACATCGCCCATGTGAAATTCGGCATCGGTATCAAATCCATCGCCCGAAAAAAACATAAAAACCCAGTACAGCAAAGACATTCCGGTAAGAACCGTCATAATTCCGTTTGAAAGCGGATAGAATAATAGGTTTAAAAGTTCTGCCATAGTATAGTTATTTGTTTTTAGTTATTAGTTTTTGCAAACAGCGACTGATTAAATTTCGCGTTTAAAGGTGTAGTGAAAACCATAAGCTGTTCCGCTCATATCACGACTTTCTGTTGTTACTAATTCCCAGCCTTGACTGCCCATTTCGTTTAAAATTTTATCAATTTCAACAATATCGAATTTCCAAGACCATGTGCCTTTCGGCTTGATTTCTATTGTTTTATATTCAAATCGTTTCATATAATGGTGTTTTAAATTATTATTGAATTATTTTGACTTTAGATTGAACTAGGAAAATTAGAGATTCTTCACTTCGTTCAGAATGACAGTTCTCGACTCCGCTCGAACTGATGGTTCTTTCGACTTTTTAACTTTTTACTTTAAGACTGTTTTACATTCCCAATTGTTTTTTCAAAGCATCTAAATCGGCATCTGATGAATTTTCGTTCAACGCCTGATCTATTTCATCGGAAATATTTGGTTTTTGCTGTGCCATTTCTCCGTATGCTTTTGCCAATGCTTCGTCTTCTTCCACCTTTTCTTTCATGCGTTCCAACATACTTATGGTACTGTTAGAATCCATTTTTGCCAGCTGTTTGTTTACCACTTTGGTTGCGTTTGCCACACGAACACGAGCTTTAATCGTTGCCAGTTCGGTTTCCCATTTGTTGATGTTGTACTTTAAGACCTCGATGTTTTTATGCACTTCATTTGCCGATTCATCGTGTACATCTGCCTGATTGCTTAACTCGTCTGCTTCCAACAAATTCTGCTTTTTTAAATGAAGCGCTTCTTTCGCCAAACGTTCTGCCTGATCAACTTCTAATTCTTCTTTTTGAAGTTTTTGAAGCAACAAAACAGCTTTGTTTTCATAGCTTGAAGCATCTTCGCGTTTTTTATCGGCAGCGTTATGGGTGCGAATTGCCAATGCTTTTACTTTGGCATAAGCTTCCATTGCCTGATCTAAATCTTCTTTCATTTCACGGATTCCTTGTTCCGTCATTTTAATGGGATCTTCCATTTTATCGACCACAGCATGAATTTCTGCCTGGCCTATTCTAAAAATTCTTTTAAAAATATTCATATCTTTTATTTTTTAATTCTTGAAAACTGTATTAATTGTTCGGAATATTCGCTTAACAACAAACTCAATGAGTTTAGTGCGGCATCAAATTCGCTAAAATCTAAATTGTGAATTTGCAGCGTATATCTAAAAATAACTTTCGAACCATCTTCGGTAAGTGCAAAAGCACCGTGAATTATATCTCTGTTTTTCATTAACAAAGCCTTGAACACTTGCATACTATCGGCTTGTAACGTAAACAGGTACTGTTCAAATATTAAAACGGGCGCGGCAACACCAACGATTAAATTCTGAACTCCGTCTGCCAGATTTTCTATTAAAAAAATCCCTTCTTCTTTGCTTTTATATTTGATACTGTATCCGGTATCTAAAATATATTTTTCGACGTTTAAAAAATGCATTGTAAATTAATTTTGTATCTTGCACATATCTTTTGCATAAAGATAATACTTTTTGCAAATAAATTTAGCAAAATTTTTATTTTTTTTCAAAATGAGTAAAATAGGTTACAATATAAAGAAGCTTCGAAATGTAAAAAACATAAGTCAACAGGCTTTTGCTGATCTATTTAGCCTTACCAGAGGTAATATTTCGTCGTACGAAGAACTGCGTGCCGAACCTAAATTAGAAAGCATTATAAAAATTGCTAATTATTTTAGCATTCCGTTAGAACATCTTTTGACAAAACAACTGTCGGTTAACGAGATTTTAAACTTTAACGACTATTTTAACGAGGAAGGTCAGAAAAAATTACAAAAAAACTTTGCAAACATTCCTTTTATTTCCCGCGAAGCCATTCATCATATTAAAGAAGGAACTTTTGATGTTCAGAAGCTAGATCTTATTGCTTTTCCAATGTACAGTTCCAATAAATTTATTGCTTTGGAGCTTACGCACGAAATTGCTGCGCCGGCAAACGTAGATATTCCCGAATACACCATTTTGTTTTTTGAACAGGTACAAATTGATACCTTACATATGTTAGATAATCATTTCGGAATGTTTTTAACGAATACCGAAATTTTTATTGGAACGTACAATCAAAACAAAACAACGATAAATTTGAAACTGAACGAATGGAAATCGGAAGATTTTAATACCGAAAACCTGCAAAGCTTTTGGAAATTATACGCTAAATTTGAAAAAAAAATATAAAATGGTTCAGTCAAAATTAAGTAACACCGCCTATTTTTACAGC
>JAVXSC010000030.1:0-20378 GCA_036643355.1 Myroides sp.
TTCTTCTAAACATACTACATCTCAATCTCACTCGAGATAAAAAAAATATTCATCATCAATTTTTAATCAATAAACCTAAACACTGTCACTCTGAACTTGATTCAGAGTCTCCTCCTTTGAAAAAAGAATAATTCCATAATTTGTGTTTATTTCAAAAACAATCTATTCATTGTAAAAGGTTAATCAAAACAGATTGTGACTATTAAACAATGCGACTCAACGATTCAACAACTGAACAGATCTTGTCGCGATAGCTATCGGGATCACCGAATAATAGGTTCAACATCAAACATCAAACATCAAACATCAAACATCAAACATCAAACATCAAACATCAAACATCAAACATCAAACATCAAACATCAAACATCAAACATCAAACATCAAACATCAATCAAAACAGATTGTGTCTTTTAAACAACACACCACAACGATTCACCACATATTAATGGGATTCACACGAATTAGTCTACTAAAACAATTCCACGATTCATCGGTTCAACAATTCAACACGCAACACCCCTTCACATTACTAAAACGTAAAATTTCTTCCAAATATTTGTTTTATAAGTTAAAATGAGTACATTTACTGCTCATTAGAAAAAAGCATGTTAGATTCGTTAATAACCTCAAAAACACGTATTAAGCTGTTGGTGAAGTTTTTTATAAGTTCGGCAAATTCCGGACACCTCCGCGGATTGGCAACCGAGTTTAATGAATCAACCAACGCCATTAGGAAAGAGTTAAACCATTTGTCTGAGGCAGGGTATCTGGATAAGAGAGAGGTAAGCAATAAAATAGCCTATAAAGCAAATACGTTGCACCCCATGTACAAATTGTTACAGCAGGTAGTACATAAGTATTTGGGTTTAGACACAATTGTAGAACAGATTTTGGAGCGTATGGGCGATGTAAGGCAGATTGAATTAGTAGGTAATTACGCAAAGGGGGTTGATAGCGGTCTCATCGAAATAAACATTACAGGGAATGCTGTTAATACGGAATATACCAAAAGCATCATTCCAAAAATAGAAGCAATTGTAAACCGCAAGGTACAGTTTTATTACAATAAACCGTTATCAAATGATGGAATTATATTGTTTGGAGAGCAGGTAACTGCTAAGTAAGAATTGGTTACTTAATCGGACACTGAGCTTGCGGTTAGTGAGCTTGTCGAACTACCGAAGTGTGGTCACTGAGCGGAGCCGAAATGAAGCACCGTCAGTTCGAGCGTTAGTCGAGAACTATTAGTAGATAAAAGTGTAAAATAAACCATCAGACGATTCAACAGGTCTTGTCCCGTTTACGGGATCATCGAATTAACGATTCAACGATTCATCGGATAAACAAAAAATAGCAAATGAAAAAATTAGTATGTATCGCGGTTATCGCATTAGCCGCTGTTCAACAAAGTAATGCGCAGCAAGGCACTTTTTTAGACAATATCAGCTTAGAAGCTGCTTACGGTTACAATATGGCATTAAGTCCGGATAATATAGAAACAGCCGATGTTAGCGGCTTTAACACCGTACAATTGGGTTTAAATTACCAGATAAACGATATCTGGGGGGTACGCGGTACCTATTCAAACACTACGTTCAAGCATAAAGATGTTGATAATGCCTCAATAAACTACAATAAACTTACTGCCGAAGCTACTTTTAATGTTATGCAGGCAATGAATGCATCGGCATATCCAACCAGTTCCGTATTTCAGCTGGTAGCACATGCAGGTGCCGGTTTAAACTTTGGTAAAAGCAAAGCTACAGATCAGACCGATATGATGGCAAACTTTCAGGTAGGTATCAAACCACAGTACAATATTACAAACCGTATAGGTGTGTTTTTAGACGGTACCTATATCATGAACTTTAAACAAAACTATGGTTTTAACGGAATGCGTATTCCGGGCGAAAGCGAAACAACAGGCAGTTACGTAACAGGGTTGATTGGTGTAGCTGTTAAATTGGGTAGGTAAGATTAAGTTAATTACGATCTAATCAGGAAAATGAAATTTCAAATTGAAGATTTTATCACTAATTTAAATTCAATACAATGTAGCGATAGTATTGAACTTCGACAACTTTTTAATAAACGGTGGTTAAAATATTTAACTGCTAAAGTTAAAAATACCGAAAAAGAATTATTGCGGTTAATTTTTGAGCACCAAAAAATTTTAAATTCAAAAAAACAAATCAACGAATCAACAGTTCAACGTATTAGCAATAAAACATCATTATGAAAATAGGAATAACCTTTAGCGCCTTCGATTTATTACACGCAGGTCACATTAAAATGCTGGAAGATGCAAAACGTCAGTGCGACTACCTGATATGTGGATTACAGACAGATCCAACATTGGATCGTCCTGAAAAAAAAAAACCTGTACAAACTGTGGTAGAACGATACATACAGTTAAAAGCATGTTCGTTTGTAGATGAAGTTGTTCCGTATGCCACCGAACATGATTTAGAAGATATTTTAAGAGCTTTTAAAATAGATGTCCGTATATTAGGCGACGAATACAAAAACAAAAACTTTACTGGCAGAGCCTATTGCGAAGAAAAAGGCATTGAATTGTATTTCAATTCTCGCGACCACCGTTTTTCAAGCTCGGGCTTGCGTAAGGAAGTAGCTGAAAAAGAAAACGGTAAAAACGGCATAGAAATACCTTTGAACGCAAAGAAAGTGTAAATTTGTAGTCAGTTCGAGTAACTTAGTGTGTCGAGAACTAAAAAGCAAATACGCAAATGTGCAAATGGGCAAATTCGCAGATAAACAAATTAAGAAATAAAAAGCACTAATGAGAAAAATTGCAGTTATAGGTCAGGGTTATGTGGGGTTACCACTTGCTATCGAATTTTCGAAACATTTTCCTGTAATCGGCTTTGATATCAACAAAGCAAGAGTAGAGGAATTAAACAATGGAGAAGACCATACTTTAGAAGCAGATATCAATCAATTAAATGTTTCGTTGAAAGAAGCTAGCCAGTCCGATTTTAATAAAGGATATATAGCATCCTCTGATGTAGATTTTTTAGCCACCGCAAACGTATATATAGTAACAGTTCCTACACCTATAGACGAGTTTAATGCACCTGATTTAAAACCTCTAAAAGGGGCTTCTATTATGTTGGGCAAAGTGTTAAAAAAAGGTGATATTATTATTTACGAATCCACCGTTTTTCCAGGATGTACAGAAGAGGTTTGTGTTCCCTTATTAGCAGAGCATTCAGGACTAGAGTATAACAAAGAGTTTTTTGTAGGTTATTCTCCAGAGCGTATCAATCCAGGCGATAAAGTAAATACATTAACTACTATTGTCAAAGTAACTTCAGGTAGTACGCCCGAAGTAGCCATTGAAATTGATAATCTGTATAAAACAATTATTAAAGCAGGTACGCATTTAGCACCTTCACTAAAAGTTGCAGAGGCTTCAAAAGCTATTGAAAATGCACAGCGTGACGTGAATATCTCGTTTGTGAATGAATTGGCCTTGATCTTTGACAAAGTGGGTATTGATACCAACGATGTATTGGAAGCAGCAGGTACCAAGTTTAATTTCTTGAAATACAAACCAGGTTTGGTTGGCGGACACTGTATTTCTGTAGATCCATACTATTTGGCGCACAAAGCAACACAATTGGGATATCACCCAGAAGTTATTTTATCAGGACGAAGAGTTAATGATCGAATGGCTTCATTTGTAGCTTCTAAGACGGTTCAGTTAATGATTGAAAAGGATCATCATATCAAAGGGGCTAATATTCTAATTCTAGGTGTAACCTTTAAAGAGAATTGTCCCGACGTACGTAATACGAAGGTTGCGGATATCTATAAGGAACTAAAGAAATTCGGTGTTGAAGTAGATGTCTATGATCCATGGGCTGATGTATTAGAAGTCAAGTCAGAATATGATATTGATATTTTGGGTGACAAACCAAAAAAAAAATATGAAGCGATTATTGTTGCTGTGGCACATGAGCAATTCTTGAGATTAGATTTAAAACAATTGATGAAACCCAAGGCGGTTGTATTTGATACAAAAGCTTGTATGGATAGAGAGTTAGTTGATAGTAGATTATAAAAAATGAAGCTGAGTTTATATGTAACTTCAAGGAAAAGTATTGATGAAGGTATTATTAGATAGTCATCCCACAGTGACTCAAAATAAATCAGGTGGGTTACAAGTTAGAATACTAGCACATCTTAAAAGTCTACAACAACAAAATATTGTTTGTAAACTTTTTAATAAATGGGAGGATAAAATTGAAGATTATGATATCTATCATTTATTTAAGGTAACTAAGGATAGCTATAATGAAGTTTTGTATGCAAAACAGAAAGGAAAAAAAATTATCGTTTCTGCTGTTATTCCTATAGTTGATGAGAGAAAAATAAAAACATCTCTATTGATAGAATCACTTTTAAAGCTGTTTTTACCCCATGCTTTTATAAGAAAAATATTGGATATTTCAGATATAATTACTGCTGAAACAAATGAAGAAAAGTTATTTATAAGCAAAAACTATAAAATTGATTTAGAAAAAATCGTAGTCATTCCTAATGGTGTTGGTGAAAGATTCTTGAAAGATGATACATTAGATGTTTCATTTAAGGAATTTTACAATATTAAACAGCCTTTTGTATTACAAGTTGGAAGAATCGATAAGAACAAAAATCAAATTAGTGTAATCAAAGCATTAAAGGAATTAAATATTCCAATCGTGTTTATTGGCGGAGCTTATTTAAATGAAATGGAATATTACGAAGCATGTAAAAAAGAACTTGGCCCTAAGATGGTTATGACGGACTGGATTAGCCACGAATCAGAGTTGTTATTGTCAGCATTTAAAGAAGCAAAAGTGCTAGTTTTACCTTCAATTTATGAGACATTTGGAAATGTTTTGGTTGAAGCTGGTGTTTCAGGTGCAAATATAGCTTGTTCAGAAACTTTACCGATTAATGAATATCCAATAAGTAAATTTTGGACAAAGTTCAATCCTTTAAAACATCAATCAATTAAGGACGCTGTTCTTAAGGAGTATAATAGTCCATGTAATCATGAGATGAAGGAGGAGTTTATTTTAACCTTCAGTTGGGAGACTGTTATTAGGCAATATGTTGTTATTTACAATAGATTACTAACTAGTAAATGAAAGAATTAATCAAAGCTTCATCTTGGTCAGTTTTTACGGAATTAATTGCTAAAGTTATTTCTCCTGTATCTTTTTTGGTATTAACAAAAATATTATCTCCAGAAGATTTTGGTGTTGTTGCTGTAGCAACAACATTTATTTCTTTTGTACAAATAATTACAGATTTAGGGGTTAGTAAAGTATTGATTCAAGATCAAAATAATGATAAAGATTATAGATCTAGTCTAAACGACACGTGCTTCTGGTTTAATCTAAGTATTGGTATTCTAATTTTTATATTCACACTTTTTTTTTCAAATAAAATAGCTCTTTTTTTTGGTAATGAGTCGTCTTCGGATGTAGTGTGTGTGATGGCATTACAAGTTGTTTTTTTTAGTTTATCCTCTATTCAAAATGCAAATTTAAAAAAAGAACTTAATTTTCGTTTTTTGTTTTTTACACGATTAATTACTATTGCTATGCCCTTGTTTATTGCAATTCCTATAGCATTATTGGGCGGTGGATATTGGGCAATCGTTATAGCTACAGTAATAGGTGCATTTTTGAATATGATCATTCTATGGATTAATAGTAAGTGGAGACCAACGTTTTTTTTTGATATAAGAATATTAAAGAATATTTTGAGTAAAAGTATTTGGAATTCTCTAGATGAAATTATTGTTTGGATACCATTAGGATTAGACGCATATTTAATAGGGAATTATTTAAGTTCAAGTGATCTGGGTATATATACTACAAGTAGAACACTTTTTTCAGCAGCAATAGCCATAACTTTGGGAGCTATCTTACCGGTTTTATATAGTCATTTTTCTCGTATTCAGAATAATAATGCGGAATTTAAAAATACTATTCTTTTTTCTCAAAAGATAATGTATATGCTAGCAGGGACAATGGGAGTAGGTATGTTTTTATTATCAGATATTATTGAGTCTCTGTTTTTTAATGTAGAATGGAAAGGGATTTCTAAGGTTATAGGAATTATATTTTTAGTTATGAGTAATAGCTATTTTTATTCAGTATTACAAGAGGCATTGCGAGCAAGAGGATACTTTAAAGACTTGTTTAAAGTGAAGTTTTATTCAATGTTTTTTATAATCCCTATACTATTTATTGTTGCAATAAAGTCTGATATTTACTTTTATTCATTGATAAGAAGTTTATCCTTATATATATGGATATTTGGGGTTTTCTATTATGCCAAGAAAAGATTAGACATTAGTTTTTATAGTTTCTTTAAAAATTCTAAAGAGCTTATATTTATTCTATTTGGAACAATGTTAGCTTCGTTTATATTAGATTTTTCACAAGAGGTGATTCCTTTTAAGCAAACAAATTTAAATATCATTTTGTTTCTGATTATGTTAGGAATGATTATTTATATAGAAAAATCCCTATTTCAAAAAGTAATCAACTTAATTATTAAGAAGAAGTGAAAGAGATAAATTTAAATAGCTTTGCAATAGCAATATTTTTGTGTGCAAATCCAATTGCGTGGACAATATCTTTCTTACCGAATGCTATTGTTTTTATTACACTTTTTTCATGGTTACTTTTGATCTATAATAAGCAATTTCTAAAGTTTCTGAGAGTTGCGGGGTATATTCATTGGTTTGTTTTAGCTACGATTTGTGTGTTTTTAATCAGTATGAATGTAAATACGACTGATTCTTTGATAGAGTATTTTACATTTTTTATAATATGTGGTATTACGGGAGTTTATTTTTCGCAACTTAAATTTTCCATAAAAAAAATATTTCAGTATATAGCAATGATAGCTGTTTTTTTATCAATCTTTGTTTATAATATTGATTTCGGAGACCCAACAAATGAAAGTGTAGATTATGGTATGTGGATGGGGGTCTCTTATGGTGTTTTACGTTTTATACTAGCATTACTTGTTGTACTTTTATTATACTATAAAGAATATAAGGTAATAACGCAGCTTACGTTTATTGGAGCAATTGTAATTTATTCTTTAATTTATTCTAGCTATGCTTCAAGAGGAGCCTTATTTAGTATAGTAGTATTTTTATCTTGTTATTATTTATTAAAAGAGACTTCTTTAATTCGAAAAAAAACAATAGTTTTTATAGGGGTTTTATTTATAATCTTTGCTACATTTAGGCTTAAAGAAGTTTTTTTGTTTCTTATAACTATATTTGATTCATTGAACATTCAAGTTTTGGCATTAGATAAGATCTTGTTACTTTTAGAGTATGGAGATTTTGATAATGGTAGAAATGACTTGATTGAAAAAGGCCTAGAGGGAGTCTATCATTCTCCATTTTATGGTAATGGGATAGCTGGTTTTGAAAATAAATTTGGTTCAGGATATTATGTTCATAATGTTTTTATTCAAATACTCTATGAAGGTGGGTTTATTTTATTTATTCCAGTTCTTATCGTTTTTCTAGCTAGTGGGTATTTGTTATTAAAAAGTAGTATTGAGAAGGAGATAAAAATATTTATAACGTTTTTGTTTTGTGCCGGAATCATTGAGTTATTATTTTCTAATGTTTATTGGAAATCTGTTTTCTTTTGGTTTTATATTTTCTATGTTATAAATATTTTAAGGAAAATTAATTTGAAAAAGATATGAAAAATAAAAAAATGTTATTTATCTCTAGTTTTAATCCTGAGATAGTACAAACAAATGGTGTCGCAAAAAAATTACGTTTAGAGATTGAGACATTTAAGAAATTTGGATATATAGTTGATTATAGTGTTATTAATACGGAAGGCGTATATTTGGTAGAAAATGATGAGTTTAATAAATTAGATGAATGGAAAGGCACTTATCACAAAACTTTTATTGCTTTATATAATAAACTACGTGTAATGACTTTTAAATGGGATATACTATATGTAAGATATGAACATATTAGTTTACCGATGCTCATTTTTTTTTCGACATTTAAACAGCAAACAAAAGGAATTATTATAGGTGAGTTGCCTACTTATATTAAAAAACCGTATTCTTCTGATTCACTTAAAACTAAGATATTTTTTTATGGTAAGTTTTTTTTGAATCTGGTTGTTCCTAAAAAAATCGATTACATGGTAACATTTTCAGATGACAAGAAAATATTTGGTATACCTACTATTCCTATTGAAAATTTTGCTGACGTTGTAAACTTAACTATTAAATCGGGTAATTTTCTAGATCGAAAGAGAGTTAATTTATTAGTTTTGGCTCAATTATCTATTGCTCATGGTGTAGATTTAGTAATAAAAGGACTTTATAATTATCTAAGTCAAGATGAAACTGAATTTGATGTTCGCTTAAATATTGTGGGTGATGGTCCAATTTTGGAAGAGTTAAAAATCTTAAGTAAAAACCTAAAATTAGATAATTTTATAAAATTTTATGGGACCCTAGGAGGTGATAAATTAGATGAAATATTTGATCAAAGTGACATAGGCATCGGAGCTATTGCGATTTTTAGAAAGAACAGTATAAAATTGTCTGAATTAAAGATTAGAGAGTTTGCAGCTAGAGGTCTGCCTTTCATTTATAACGCACTTGAACCTCAAATTGAAGGAGCGTTTTTTGCGCATAAAATCGACTTTAAAGATCAACCGCTAAATATTAACGAAGTACTAGAGTTTTATAAAAGATTATTAAAGGAAGAAAATTTTAAAGAGAAGATACGTGAATTCGCAATGAAAGAATTTACAGCAGATAAACAATTATTAAGCGTTGATGAGAAAATTACTAGTTACTTTAAAGGTTAGAATTTGTGTTTTAGACATTTCTATTCTTAGTAGTTGAACTCTTATGCTAAACAAAATATCTTATTGTTTATATTATATTTTCTTAATTAATTTAAATAAAAGTATATATAGTGAAAATATTACATATAATAAACTCCTTAGCTACTGGAGGAGCAGAAAAATTATTGCTTGATACAATTCCACTGTATCGTAAAAAGGGCATCGAAATGGATATTCTATTGCTTTGGGATAGTGAGTTCCCCTTTACAAAAGCATTGGAAGAATTAGGCTGTTGTAAAATATATATACTTAATAAATCAAATAATTATAAGCATATTTATCATCCGTTATCTATATTTAAGATAAGAAAAATTATTAAAAACTATGATGTAGCGCATGTACATTTGTTTCCTGCACAATATTATACTGTTTTTGCAAATCTGTTGAATGGGAATAGAACTAAACTTATATTTACAGAACATAATACAAGTAATAGGAGGATAAATAATTCTATTTTTAAAGGTGTAGAACAATTTGTCTATAAAAGATATTCGAAATTGGTGTGTATAACTAAGGAAATAGAAGAGATATATAAAAAATATCTGGGGTCTTCAAGAGAATTAGTTGTTATCCATAATGGAGTTGCAATTGATAAGATTAAACAAGCAAATCCTTTGGAACGTTCGTTTATTCATAGTGGCATTAAACAAGAAGACTTATTATTGCTACAAGTTTCTGCTTTCCGTCATCAAAAAGATCAAATGACATTGATAAAATCACTTACTTTATTACCAGATAACGTAAAATTGTTGTTGGTTGGTATAGGTGAGAATTTACAAATTTGTCAAAATCTTACAAAGGAATTAGATTTAGAACAAAGAGTTTACTTTTTGGGTCAGCGAATGGATGTACCTTCATTATTAAAAACGGCTGATATTGTTGTTCTTTCTTCTCATTATGAAGGTCTTTCCTTGTCTAGTATTGAAGGAATGGCATCCAGGAAGCCTTTTGTAGCAAGTGATGCACCTGGGTTGCGAGAAATTGTTAATGGTGCAGGAGTTCTTTTTCCTATTGGAAACGAAGTGAAATTAGCCGAGGAAATTTCGAAATTGCAACAAGATATAAACTATTATAATAATATTGCAGAACTAGGAGAAAAGCGCGCATCGGAATACAACATTGATAAAATGGTAAAAAGTCATATAAAACTATATAAGGAAGTCTATGAAGATAATTAGAACCTCTACAATTCCAGAGTCTTTAAACATTCTTTTAAAAGGTCAATTAAGTTTCTTGAATCAGTATTTTAATATTATGGGTATTTCGTCTAAAGGTAAAAGTTTAGAAGAGGTGCATGAAAGCGAAGGTATCATGACAATTGCTGTAGATATGGAGCGTGGAATTAGTCCTTTTAAAGATTTAATTTCACTCTTTAAGCTTTACAATCAATTTAAGAAAGAGAAACCTACAATAGTTCACTCTATTACACCTAAAGCAGGATTATTGTCTATGTTAGCCGGGAAAATCGCTTGTGTACCCATAAGAATGCATACGTTTACAGGTTTGATATTCCCTACGCGAACCGGTGCAATGCAAAAGTTATTGATAAAAATGGATCAATTATTGTGTTGGGCTGCTACCAATATTTACCCTGAGGGCAACGGTGTAAAAAATGACTTGATTAATTACAAAATTACTTCAAAGCCCTTAAAAGTTTTAGCTAATGGAAATGTAAATGGTATTGATTTAGAATATTTTTCTAAAACAAATATTTCAGTTAGTCAACATAATCAACTAAAGCAAGAATTAGGAATAGAAGTTAATGATTTTGTTTTTGTTTTTGTCGGTCGTTTGGTGGGAGATAAAGGTATTAATGAATTAGTAGAAGCTTTTTTAATGCTTAAATCTCAAAGCTCAAAACTTTTATTAGTTGGTCCCTTTGAAACAGAACTAGATCCTTTACATGAAAAAACATTACATGAAATAGCAACCAATAAAAACATCATTTCAGTTGGATTCCAAAAAGATGTAAGACCCTATTTTGCGATAAGTAATGCTTTAGTTTTTCCAAGTTATAGAGAAGGTTTTCCTAATGTAGTTATGCAAGCGGGGGCAATGGAATTACCAAGTATTGTTTCTAATATCAACGGTTGCAATGAGATTATTATAGAGGGTGAAAATGGAATAATAATACCTGTAAAAAACTCAGATGCAATTCTTAATGCAATGCAACGTTTACTAGAGGATATAGTATTTTATCAACAATTGAAACAAAATACCCGCCCAATGATTCAATTCCGGTACGAACAACAAGTAGTTTGGAATGCATTATTGGAGGAGTATAACTCATTAATTAATAAATTACCTAATTAGCAAATTATCTAATTATCAGTATGTACAAAAACTACTTTAAACGCCTTTTTGATTTCTTAGCTGCTTTGGTAGGTCTTATCTGTTTAGCACCTATAATTATTATAGTTACAATTGGTTTATATTTCGCCAATCAAGGCAAACCATTCTTTTTTCAAGCACGACCAGGAAAAGACGAGCGCATTTTTAAAATCATCAAGTTCAAAACCATGAACGATAAAAAAGATGCACAAGGCCATCTGTTACCCGATGCCGACCGTTTAACACCCATCGGTGCTTTTGTACGAAAAACTTCATTAGACGAAATTCCGCAATTGATCAATGTATTAAAAGGCGATATGAGTTTAATAGGACCGCGACCAATGTTGCCTGAATATTTACCATTATATTCAGAGAAACATAAAAAAAGACATAATGTAAAACCCGGTATTACTGGTTTGGCACAAGTAAAAGGTCGTAATACTATGAAATTTTCAGAAAGATTTGATAATGACGTTTATTATGTAGAAAATTTATCTGTAATTTTAGATATAAAAATATTACTTTTAACTGTTAAATCTGTTTTGTTTAAATCATCAACTATTGTAAATGGACAAACGGTGGATGATGTTGATGATCTAGGAATTAGTAAAAATTTAAGCCGTAATCATTTTAAAAGTTAAGAGTATGCTTATATCCGTTATTATACCACTCTATAATAATCAGAATTTAGTTAGTAGATGCGTTGAATCAGTTTTAAGTCAAATATCTGATTTCGATTTTGAAATTATTATTATAAATGATGGTTCAACAGATAATTCACTTAAAATAGTTATTGATAGGTACCAAAATATAAGAAATGTTAGTATAATTGATAAAAAAAATGAAGGAGTTTCAAAAACAAAAAATTTAGGAATTTCTTTAGCTAAGGGTAAATATATAATGTTTCTCGATTCAGATGATTTTATTTTTTCTGGGACATTGAAAAATATATTACAGTTTTTGAATACCAATAGTGTTGACTTATTCATTTTCAAATATGGTAGAGTCTCGGAGCACTCTTTTGAAGCAAATTATGATTCCTTGACTATATTTAGGTATACACTTGACGATTATTTAAAAAATCATTTTCCAACTGGACTAGCAATTACTCAAATTTACAATAGAAAGGTACTAGAATCAGTTCGCTTCAAAAATTTTAAATATTATGAGGATATAATCTTTTTTACAGATTCTTTAGAGTTTGTAAATGAAATAGTATATTATGACTGCACTGTCTATGCGTATTATAATAATTCGCAATCTGTGATGAACAATTTACATGAGACTTTCTTTAACAACCTCATTGAAGTAATTCATATTATACAAGAAAAAGCTAGAAGTACTAAAAATTTATATTTAAGAGATTACTATGAATTGGCAGAAGAATATTTAGTATATATACTTATTATAAAAGCTTTAAAAAACAAGAGATATCTCAAATTTATTTGTAATACATTAGCGAAAGTTAACTTTAAAAAGTTTATAAAATTAAAAAAGAGTAAATTTCATAGTAAAAAATTTAAATTAATAATCAGTGTATTTAATATAATTTTAAGTTTATTAAATAATAACAGTACTAAAATAATATGAATATTAAGGGTAAAAAAGTAACTTTAAGAGCAATTGAAGATAAAGATATAGAGCTATTGCATAAATGGTCGAATGATCCTGAAATAAACTATATGTTGGGTGGATGGCATTTTCCATCAAGTATGCAGGACCAAGAAAAATGGTTTTCTTCTCTTTCTCTAAGCAGCAATAATCAAAAATTTGCGATTGACACACCAGACTTAGGTTTAATTGGTATGGCAAATTTAGTTGATATAAATTGGAAAGATCGAAACGCATTCCATGGAATGTTATTAGGAGATAAAGATATGAGAGGTAAAGGATACGGTGTTGATACGATAATGGCTATCAATCGCTTTGCTTTTGAAGAATTAGGATTAATGCGAATGAATGGATCTATGATTTCGTATAATGAAGCTTCCATCGGCGTGTATACAAAAAAATGTGGCTGGGTTGTTGAAGGACTTAAAAAGAATCACTATTTCAGAAAAAACCAATGGTGGGATGAAGTTGTTGTGGGAATTACGAAAGAAGATTATTTTAATTTAATACAAGAAAACGATTATTGGAATAATGATAAATAAAGAGTACGGTTCTGATTTTCATTATATAAATAATTCCGATTTAAGAATTATTAACGGATTCATTGATTTTTTCAAGGGAATTGAACAGTTTTATTTTTCGGGTAGAGTAGCTTTAAGAGCTATAATTTCCAATGGAATTAATAAACATTCTTGGAAAAGAATATATATTCCTACTTATTATTGTCAGGAAGTTTATGATTTTGTAACAGATTTAAATATTGAATTTGAATTTTATGAGTGTAACCCTTTACAAAATTTGTTACCTTCTTTCATAGAAGATGATGACAAATGTGCTGTATTGGTAGTAAACTATTTTGGTATTTCTATTCCTGATTTCTCACATTTGAAAAATAGCGCAGTTATTGAAGATTTAACTCACGATTTGTCGTTCATTAACCAAAGTAACGCGGATTATGTTTTTGGTTCGTTACGCAAAGTGTTACCTGTTCCGGTAGGTGGATTTGTAAAATCAAAAGAAAAGTTGCAAGAAATAACATCTTCATTATTATCGGAAGAAGTAACGCTGGAAAAGTTATCTGGCATGGTTTTAAAGAAAAAATATTTGGAAGGAAAGATAAAGGAAAAAGATATTTTT
The DNA here is from genome assembly GCA_036643355.1 of Myroides sp. Classification (GTDB taxonomy): domain Bacteria; phylum Bacteroidota; class Bacteroidia; order Flavobacteriales; family Flavobacteriaceae; genus Flavobacterium. Next base: position 14,013 of record JAVXSC010000030.1, read on the forward strand.
AGAAACCTTTTAATTGAGGCTGAACATTCTTTTGATAATCTAAAAACCTACACATCATTACCTTTGTTGGTTAAAGAATGTTTTTCCGAATTAAATATTTCTAAAATTATTTCTTCTAAGAAAGACAATAGTTTACTGGCAAAAAAACAAATTAGATCTAACGCAAAATTTGAATTATTAACAAGTAATTCTGACAGCGAGTACGCTATAATTTTGAAATTTCATAATACAGAGGATAGAGAAGAACTAAGAAAATATCTTATAAAGCATAATATCTATCCAATGGTCTTATGGCCTAATCAAATAAATGAAAAAGATTTAGAACTTCAGAACACATTGTTGTTTGTACATATAGATTTCAGATATTCGTTTGAAGATGTGCAATTTATAACCGAAATTATCAATCAATACAGTAATAATGCAATTTGAAATTTTAGAAAACAATTCGCCTAAATGGACTGAAATTATAAAACAGGCTTCTGTTTATGATTTTCACCATACACCATATTTTCATAAAATTGATACAACCTATCCTTCAAAACTTTTATTTTTTTCGGATAAGAAAAACTTTATAGCATTGCCTGTTATAATTAGACCAATTGATAATACGGATTTTTTTGATATTACCTCCGTCTATGGTTATTCAGGACCTATATATTGGTTTAATAAGGACTATCAACAGGAAAATTTATTGAATTTTTTTAAGTTAAAATTTATCAATTTTTGCAAAGACCATAATATTGTTTCGGTATTTTCAAGATTACACCCTTTGATTGAGCAAAAGAATATTATAGAAGGTCTTGGAGAAATAGTTGCTTTGAATAAAACGATTTCGGTTGATTTGACATTGTCTGCGGATGAACAGCGAAAGGAATACAGAAAATCTTTAAAATCAGAATTAAACCAATTAAGACGAAAAGATATATATGTAAAAGTAGCAGATGCTCAAAATGAAATAGACCAATTTATTGCTATTTATTACGAAACGATGGATAGAGTAAATGCTACTCCTAATTATTATTTTTCAAAAGAATACTTTTATGATTTTTTGGATAATGCTGATTTTAAATCAAAATTATTGATTGCTGTAAAAGACGAAAAAGTAATTGCAGGAGCTATTTTTACCTTCACGGATAAGATTATGCAATATCATTTAGCTGGAACAACAGATGAATTTATCCGTGAAACTCCAATGAAATTAATTTTAGACGAAGCTAGATTATTAGGAAATAAAACGTCGGCAATTAGCTTACATCTTGGTGGTGGTGTTGGAGGTAGCGATGAAGATTCATTATTCCGTTTTAAGTCAGGTTTTTCAAAAGATTTTAAACAATTCTCTGTTTGGAAATATATTGTTAATCCAGAAGTGTATAACCAATTGTCAAAAGAGAAAGACCAAACATCTTATTTTCCATTATATAGATCATAAATAACTAAATTTGCAATAAAATAGTCACAATGAACACAAAAATATGGCTTTCCTCACCACACATGGGCGGAAACGAACAAAAATATGTAAACGAAGCTTTTGCTGCCAACTGGGTAGCGCCGTTAGGACCTAATGTAGATGGGTTTGAAAAAGATTTAGAACATTTTTTAAACGCCGATGTAAAAGTAGCGGCGCTTTCTGCTGGTACGGCAGCATTACATTTAGCATTGATTGAATGTGGAGTAGTGCATGGTGACGAAGTAATATGTCAATCAATGACATTCTCTGCATCTGCCAACCCAATTGCGTATTGTGGCGCAACTCCTGTTTTTATCGATTCAGAAAAAGATACTTGGAATATGTGTCCCGTTGCTTTAAAAGAAGCAGTAGAAGACCGTATCGCAAGAGGAAAAAAGCCAAAGGCAATCATTGTGGTTTATTTATACGGAATGCCGGCAAAAATGAATGAGATTTTAGAAATTGCTGCTAAATTTGATATTCCTGTAATTGAAGATGCAGCCGAAGCATTGGGTTCAACCTACAAAGGAAAAGCATGCGGAACGTTTGGTCGTTTTGGAATTTTGTCTTTCAACGGTAATAAAATCATTACTACTTCAGGTGGTGGTGCGTTGGTGTGCCATACGCAGGAAGACAAGGATAAAACGGTTTTCTTATCTACTCAAGCACGCGATAATGCACCGCATTACCAGCACTCACATATCGGTTATAATTACCGAATGAGTAATATTGTGGCAGGAATTGGTCGTGGGCAAATGGAGGTTTTACCAAGTAGGGTTGAAGCTCGCAGAAAAATGCATGATTTCTATGTGAATCTTTTTAAAGATATTGACGGAGTAGAAGTGTTCACAGAACCAAATCAAGATTTTTACTCAAACCACTGGTTATCTGCTATTATTGTTGACTCAACAGTAACAAGTAAAACACGTGAAGATTTAAGATTGGCTTTATTGGAAGATAATATTGAATCACGCCCGCTATGGAAGCCAATGCATTTACAGCCTGTTTTTGCTAATGCACCTTATTACGGAACAAACATAGCCGAAAAATTATTTTATGACGGCTTGTGCTTACCTTCGGGATCAAATTTAACCGCTGAAGAACGAGCGCGTATCGCTTCAAAAATTAAAGAAGTATTTTCAAAATAAATTGTATCGACCGTTTATTGCTGTCGTTTTTTTGTTACTCACAGCTATCCGTAGTTGAAGGCAAGCGTTTAAACATCACAAATTGCCTCAAATACATTTTCGCAACTGTTGGTGGTAAAGGTCAAGCGGATAGAGTAGTGAAGTAAAGTGTTTTTTATGTATTTTGTAGATTGTATTATTATAAAGTGAAGCAAATACATAAAAAATTCCACAGATGCACAGATTTTTATACGGTGCTTAAATAATACCTGCCTCAGTGGTAAAATAAATCTTTGTACATTTATATAATCTGGATTGAATTAAAGTACGATCGCGTATCGCTTTACAAATTGAAGAAGTTCTTTAAAGTCAAATAAACCTCTAATTGATTTAGAGGTTTTGGTTTACTATCTCATATAGCAAATGCAACTGAATAGGGATAAGATCAGCTTTCTATTATCCTATGCCCCGGCACTGGCACGAGCTTGCGAACTTACGTAGTAATCTCTCGCATATAACTGAAATAGGACTATAATTTAGCTTTTGATTCATCAGATCATCAGTCAACAAGTCAACAGACACTTAATAATTACGTTCTTATACGGTCCGCCTGCTCGCTGCTCAGCCTTCTTAGCTGGCTGGGTAGGATATTGTAATATTTTTTAAAGTACTTTACAAATTCCTCATAATTTTTATAGCCAACATCAAACGCAATTTGCTTAAAAGGTGTTTCTCCGGCTACTACAAGGTCATGGGCCGCCTGCATCCGCAGTTTTATCTGGTATTGGTACACTCCGCACTGGTACTGTTCCTTAAACATTTTTTTTAACAGGTTGATGTTGATGCTGTGGCGTTTAACGATGTCTTCCAACCTGGCTTTTTCTGAAAAAGGGCTTACGTCTATTTCGGTTTTAACCTTTTCTATCACTTCTTCGTACCTTTTACGTTCGCGCATACGCTTCTTTATGGTTGGGGCGGTTTCGTAAGCTGGTTTAAAGTACCTCTTATCCATATAAAGCTGGTAAAGATTGATCACCAGTTGGTCTTCACCGTACATTTTCTCTATCGAATATAGGAATTGGTCGTTATACAGTTCAAGCGTTTTTTTATCATCGGGTGCATCTTCGGCTGGAAGCCCGGTATAGGTCCGCTCTAGTACCTTTACGGTTTCGGGGTCGGTAAGGGTAAGGAACGTACGCCCTTCTATCTGCACCGGTTCTAGTTGGTATGCGCCCAGAAAGTTCTGGCTCACGTTCTTTATGTGGAATTTTTTGTCGGTGATGATTACGAAATGGTTGGTGTAGCGTTGGAACTCTGCTGGCTTTACAAACGATAGATGGAGCAGCCGGCGCGACAGTTCTTCGCTTACCATGTTGAAGTGTACTTCCAGGGCTTCAAATTTATCGTTCCTTATGCCTATCAGCAGCTGCTGATCCATCCTGCCTTTTCCTAGTTCCGTCATCGCATTGCGCAGTGCGTCCCACCGTTTTTTGCTGATGTTGATGTTGATCATGGCTCTTTTTTTAATTGTTTTATATAATTTTCCGCTTCCTCCGCCGTTGAAAAGACCTCTGTAGGTGCTTTTGGACTGTTGAAGGCTTTGTAAAGCATGCCCATTTCATAAACGGTACTTGCTTCTGAAACCAATGCAACAACCTCGATCTGGTTCGATCCCCGGCTGGCAAGGTACATCCGGGCCTCTTCATCTATTGCTTTTATGGTGGTAACGTCGCATATTACGGGATATGGGGCATTGGCCTGGAAGGCCAACCGCTCTGCTACGATCGCTTGCGCGGTTCGTGCGTTAAGGTTCAGGTTTTCCCTGAAGGTGATGTAGATGATGGAATCCTTTTTTTGATAGATCGCATGATCTGTAACAAGGTATTTGGTTCCGTATGGTTTTTCTGATGATTTTTTCATAAATCATAGCGTATTTTATGTTAAATATAGGTATTAATATTAATATAAATGTCAAAAAGGAACAATAACATGTGAAATAAGTTTTTTTTTGTTCGCGTAGGTAGTTTTTCTGGATTGTTTGACAGAATTTTAAAAAAGGTAGGTTACAAAGTTATTTTCTTGGTCTGACCTACGCTTGTTGTTAACTTTCTTAAACAATTGTAACATGGTTGATAAGATGTTGGCTTACGTAAACAGCCTTTTGGTATGGCATCACTATGAAGTTGATGATTCCTTGCTTGATATGCTCGAAGTAGAGGATCGTATCAGCTCGTTGGTGCAAGGTATCAATTATATGAACAGCAGCATCCGCACTTTTGTGTTCCCATCCGTTGCCGATGAGGTAAGGTACTTCAAGGAAGTACAGCCGTTGCTGGTGAAGGAATATATATTCTTTAAAGGTCTGCAGCAATTTTATAACAATGTTTCACCACTGCGTTTGCAGCAGCCAAAAGTCTTCAGCAAGGAAATAGACCGTCTGTTGCAGTTCACAGATAGCGAAAGGACTTTTTATGACTATATCTTTCAAAAACATACTTATAACGACCTGCTGTATTTCCGTAGGTTATCTGAAACCAACGAACACTCTGTTTACAGCCTTACGGGTGATCTGCATTCTTCCTGTTCCCACGGGTTTCTTCTGGCCAAGCTGTTGGCTTATGAACAGCTGGTAAGGTTTTATACGCAGCAGCTTCGGAAGCTTACGCAACCTGCCACCACCTCTGTGAACCATACGGCGCGCCTTAAGTGGACTGCAAAGAAGGTCGATGCCGTGGAATTGGTTTATGCCTTATATTTTTCCGGCGCGGTGGATACCGGAGAATGTACGCTTCAAGACCTCGCCAAACAGTTCGGGAACATCTTCCAGGTTCAGATTGCCGATCAGTTATACCGTGAGTTTATCGATATCAAGCGACGCAAGATCGAAACGGCACGGTTCCTTGTAAAGCTCACCGACCAGTTCCGCGAAAGGGTGGAAGACGACTATTTGTAAAGCGCGTATTCACTTGTTATGTGGTTAAGCGCCAGCCCTTTTTCTGAGCTATGTAGAACAGTTCTATTAAAGCTTTGGCAATGTCAAATAAAAGCTTGTTGCTGGATCAATATTGTAAATGGTATATAAACCAGCGGTATTAAGCTTTTAGCGGGTGTCAAAATTGTGCAGCTAGCATTAAAGCATATCGGGGTGCGAAGCGCCGTTTCGATAGGCTGGCTAGCAAACAAGGTTTTGACCGTTAAAAGCTTGACCGCAATAAAAGCACTTTTATTCAAGCGCTATTATTTTGTTTTAGTTTTCATGATTACTTCGCCTTAGACTATACCGGTAATATTTTTCTTTTGAAAAGGCTCGTAGTTGCTTCTTTTTATCTTTAAAACCGTAAGGTTCACGGCTTCCAAGCTGTAAAATAAATATGTACGTAAAAGAAGAGGGGAACCGAAAAGGGTTTATCATGAACAATGGGGATTGTAAACCGAAAGAGATCTACCACACCATGCAATGCATCATGAAAACGAGGATAAGACTATTGGGTTTTGATTGGAAGTTTGAGATGGTTTTTCTTTTTCTTTTGATCGCAAACCGTAAGGTTCACGGCTTCAAAGCTGTAAAATAGAGTCTGGACGTAAAAGAAACAAACACAAGCCTATTGTAGTTTATCTACTTATTTAGAGGGGACTAAGGCGCAGTGTTCATGAGAACAAAAGTAAAATAGACATGCTCGAATAAAACTCCTGAGCGTCACTACTCGTGGTCGATTAACGGTTTAATAGCGAAATCAAATAAACTTGCTTTTTCAAAGCTTCGGACAACATTTGATTTTGCGCTATTTTCAT
>JAVXSC010000031.1:0-15131 GCA_036643355.1 Myroides sp.
TCGCCTTGAAAGAAAACCTGAATTTTAAGATTGATCTTCACCTGTTTTTGTCGGGCATCGATCGACCTTTTCAAAATGGTAACATGCTGAATTTCGTTTGAAGGCGTATGCGTTAATTTGGCAACGTAATCTAGCAGCAAATGATTTGTAGCTGCAATTTCCGGAAGGACTTGTAATTGTATTTCTTGAGGCATTTTGTTATAAAGCAAATTTGAAACTACAAAAATACATTAATTATAGATTTGTTTAAAAGGATGTTTTAAATTTACTGAAATTTGACAAAATGGAACGACAGATAAAATTAATCTGGGATTTTAGAGGTCCCGATGCTTTAAAAACAGCCGAACATCAGGAAATTCATTTGAAAGAATTTATTGTTATTGAACAATTGCCGATTTCGATTTCGGGTTTTCAGCAGATAAATGAATTTCATTCGATTGCTTTTATTGTTGTAAACGACGAAATGATGCGAAAACTGCGCGATGTTTTAAAACCGCACCGTGGCGAACTTTATACTGATATTGCATAAAATGTATTCGTTGATTTTTTTATTTATCATCAATACCTTCAAGTTTTAGCCTTTGATCGTTAATATTTACCAACTCGTTTAATTCATAAACGTTTCGGTATCCGTAGCCGTATAAATTGATATACGTAGGAACATTTAAAGCCAACATTGTTGTCTTGGTAGCTGATTCTTGGTTTTCTTTATTTTTATTTGGAATAGCAATTTTTGAAGCAAAATTGAGCTGATCACCTTCGAAATTATTATTACAATAAATTAAAATTTTAGTACTTGGGTCTGGAATTAATTCGTTTAAGGATTGTTGTGTAAAATCAGTAAAACTTAAATGTATGGCGCCTTTAATATGTTTTAGGTTATAACGAAAAGTAGAACGGGTATCTAAAATAACTACATTTTCATCTTTACTCATTCTTAAAAAGGTATCAAAATCAACTAGACGCTCGGCTCTGTGTTTTTCTACTTCAGAAGTTAAGTTTTTAAAATCTTCATAACTAACCAAAGATTGTTTATAATCTTTGGTTGTTTCTTGTTTTTGAGCAAACGAAAATATTCCTGCAAAACAAAAGATCGTTGTAATAAATATCCTCTTCATATTCAATAACTATTTTATAAAATTAATTTGCTACTTCACTAATGAATTTTATACGCATTAAACGAAGTTCTTCTATATCGTAATCGCCATCGAATTCTTTTAAAGCTGCTTTTATAGAATCGTTTTCGGCATCCATAAAATATTCCTTAATTTCTTCCTGCTGATCTTCATCCAAAACATCATCAACCCAATAATTAATGTTCAGTTTAGTACCCGAATATACGATCTGTTCCATTTCTTTCAACAAAGTATCCATATTTAAGCTTTTAGCAGCCGCAATATCTTCTAACGATAACTTACGATCCACACTTTGAATAATAAACAGTTTTAAGGCAGAATTTGCACCGGTTGACTTTACAACCAAATCATCGGGACGAATAATATCGTTTTCTTCAACGTATCTTGTAATTAAATCGATAAAATCTTTACCGTATTTTTTTGCCTTACCTTCACTTACCCCATGAACATTTGCCAGTTCGTCTAACTTAACAGGATATTTCAACGCCATATCTTCTAAAGACGGATCTTGAAAAACCACGAAGGGCGGAACATCCATTTTTTTGGCAACTTTTCGGCGTAAATCTTTCAACATACTAACCAAAACTTCATCGGCAACATTAGATGCTTTTGCATTTGTAATGATGGTTTCGTCGTTGGTATTTTCGTAATTATGATCTTCGGTCATCATAAAAGAAGTAGGATTTTGCAGAAAATCTTTTCCTTCTTTTGTCATCTTCAGCACACCATAACTTTCAATATCTTTCGATATTAAGTTTGATACCAAAACTTGGCGGATCAATGCCATCCAGAATTTATCGTTAAACTCTTTTCCGGCACCAAAAACGCTTTGCGCGTCGGTTTTATACGATTTTATAACGGCATTTATTTTACCCAACAAGGTAAGTACAATTTCTTTTGACTTATAGATCTGCTTGGTATCCTGAATGGTTTTTAACAAAAGTTCTACCTGATCCTTCGCTTCTTTTTTGGATTTCGGATTACGTGAATTGTCATCCATATCGGCACCATCGCCATTCACTTCATCGAACTCTTCACCGAAGTAATGCAGTAAAAACTTACGTCGAGAAACCGATGTTTCTGCGTAAGCAACCACTTCCTGCAATAAAGCAAAACCAATTTCCTGCTCTGCCAACGGTTTACCAGCCATGAATTTTTCCAGCTTTTCGATATCTTTATAAGAATAATAAGCCAAACAATATCCTTCACCGCCATCGCGACCAGCACGACCGGTTTCCTGATAATAGCTTTCCAAGGATTTTGGTATATCGTGATGAATCACAAAACGTACATCGGGCTTATCAATTCCCATTCCAAACGCAATGGTAGCCACAACAACGTCAACATCTTCCATTAAAAACATGTCTTGATGTTTGGCGCGTGTTTTAGCATCTAAACCTGCATGATAAGCTACTGCCGAAACGCCGTTTACCTGTAAAACCTGCGTTATTTCTTCGACCTTTTTACGGCTTAAGCAATAAATAACACCCGATTTTCCTTTAAACTGATTGATGAATTTGATAATATCCGATTCTACATTCTTGGTTTTCGGACGAATTTCGTAATATAAATTAGCTCGGTTAAACGAAGCTTTAAAAGTATTTGCGTTCGCAATTTCCAAGTTTTTAAGGATATCTTCCTGAACTTTAGGGGTTGCAGTTGCCGTTAAACCTATAATCGGAATATCGCCTAATTTTCTGATGATGTTTCGAAGGTTCCTGTATTCGGGTCTAAAATCGTGCCCCCATTCAGAAATACAATGCGCTTCATCGATCGCAATAAAAGACAAAGGCACAGAATTTAAAAATTCTACATATTCATCTTTCGTCAAAGATTCTGGTGCAACGTACAAAAGTTTGGTAACACCTCTTTTGATATCTTCCTTAACCTGCGTTATTTCTGTTTTTGTCAATGACGAATTCAATACGTGTGCCACTCCAATTTCGCTTGAAAGTGCACGAATGGCATCAACCTGATTTTTCATTAAAGCAATTAAAGGCGATACTACGATTGCGGTTCCTTCCAAAACTAATGCCGGCAACTGGTAACATAAAGATTTACCGCCACCTGTAGGCATAATTACAAAAGTGTTGTTACCATAAATAATACTGTTTACAACCTGCTCTTGCAATCCTTTGAACTGACTGAATCCGAAATATTTTTTTAATTCTTTATGTAAGTCAATTTCGATTGATTTCATGTTTTTAATAATGCTATTTTATCTAAATTTGCAATTATAAAGATATACAAATCTTTTAGTTTTAGCAAAATTTACATAACACGTTTGTATTTTGGATATTAATTTTAACATATTAGCAGCCGCTAAAAGCACTTTAAAAGCTGAAAGCGATGCTATTACAAAGGCTATTGATTTTTTAAATGATGATTTTTTAAGATCGGTACAAGCCATATTTAACACAAAAGGAAGGCTGGTAATTACCGGAATTGGCAAGAGTGCACATATTGGTCAGAAAATAGTTGCCACTTTAAACTCTACCGGAACGCCATCTTTGTTTATGCACGCTGCCGAAGCCGTTCATGGCGATTTAGGCATGATTACGAAAGACGATGTTGTTTTATGTATATCGAAAAGCGGAAACAGTCCGGAAATTAAAGTTTTGGCTCCACTATTAAAGCGCGACGGGAATATTTTAATTGGAATGACGGGTAACGAATCTTCTTTTTTAGGAAAAAACTCCGATTTTGTTATTAATGCCTATGTTGAAAAAGAAGCAGATCCTAACAATTTGGCTCCTACAACTAGTACAACCGTTCAATTGGCTTTAGGCGATGCTTTGGCTGTTGCGTTAATTGAAATGAGAAATTTCACTGCGAACGATTTTGCTAAATTTCATCCGGGTGGTGCTTTAGGCAAGAAACTGCTACTTAAAATTAAAGATATTTTAGACGGTAAAAACAAACCCGTTGTTACTATAGAATCTACCATTCAGCAAGTTATTTTTGAAATATCGAACAAACGTTTAGGTGTTACTGCTGTTTTAGACGGATCTGAAATTAAAGGAATTATTACCGATGGCGATATAAGACGAATGTTAGAAAAAACAACCGATTTGTCAGCAATAACAGCAAAAGACATTATGACGGTGAATCCGAAATCAATAGAAATAAATTCAAAAGTAGAAGATGCTTTAAATATTATGGAATCGTTTGAAATTACGCAATTGGTAGTTACAGACAATAATCTATATGCTGGAATCATTCACCTACACGACATTTTAAAGGAAGGAATTGTATCGTGAAAAATAAAAACACCAACAAAGAAATGTCGTTCTTAAACCATTTAGAGGAATTAAGATGGCTTTTAGTACGCAGCTGTATTGCAATTTTAATAACATCGGTAGTAGCTGTTTTTTTCAATGAATTTATTTTCGATGTAATTATTTTCGGACCTAAACAAGGTGATTTTGTTACCTATCAGTTTTTTTGCGACGTTGCTACAAAATTTGATTTAGACAAATCGTTCTGTGATAATGAACTGCCTTTTGTAATTCAGAACCGAACCATGGACGGACAATTATCTGTAATGATTTGGACGTGTATTACAGCAGGTTTTATTATGGCATTCCCTATTATTTTATGGGAATTCTGGAAATTTATACGTCCAGCATTATATCAAAACGAACGCAAATACGCGAAATTGTTCATATTTATATCGAGCATTTTATTCTTTTTAGGAGTAGTTTTCGGATATTTTGTATTGGTTCCATTATCAATCAATTTTTTAGCTAATTTTACCATAAGTAGTGTGGTTGAAAATCAAATAGATATCAATTCATATATCAGTCTGGTTAAAACAACCTCATTGGCAACCGGTTTGGTTTTTGAACTACCAATTATCATTTTCTTTTTAACCTATTTGGGATTGATTACCGATAGTTTTTTAAGAGAATACAGAAGATACGCTTACGTTTTGATTTTAATTGTAGCAGCAGTTGTAACACCGCCCGATGTAATCAGTCAGCTAATTGTATCATTTCCGCTGGTAATTCTGTACGAATGCAGTATTGTTGTTGCTAAAGTAATTACAAAGCGTAACGTACAAAAAGAAAAAAATGCAGCTTTAACAAACAAATAAGCTATGAAGTTAAGAGCAGAAAATTTAATTAAAACATATAAAGGTCGAAAAGTTGTAAAAGGAATTTCGGTTGAAGTAAACCAAGGAGAAATTGTTGGTTTGCTAGGTCCAAATGGTGCCGGAAAAACCACCTCTTTTTACATGATTGTGGGTTTGGTGAAGCCAAATGCGGGTAATATTTTTTTAGATAATTTAAATATTACCAATTACCCTATGTACAAACGTGCACAAAATGGCATTGGGTATTTGGCACAAGAGGCATCGGTTTTTAGAAAATTAAGCATAGAAGACAATATACTATCGGTCCTACAACTTACAACATTATCAAAAAAAGAACAAGAAGCTAAAATGGAATCTTTGATTGATGAGTTCAGTTTACAGCATATCCGTACCAACCGCGGCGATTTACTATCGGGTGGCGAACGCAGAAGAACAGAAATTGCACGCGCATTGGCAACCGATCCAAAGTTCATTTTGTTAGATGAACCTTTTGCAGGTGTTGACCCTGTTGCGGTAGAAGATATTCAGCGTATTGTTGCACAGCTGAAAAACAAGAACATAGGTATTTTAATTACCGATCACAATGTTCAGGAAACCCTTGCCATTACCGATAAAACCTACCTAATGTTTGAAGGAGGAATACTTAAAGCAGGTATTCCAGAAGATTTGGCTGAAGATGAAATGGTTAGAAAAGTATACCTTGGGCAAAATTTTGAATTACGAAAAAAGAAATTAGAATTTTAGCATTAAATTTCGATTTAAAACTAAAAAACAATACTTTTGCGAAGCTAAAAGAAAATCTTATTTAAAAATTGTTATGACTCTGTCAAAAAAAATACAGAAGAATTTTTCTCACTTGAAAACAATTCAATATCTGCCTCGATGGATTATTTTTTCTATTGATATTGCCATTGTTATTTTTTCTGCCGTTATAACTCATTTAATTTTAAAGGGAATAGGTATTGATTATCAACCGATTATTCAGGCACCTTTTGTGTTTGCTCTTTTTCTTGGTGCTCATCTTTGCGCTTTTTGGTATTTTAAAACTTTTACCGGCATTGTAAGGCACACTACACTAAACGATGCGGCAAAACTATTCCTTGTTGAATTGTTGTGTTTTTTAGGTTTATATATTACCAATACAGTTGTAGATTTAATATATGATGGAAGATTATTCTTAAACACACAGTTATTAATCAGTATTGCAATAACTTACGGATTATTGCTTATTTTTAGATTACTTGTAAAGATATGTTTCGATTTCTTTTCAGAATATTCAAATGACAGTCAGCAATACACAAAAACAGTAATTTACGGAAGCGATGAGCGTGCCATTGCTATTGCAAATGCCATTACTGCCGAAGTTCCAAGAAAATACAAACTGCAAGGCTTTATAAATCCAACAGCTAAAAATTCGTACAACCGAATTTTAAATATTCCAATTATTGGAAAAACGCGTAAGGTTTCAGTTTTGGTAAGATCATTAGGTGCTAATAATTTAATTATTGCTGATGAAAATCTTACAAAAGACGAAAAGATAGAGATTATTGAAGACTGTTTGAATTACAACATAAAAGTTTACAATTTACCTCGTTTAACTGATATTAACGATCAGAAAAAGGTTGCTTCAAACATCCGAAAAATTAAGATTGAAGATCTTTTGGAACGTAAACCAATTGTTATAAACAACAATCAGATATCAGATCAAATTAAAGATAAAGTTGTATTGGTTTCGGGTGCAGCTGGATCTATCGGAAGTGAAATTGTGTGGCAGGTTGCCGCTTTCAATCCAAAAAAACTGATATTGTTAGATCAGGCAGAAACACCTTTGCACCATATTTCGTTAGAAATTTCAAAATGCAATACCACTGCAGAAATTATCTGTATTATTGCAGATGTTCGAAATTATGATTCTTTAGACCGAGTATTTAACGACTATAATCCTGACATTGTTTATCATGCAGCTGCTTACAAACATGTCCCTTTAATGGAAATGAATCCGCAACAGGCAATTTTCACGAATGTTTTGGGTAGTAAGTACATGGCAGATTTATCGTTAAAATACAAGGCAGAACGTTTTGTAATGGTCTCAACAGATAAAGCCGTAAACCCAAGTAATGTCATGGGTGCCAGCAAACGTATTGCCGAAAAATACGTACAATCGCTAGCGCAGAAACTTAAAAAAGAAAACAACAATACAACAAAATACATTACTACACGTTTTGGAAATGTATTAGGATCTAACGGATCTGTTGTGCCATTGTTTACAAAACAGATTGAAAATGGTGGACCTATCACTATTACACATCCTGATATTATTCGTTATTTCATGACGATCCCTGAAGCTTGTCAGTTGGTTTTAGAAGCTGGATCTATGGGTAACGGAGGTGAAATTTATATTTTTGATATGGGTAAACCTGTTAAAATTATTGACCTTGCCACAAAAATGATTAAATTAGCCGGTTTGGAACCGCAAAAAGATATTGAAATAAAAATTGTAGGCTTACGCCCGGGAGAAAAACTGTATGAAGAACTGTTAAATGACGGATCAACTACATTACCAACTCATCACGAAAAAATTATGATTGCGCAGGATATAAATGAAGATTACGATTTTATATCCACCCAAATAGAAGATTTAAAACATTTATCGGCAGCTTATTTAGTTTTAGATACTGTTGCAACGATGAAAAAGATTGTACCGGAATTTAAAAGTTTGAATTCTACTTTTGAAAAACTAGATTAAATATTTATGAAAAAAATAATTTTACCTATCGTAGTAGCTACCGTTCTATTAACTTCGTGCGCATCAAGAGAAAAGATTGCTTATTATCAAAATATCGACAATACTGAGATAATCAACAAAAAGTTTGAAACTACCATTAAAACAGACGATTTGTTAATGATTCTTGTCTCGGCTCAAGATCCAATAGCAGTACAACCCTTCAACCTTACAACCAATTTAAGCGTTGACCCTGTGAACCAAGCAGGTGGCGGACAAATGCAACAGCAATTATATTTAGTTGATGATAATGGTTCGATTGACTTTCCATCGTTAGGAAAAATTCAAGTAGGTAATAAAACCAAAGAGCAAATTGTTCAAGATTTACAGACAAGAATATCAAAATACGTAAAAAACCCAATTATTAATTTACGTATAATGAACTACAAAGTAACTGTTCAAGGCGAAGTAAAAATGCCGGGAACTCACCGTATAACATCAGAAAGAATTACTTTATTAGAAGCAATTTCGTTATCGGGAGATCTTACCAATTATGGTAAACGCGATAATATCTTGGTTTTACGTGAAGAAAACGGAGAAGTAAAATCTCACCGCGTAGATTTAACCAAAGCAGATTTCATCAATTCTGATTTTTACTATTTAAAACAAAACGATGTTGTGTATGTTGAACCAAACAAAGTGGCTGTAAATTCATCTGCTGTTGGTCCAAACATTTCAATCTACTTGTCTGCAGTATCTTTATTATTAACCACAGTAGCCATTATACTTACAAATTCTAACAAATAATGACAGAAGAAAAAGACAATGTTATAAACTTAAAAGAAGAATTATTTAAGTATTTAGCACACTGGCGCTGGTTTATTTTAAGTGTTTTTTTAACACTTATTCTGGCATTTCTTTATCTGAAATTCACACCGAAAAGTTACAGTGTTGCTACAAAAATTTTAATTAAAGACGAAAAAAGCAACGATTTAGCTAACCAGTTGAGTGCTTTTTCTGAAATGAGCATGTTGGGTAATTCTAAAAACAACATTGAAAACGAAGTTGAAATCTTAAAATCAAGAACTTTAATCTACAATACTTTAGATTCCTTGAATTTAAATATTCAGTATTTAGATACTTCTGAAGTAATAGAAAAAGATCTTTATAAAAAATCACCAGTTCAGGTTTTATGGAACAACGATCATATTACTAAAACAGTATCTATTGAATTAACTGACATTGACGGGAGTTCTTTTAATGTTTCTGTTAACGATACTAAAATTGGAAAAGCTAGTTTCGGCAAAAACATATCAAGTGAATTTGGGGCGTTTGTTGTTAACAAGACTGGAGCCTTAAACAAATTGACACAAGTAAAAATAAACATCTTCCCTAAATTACAACATGCAGAAAGCTATAGAAATATATTAAGTGTTTCACCCGCAAGCAAAACATCGAGCGTTATCGATGTTTCTATTATCGATAAAACACCTGAAAAAGCAGCTGATTTTTTAAACACATTAGTTTACAATTACAATTTAGGTGGTATAAAAGACAAGCGCTTTATTTCTGAAAATACTTCTGAATTTATTTCAGATCGTTTAACATTGATTGCTACAGAATTAGGCGACGTTGAATCTCAGGTAGAAGGTTATAAAAACACCAACAACTTATCGGATATTGAAACCGAAGTAAAATTGTATTTAGACAATTTATCAACTTTTGAAAAATCGGTTTTAGAAAACGAAACCAAGATAAATATTGTAAACAGCTTAATAACACATATTAGCAGAGCAAAACAAGACGATTTGGTGCCGGGTGGTTTATTAACAGAAGACACCGGTTCTGAAAGCATTATTCAAGAAATTAACCAGTTGATTCTTGAAAAACAAAAAATGTCTGTTAGTGCTACTCCTGAAAATACTAATTATATTCGATTAGAAGATCAAATTCGTTCGTTAAAATCGAATTTATTAGCTAGTTTACGTAGAAATTTAAGTTCGCTTCAAATCGTAAAAACCGATTATAAACGTCAGGAAAACGAAATGCAATCAAAACTTTCTCAAGTTCCACGTCAGGAAAGAGAATTTAGAATTATTGACCGTCAGCAAAAAGTAAAAGAGGCTTTGTATCTGTTTTTACTTCAAAAACGTGAAGAAACCAATATTACATTGGCAGCAACAGATTTGAATGCAAAGGTTATCGATAAAGCCATTCCAACAGACAAACCCGTTGCACCAAAAACAATGATTATCTTGTTGGCAGCTTTGGTTTTAGGAGCAATCATTCCGTTTATAATTATCTACATAAAAAATCTTCTTGATACAAAAATTAAGACCAGATTTGATATTACTGACAATTCGGACATTCCGTTTTTGGGAGATGTACCAACATCAGACTCAAGCGGCGAATTAATGGAAATAGGAAGCAGATCAAGTGCAGCAGAAGCTATTCGTATTGTAAGAACCAATTTAGACTTTATATTGTCTGACAAAGCCGAAGAAGAATGCAAAGTTATCTTTTTAACTTCAACCATTTCAGGCGAAGGTAAAACGTTTGTATCAGCTAATTTAGCTGCAACATTTTCGCTATCAGGCAAAAGAGTTTTATTGATAGGCTTAGATTTACGTAATCCTAAATTATATGAATACGTTAAAGTAAATCCGTTAGGAATTTCGAACTATATTACAGCCAACAACAAATCATTAAACGATTATATTTCTCCTGTGGAAGGTTATGAGAATTTTGATGTATTATCGTCTGGTTCGATCCCTCCAAACCCGACAGAAATTTTAATGAACAAAAAGATTAAAGAAGTTTTTGACACTTTAAAAGCTCAATACGATTATATTATTGTTGATACCGCTCCGGTTAGTTTGGTTACAGATACCTTGTTAATCAGCAAATATGCAGATGCTACTATTTATGTGGTTAGAGCCAACAAGATAGATAAAGATATGTTGAGAATACCTAACGAATTATATAAAGACAAAAAACTGAATAAACTTTCGTTGGTTTTAAATGACTCTGACGTTACTAAAGGTTACGGTTACGGCTATGGTTACGGCTATGGTGCAAACGTAGAAAAGAAACCTTTTTGGAAGAATCTTTTAGGAATGAAATAAAAAAAAACGGGACATTTAAAATGTCCCGTTTTTTTATTGTTTAAAGAAATTATTTTTTATTAAGAGAGCTTCAAACGTATCTATATTTTTAAGGTTTATTTCGGCGTTAAATGCGTTGATATGCTTTTGATGATGCACATCGCTTCCTGCAAAATCGTACATATTTTCTTTTAAAAGATAATCGGCAATAGCTGTAATACCACTACCATAATAATTTGTACTGCTTAACATATTCATTTGAAACAAACAGCCTGCACTTTTTAAGCGTTTAAAACTGTCGTAATCGTTTTTATAGAAGTTGTAACGTTCTGGATGTGCCAGAACTGGTTGATAACCTTGCGAATTCAATTCCATAATGATTTCATACAATTGTATTGGCGGATTGATGTACGACATTTCTATCAATACATAATTATCCTTCAATGTCAACAGTCTTTCATTCTCTAATCGTTTTAAAAACGAATCATCAATTAAATATTCTGATGCTACTCTTAATTCGCTTTCAGACATGTTTAATTCTGATCTAACTTTTCCATACTGATCTAAAATCTGATCTTTTGTGTTTTCCCAAACTAAAGGAGTTGTATGCGGAGTCGTTATAAACTGCGTGAAACCAAATGATTTTAAATCGGCTATTAAACTTTGACTTTCTTGTAATGATTTTGATCCATCGTCTAATCCATACAAAAGATGTGAATGAATATCAATGAAATTTTGTGGTATAAGTTCTTTAAGTGTTTTCTTCTTTTTAAAAAAACCAAACATGTGTTATTTTTTTAAGGTTTGCAAAGGTACTATTTGATCATTTCTATGCAAAAACAGTACCATTATATAACCCAAATTTAACACAATTAATGGTGTGGCAACCAAAATTAATTCTAACCCCATAAATACCAAACTTATAGCCGTTAAAAAGGTTGCTAAAAATATTATTTTTTTATTTTTTAATACTAATCCAATAAAAAATAAAGGATTTAAAAAAAGTATTAAAGCGTTAAACTGTAGCTCGGCATGATTACTATATACACTAACTGCTACTAAAAACAAGCTAAAAACAGTAGTTGTTAAAAAATATGCTATTCTACATTTTTTGTTTAACACGCCTAATAATGCCAATACAACAATGATCCATAAAGTATAAATAGAGTTTAGTGAACTCCCACCACTTATATTATCTACTTTATTTATGATTTGTTCTGATTTTAAAATGTTTTTATTGAACGTAATTCCATCTTTTAATTTTATGGGTAAAAACATTAAATCGGCAGTTTTATTGGTTGAATATCCAAAAAGAAGATTAATTCCCAATTTTTCGAAATAATGATGATCTAACCCTTCGTTTAAAATATATCGATACGAATGATTGTTCGATGGAAAATCTGCACTTAATGGTTTTTCAACCGACTTATTTAGCACATCAACAACCTTTGTAGTACAGTTATTTCTGATGAATCCGTAGGTGTAATAACGGTCATTTCCTTTTAACTGTCGATTTACTTCTGTCCAAATTTTTGATTTTTCAGTAGTTGATAAATTCAAAACCTGTTCAACCACTTCCCTATTATCAATCGTGTAATTGTATAAAAAATCGTCAAATGAATCAACATCCAAATAATAAAGCAGGTTGCCTTTTACAAATTTTGCTAAAAAATTAGGCGTTCTAAAATCGAACATTCCCCAATTGTAAACCACATCTAAATTTTGATCAACATCTTTAATTCGCAACGCCGTATGACCAAAAAGCGTGTGCATTTCGTTGGCGGTTCCGCAGGTTAACACGCTAATTTCGGCATTTTCTGATAAGGCTTCGGGTTGTGCTGCAGCAGTTATAAAAGAAAAACAACAAATCAATAATACGATTTGCTGTTTAAATTTTGATACTAAATTATTCATTTGATTTTGTAAAAATTCCTAAATCTAATTTCAGTGAGAAGATGTTTGAGTAAAGCGATGCACTTTGATCGCCAATATCGGTTAACGCGTAATCTACCTGAATTCCTTTGTATTTAAATCCTAAACCAACGTTGGGTTGAAAGGTAACTTTTTCGGAATTATCGATCTGCATTTCGTTCTGAAAATTACCAACACCGGCACGTACAAAGACCATTTTATCGTATCCGAACTCAAAACCTGCCGATGGCTGAATACTGAAAGAAGACGTTGAAATCACGGCATTTGTCTGATAAAATTCGGTGTGAAGAACAGCCGCAGCCGTTAAATTGAATTTTTCGGTCAAAGCAAAATCTCTTGCAACACCTAATTGTAATTTAGGTAAGGTAAGTTCGGTAGTTTCCGGTAATGTTTGGTTTTGACCTTCAACCGCCCCTTTAATCTTTTCAAACTCGGCTTCGTTAATATTCCAAACATTGTAAGTTGTGGTAATATCTCGCGCCATTAATCCAAATTTCCATTTTTCGGTATGATACTGTAAACCAACATCTAAACCAAATCCCCACGATTTTGCAAAATCGCCAATTACACGACGAACAATTTTTGCATTGGTACCTAACGATAAACCTTCTACTGATAATTTTCGGGCATAAGATATATTAAAAGCATAATCGGCAGCAGAGAATAACGAAATTCTGTTATAATCAATGTTTCCGTTTTGATCGATCAATTCAGTCGTATTCATGATATCATCTACCCCAAAACGAATTGCAGAAATTGCCAGCGCACTTTTATCATCAATAGGCATCGCAAAGGCAGCATAATCGTACTGTGCAATGTTTGCAAAGTAGCTTGCGTGCATTAAACTGATCTGTTTATCTTGCAAATGGATCAATCCTGCCGGATTCCAATAACCCGAATTCACATCGCCAGTTTGTGCAATAACGCTATTAGCCATACCAAATGATGCGGCATCAACCCCAATATTTAAAAACTCGTTAGAATATTTTCTTGCAGTTTGTGCCTGCGTTAAAGCCGTACCAAAAAGTAAAGGCAATAGTAAAAAACGTTTTTTCACGTAGATAATTTTTACAAATATTACAAAAATTTACAATATATAAACTCAAAATACTTACAACTTATTGTTTACTTTTGTTTTTATAATAAAATTATACAATTGATGACAATAAAAAAACACATTCCTAATGTAATTACACTTTTAAATTTATTATCTGGGTTAATTGCGTTAGTTTATGCTTTTGACGATAACCTGCAAATGGCTTTTTTCTGGGTTTGCTTGGGAATTTTCTTTGATTTTTGGGATGGATTTGCAGCACGCGTTTTAAAAGTTTCAAGCCCGTTGGGTGTTCAGTTAGATTCTTTGGCAGATATGGTAACATCGGGCGTAGTTCCTGGAGTTGTAATGTATCAAATGTTGGCGCATATTCAGGAAAACTACGAACAGTACACCATTACCGAAGACACTTTTTACATGAAACTGGTACCTTTTATTGGTTTTGCAATTACTTTGGGAGCTTGTATGCGTTTGGCAAAATTTAATATTGATACCCGCCAAACCGACAGTTTCATTGGTTTGCCAACACCAGCAAATGCTTTGTTTATATTGAGTATTCCTTTAATAATGAACACTACAGAAAGTGATTTTGTTTTTAATATTTTTAGCAATCCGTATGTTTTGGTTGGAATAAGTTTATTTAGCGCCTTTATTATGAATGCCGAATTACCACTTTTTTCATTAAAAACGAAGAACAAAAATTTAAGCGATAATAAGCTAACGCTTTTGTTCTTGGGAATTTGTGCATTGCTGCTATTATTTTTTAGATTTGAAGCTATTCCGCTAATAATAATCTTTTACATTATACTTTCAGTTATTCTGAATAAAACAAAAAAATCGGTTAAATAGACCGATTTTTTGTTGCTTAAATTGATATAAAATAAAAAAGCTGAAGATTTCTCTTCAGCTTTTCTTTTGTGGTACCTCCAGGAATCGAACCAGGGACACATGGATTTTCAGTCCATTGCTCTACCAACTGAGCTAAGGTACCGAGTAATTAAACTCTGTATTTTTGTGGTACCTCCAGGAATCGAACCAGGGACACATGGATTTTCAGTCCATTGCTCTACCAACTGAGCTAAGGTAC
>JAVXSC010000031.1:15231-19655 GCA_036643355.1 Myroides sp.
CGTTTTGTTAGGTAAACTACCTCTCAAAAGCGATTGCAAATATAGTAGCTTTTTTTAAACATTTCCTAATCTTTTCAAAAAAAATTTATCTACCTTTGTTGAAATATGCCTGATAAATTATGATTATTTGTATTGATGTTGGTAACACACGTACTAAAGTTGCTGTGTATGAAAACAGTACGCTGCAACAGTTAATTATTACCAATAACGAAAAATTGATAAAAAATATATCAAAACAGATTCAAGGAATAGAGAATTGTGTCGATATTATCTTGTCATCGGTTGGTGATTTATCTTTGGAAACTATTAAAGACCTAAAAAAACTGGGTAATTTAATTACTGTAACGCACGAAACGTTTCTTCCTTTTAAAAATTTATACAGTACGCCTACCACCTTAGGAATCGATCGAATTGTTCTGGCTGCTGGAGCTACATTGAAGTATCCAAACCAAAACCGACTGGTAATTGATGCCGGAACCTGCATTACGTACGATTTCATTAATAGTTCCAACCAATACCATGGTGGTGCTATTTCTCCAGGCATCGGGCTTCGATATAAAAGTTTGAACGATTATACGGCAAATCTGCCTCTGGAAAAAATTTCGGAACTGCATCCTTTTGTCGGAAATTCAACAGCTACCTCTATTCAATCGGGTGTTTTAAACGGCGTAATTGCAGAGATTGAAGCCTTTATAGATCATTTTAAACATCTCGATGAAAATTTAACAGTAATTTTAACGGGCGGAAATTCCGAATTTTTGGTAAACCGTTTAAAAAATAGCATCTTTGCCAATCCGAACTTCTTATTAGAAAGTTTATTTTTATTACATCAACACATTGTATCAAATGATTAAAAAAATTATATTGGGAGTAGCTTTAGCGGGTATATCAAATACTTACGCACAACAAGGTACCGCTTCTCCTTATTCTTACTATGGTTTTGGCGAGAAACATTTTAAAGGATCAAACGAAATAAAATCTATGGGTTCTTTAGCTGTTTTCAGTGACAGTTTACACATAAATACGTTGAATCCGGCTTCATACTCGAAACTGCAAGCTACAACTTTTTCATTAGGTGCATCTTACAAATCAACCGACTTATCAAACGCGAACAGTAAAGAAAAAACCACAAGCGGATCTTTTGATTATCTGACTATGGCTTTTCCGGCTGGCGATTTTAGAGTTGCTGTAGGTATTATGCCGTATTCTTTTGTGGGATATAATATTCAGAATACAAGCAAATCAGGTAATTTCACTCAAGCAAATCAATTTAATGGTGAAGGTGGTTTAAACAGAACGTTTTTAGGTTTAAGTTATAAAATCAATAAAAATTTTAGTATTGGTGTTGATGGAGCTTATATTTTTGGTGATACCGAAACTAGCGCTATAACATTTATAACCGATAATGGCGAAGGTGTTCCTTTAGATCGCGGAAGTCGTTTACGCAACAAGAACAATTACAGCGGACTTGCCGTTAATGCCGGTTTAAATTTTGAACAACCTTTAAACAACAAATTGTCATTATTTGCAACTGCTACTTTTAGCCCTGAAATGAAGTTGAAAAACGATCAGGAAAGTATATTGGCTACTGTTAAAACCGACACCAATTTAGGTTTTGTTGAAATTGATTCTAGAACGACTACAGATTACGATGAAAAAATGTTGTTACCTATGAATTATTCTATTGGTGCAGGTATTGGCAATCATTTAAAATGGTTTGTTGGTGCAGAATATACGGCTACACAAACATCAAAATACAACAATTTCTACAAGTACGAAAACGCACGTTATAACGATTACATGAAAATTGGATTAGGTGGTTTTTACACTCCGAAATACAATTCATTTGAAAGTTATTTTGAAAAAATTTCGTACCGTGCCGGTGTAAATTACGAAAACACAGGTTTGGTTATAAACAATCAGGAAATTAAAGGTTACAACGCAAACATTGGTATTGGCTTACCTGTTCCTTTCAGTAAAACAATGATGAGCAATTCTAATATCAATATTGGTTTTGAATACGGACAAAAAGGAAATACGAACATGGGCTTGATTAAAGAGAATTACTACGGCGTTCACGTTGGTTTTTCTTTTAGCGATGTTTGGTTTAAACGCAGAAAATTTAACTAATTGAAAAAATATTTTGCACATATTATAGTATTTTCTTTTGTGTTTTCTGCTTGCAACACTGATTTAAAAGACATTCAGAATTTAAACAAAAAGCAATTGTACCCTACCGGCGAAGCAGATTCCATAAATGTTAAATACACGGATTCTGCCAAAATAAAAGCCGAACTTTATGCTGTAAAAATGTTAGATTACGGAAAGGCAAAGTATTCGTTTAACCACTTTCCAAAAGGTATAAAGGTTACGGTTTATGACAGTAATAGAAACAAAAATTTTATAGTTGCAAAACAGGCAACTGTTTATAATAAAACAGGAATTATTAACTTGATGGGCGATGTGAAAATTACGTCGCACGATGGTAAAGTAATGAGAACACAACAGTTGTATTACGACCAAAAGAACAATTGGTTTTTTACCGAATACTATTTTAAGGTTACCGATAAGAATAAAAGTTTTTTTGATGGAACCGGTGTTGATTTCGATCAAAATTTTAAAATTGTTAACGCACAGCAAAACCGTGCCGAACTAAAAGACGTTAAAGATGAAAATTTATAAAATTATAGCTTACATTTATTTAGTATTTGCCTTGTTTTTTATTTACGAAGCATACCGTGCGTATAGCAGTGGCGAAGATTATTTAGTAAGACTTCTATTGGCTGGTATTGCAATTTTTATGTTTATATTCAGGTTGCGAAGTATTAACCGTTTGCCCCAAAACAAACAATAGCTAAATGATAACTTTTGGATTTATATTTCTTAGCATTGCCGTATTAATCTGTTCCGGATTAATGGTTGCTTATTCTAACGCAAATAAAATCTACCTTAATTTAGAGTCTAAAAAAACAGACACAGACAATCATTACTTAAAAACCGTTACCGAACAGCCTAGATTATTTATCGGCGCTTTAAAAGTTGGCAAAAGTATTTTTACAACTGTTTTAAGTCTGCTGTTTTTTACTACTTTTCTAAATTCGTACGAATTTGACGATTTATGGAAAGTATTACTTTTTCTATTTTTGCTGTACATTATTTCTAAATTCATTCCGCAAGCTTTTGTAAAACCTTTTGCTAACGAAATCATATTAACAGCAAAACCATTTATTCAGGTTATCTTAAAACTTTTCGGATCTATTGCGCAGTTTTTTATTTCGATAAGTGAAAAATCTTTAGAACGAAAATATCCTTATGCAAAAGATACCGAATTCAACCTCTTAAGCACCGGCGATTTAGGCACTTACATTTCCCAACAGATACAAGCCAGCAGTCAACAGGAACAGTTAGAAAACGAATTCGAAATCTTGAAAAATGCACTTTCTTTTCCTAAAGTTAAGGTCAAAGAAATCATGACTCCACGAAACGAGTTTGAATACATCAACGAAAACGATGATATTGAGATCATTCGTAAAAAGTTTGTAGACACCGGTTTTTCTAAAGTCTTGGTAATTAACGATACCAACGAACACTTTATTGGTTATCTGCACACTTACGATTTACTGCAACTGCAACAACCTATCGAAGATTTTATTCGTCCGTTTGTTTATGTTTACGACGATGTTTTGATTAAAGATTTATTGAACACCTTAACTATTCGAAAAAAATCGATTGCGCTGATAAAAAATACCGATAACGACATTATTGGTTTGGTTACTTTAGAAGATATTATTGAAGAACTTTTTGGTGAAATCACCGATGAACACGATGATACATTGATTGCAAAACAAATTTCGGACACTGATTTTATTTTTTCGGCAAGTTTGGATATCGACGATCTAAAAGAAAAGTTCAATGTGGTTATCCCCGAATCAGAACATTATCATTCTTTAGGCGGATTTATCTTTCATCATTTAAAACGTCACCCGAAAGCAAAAGAAACAATTACTATTAAATCGTTCAAAATAAAAATTCTTGCAGCCACAAACACCCGAATTAAAACGGTTGCGCTTACTCTTTTAAAATAATTTTCAGTGTATTGCTAACATAAAATTTGTATTTTTAGTACAAACTTTATTTGAATGACACTTTATAAACCTTATCTCATTTACATTGCTATTAGTCTAATATCTTTTGTAGCATCATTTATTATAAGAAAGCATACAAATAATGAAAGAAAACTAGTTAATGACAAGTATATAAAACGAATAGGAATTCCTTTTTGTATTTACTTCTTAGTTAAAATATTTTTTGGCTGGCGTTTAAATTGGTATACCGAAACCATTATTTTAATAATACTTTTTATCTGTTTCGATTACTTAATTATTATAAAAAATAAATATCCCGCAAAAACTCAAGGAATCTAT
>JAVXSC010000032.1:0-19619 GCA_036643355.1 Myroides sp.
TATTCAAGAAAAATAATGGGATATTGCTTCCGTGAGGATTTATCAGCCGATGGTTGTATTGAAGCACTTACTATGGCAGTAAATAACAGGCTTTATCATGAATCCATAATTCATCATTCTGATAGAGGATCGCAATATTGCTCACTAAAATATGTAGATTTATTGCTCTCTAATAACATAGCTATAAGTATGACAGAAAAAGGTGATCCCTATGAAAATGCAATGGCAGAAAGGGTTAATGGAATAATTAAAATGGAATTTAACCTGTATGAAAGCACATTAGGTTTTGATCAGACAAAGATTAAAATTAGTAATAGTATTAAATCTTATAATGAATTGAGACCACATGCAAGCTGTGATTATTTAACTCCAAATGCAGCGCATTTACAGTCAGAAAAATTAAAGAAAAGATGGAAAAACTATAATAGAAGTTTTAATTATCAAAACTCCCTTGTATAGTAAGTTTAGGATTAAGATCAATTGGTGTATAACTATAACAGGATTTAATTAAAAATATGTATAGTTATTTTAGGACGGGTCACCGAAAATTTTTCGGTTTACCAATAGCGAGGATACTAAGTAGATACTGTATGGATAAAGCATGGATAGTGCGTGAAACACATTTTCGCTAAAAATGTGTATAAATAGAAAATTCGACTATCTTTCTTCAAAATAGCCGAATTTTCTACATTCTGTATAATAGTATATTTTATGCTTGAAATCTACTTTTTCAAAAGTTGCTCCAAATAGGTGGTTTTCTCTTTTTCCGCCTGTAAAAGGCGTTCGTATAATTTCTTGTTTTCATCGTACGCTTCTACAAGTTTGTCTAAAGGATTGAACGTGCAATTAGAAGCTGAAAATGCTCCCTGACTATTCGATAAACTATTGTCGTAGAAATTATTTACATAATTAATCATTCTGTCGTCTGAATATTCTTTAATTGCGTTTGCAGGTACTTCCAGTGCGTTGGCAATTTCGTTTAGCTTGGCATCGTCTAATTCTTCTGTATTCTCTATTACCGACATCTTCTGCTGGCTGATGCCTAGCAGTTCGGCAAGCGTTTCCTGTTTCATACCCTTCATTTCGCGTATGCGGCAAATGTTGCGTCCTAAATGCTTTTTTTGAGTCGTTTCCATAAGGCCTCCGTTTTTTGATAAATTCAAATATACTGATTTTTTTGATAGCAAAAAAACTATGCTGCAGTTAGCATGGCTATATAATGCGCTCAGATTCTGTGGTAACTAATTACAGAGTCATTAGGATTTTCAAAAAAAACTGAGATGACTAGTTAGGAGAATAAAAGCGCCATTATCCGTAAAACGAGTGTCAATATTTTGAATAAAAGGAAAGAATCAAATACGACCAGCGGGAGCTATTATTTGATTTCCTTTTAGAAAAATAAAGTTGACCGTTTTAAGGATAGGCAAGACCAAAAGTAGATTTTTGTTTCTTTTGATCTTTCAAAAGAAGAAAACAAACTTCCCGATGTGCTATGTTAGTCAAAATGACGCTTCTCAATTGAATAAGCTATTTATGAGAATATAAGAGTAGTGGAGCCTATACGTTTTGTTTTTCTGTGGGGCAAAGGAAGAGATTTAGTTTAAGGGGTAGGTTAAAAACGAAGAAAACCGCCTGTCGGTATTTTACTACATCGTCGTGGTACGATACATAACTTTATGGCGCTTTACATACAAACGGTTGCGCAACTTTGACTTATTCAACTTTAAAAATCTTAATATGAAAAGTCAAGACCAATATACAATCCCCGCAGAAATTCCCGATTCTTTAAACATCTTCATCAGCGAATGCAAACGGTTTTCACAGGTACAGCTCATTTTTTATACGCCTGTTACAAACAGCAAACTTAAAATATTGACATTGGTAGTTGCTAAAGATACTAACGGCGATACCCTTGCGGGTTTGCACAGCCACATTAATATGTTGGATGCCTTAACACAACATGATACTTTTATAAGCGTAAACTACCATACCGTGGCACCGTATTTTTCGCACTTTCATTTTAGTTTTCTGCAATTGTTCCTGCAACCGTGCTTTGTGCTTTATGCCGATAGCACCAAACGTTGGAATGGTCTGTTTCAAAATTTTTATGGTACAGATAAAAACAAGTCAAAACAGTTTTTTGTGAACCATTCAACTACAGTAATCCAAAAAGCAGACCATGCCATAAACAGTTTTGTAAAACCTTTGATGAACCGCCAAATGTATCAGGCAGCAAATGTAGCGCTAAACGAAGTTTTTGCTTATTATTTGGAACTGCTAATGAACGTTTCACTTCCTAAATCGGTACATCAAAATTTTACTGCCACACAATTCCAACTGTTTATAGAAAAATACTACCCGCAGTTCGCTAAAACCCTGAACAACATTTTAAAAGTAAAGACAATGCCTTTTCAAGATCATACCGAATATGTTATTGGCGAGTCGCAGCAACATGCTTTTCAAAAAACAGTGAACAGGGTAGTAAGGGCGATGAATGGCGGTGTGGCAGAATTAAATGCTTTTTACCGTAATTATCTAGATCAGGTTATTTCAGAATCACTGCAAGAAGAAACATTGACTACAGAGCAACTGGTTTCGTTCTTAACCGGTCATTACAAGCTGGATGCGTTGTATGTATTGGGAAAAACTAAAAACAACAATAATAATCGCTACAGTTTCAATCTGCTGTTGCTGAGCGATAAGTTGAACATTCAACAGCACGATGCCGTTGTTCGGAATGTTTCAAGCCATTTTAAAGGCAGGGTGCAGATTTGCTGTTTGATACATTCAACCTATTGGCTGCAAAAACATCAGAAACAGTTACAAGGGTTTATCGTTAAATATATGGTGCCCGAAAACAGGGTGTATCTTAAAAACAGCCTTGTGTGCAATGATACCTTACAACTGTTTGAAAATACAACCCAACTGCAAAATACCTATTGGCAGCAGCGCTTAAATTATATTGAACCGCTGTTTGTGGCATTTCAGCAACGGGATCTGGTGTACAGGCACGGACACATACTGCTTCTTAAAAACATCTTCCAGCATTTGGTGCTTGCGCTCTTATACCAGCGTATTCACTACGTACCTTCCATGTACAGCTGCAGGTATCTTGTGCACTTGTTTCAGTCGTTTGTACCCGATGTCTGCCAAAAATGTATTGCCAGTGAAGGTATACCCGAAGTACTGAACATGCTGCTTACACCTGTGGGGTTTTTACCGCAACCCGAAACAGCACCACTGCCTTGTACGCAACAGGTCTTTGCAAAGGCATTGTGCCTTTGTGAAAAGCTGTACAGCGAAATACAGAATAATCAACTTTTAAATAAATAAAATTATGAAAAAGGTAAAAATTCCCTTCGATGCCCATATCTGGAACATACAGGTAATCAAAAAACCGTCCGAATTGTTAAAAGCTGTTTTTCGGTACATTCATCCCGCGGAATTGAAAACAGAGTTAAACGAGATGATGAAGTATTCCTTTAATGGAAAAATACGAAAGAATGAAAGTTCCTCTACTTCTTTACTCACATTTAATATCCTGCGGTCAATTATTCGGGTGAGTTATAGTTTGTATGCTTACCCTAAGAAAAAACTGCGTAAGAAAACGACATGTGTATCTGACTCCAATGAATATCATTTGTTTATAGGCAATCTCACATCCGAAGAATATGCAGATCCGCTCGTAACATTCAAGAATGTTTTTAAGAAGCAGTCTTTTGAACAAATAGAATTTGATTTGTTTGATATCGTAGAACATGCATTATCAAAATCTGTAGACAACCCGTCAGACGATATAAGTATTTCTTTTATTAATATACATCGGTTGTTGGATGCTTGCTGGCTAATCTATAAAAGGGAAAACGATTATGAAGACGCATAAATTTTCTTTAGACTCACATTATTGGACACAAGATGATGTCGAATGTCCTTATCAGTTAATCTGGCTGCTTAAGCATCTTGCCAGTGTTTCGTATTACCGGAAACAGTTGCGTTATTACTGCTGCTATACTTTAAGTCATACAATGTACGATAAAGAAAGTGTTTCCGATGTATTGTATGATATGGTTGTGCTGCAGTCTTTGTTCAAAGCGGCTTACAGAATCTATCTGAATCCGTCAGAATTTAAAAAAATGAATCTTATGGTAAGCGACGTAACGCGTCAGGAACTGATGGAACTGGAATATTTAAATGAAGAAGAATTTAAGAATCCCTATTTGGTTTTCGAAACCGTTTTTGATTGCTTTAGTCTCGATCGCGTATGTAAATCAATTTTTGATTTGGTCATGTCTGCTATGAGCGAAACAGATTTTGGTAAAGACTACAGTTGCAGTATATCGATGGTTAATTTCTTTAAAATGTTAGAAGCTATTGAACTTATCCAGAAAAGGGATGCAAATAGTTATTCGTAAAATAGGAATCTAATAGGCTAAAAAAAAGATAGGTTAAATCTGCTCAAACCGAGAATAGTAAGTGATAATTCGGAATATAATTCCATGATACCTTAGCGCTAATCTTCGCTAGGTAGTTTTAAAATAAATGCTAGAAATGCGGAGCTTAATAAAAATTTGCTATTTTTAGGATATGTTCATCAAAATAGAATTAGATAAAGTTACCTCCGTTTTTTAATATCTCGTACCAATGCATCAACCACACCTAAAATAACTACTTCGTCATTTTCATTGATTTTTACAGAATTGGCATATTCCGGGTTTAAAGCTACCAGTTTAGAATTTATTTTATCGTATCGTTTTAAGGTGTATTCTGATGAATTTATTGATACAACCACATCATCGCCGTGCTGAGGTTCGTAATCTGATCGTAAAATTAAAATATCATTTTCGTGATAATCCGGATACATCGACAAACCTTTTACGCGGTTTACAAACGTTGATTCTATTTTAGAAAGATACAGCTCGTCTAGACTTATGCGGTCGTTCAAAAAATCTTCTGCAGGCGAAGGGAATCCGGCATTCACACCTTCGCGTAACTGCACATAATATTTTTTGCCATTGGTGTTAATGGGTAAATATTCCAACTCGTTGCCAAATTTTATAAACTGTATCATTGTACTTCTAAAATATCGTTCCATTTTGTGGTGTAGTTCGCGCTTAAATGTTCCTGACGCATTTTCCATGTTTTATCTAATGCCTGCGAACCCAGTTTTAATTTCTGTGTTCCGTATTTAGAGTTCAGTTTATCTATCGTCTGCATTATTTCACGATGTTTAAAGGGTTCTTCTTCGAACAAATTAAACTGCTTTTCGTTTTCCGGAGCAATTCCTCCCACAATAACTCCCGCTTTTTTGTAATGGAAACCGGCTTTAAAAATAATGTCCAAACCTTTTTTGGCGTATTTGGCGATTTCAATATCAGAATTCGTCGCGTAGGGAATACTCACATTGACCGATCTTGAATACTGTTCCTGTTGCTCGTTAAACCGGTTGGTGTAAACAAAAACGGTAACCAGCTGGCATGTTGACTTCTGTTTACGCAGTTTAGCAGCACATGTTACGGCAAAAGTGGTAATGCGTTCAGCAAGATATTCCTTATCGGTATAAGTGGTATCAAAAGATCGGGTGGTTGCAATATGTTTTTTCGATTGTAATTCTTCCAGTTCTAAAACCGAAATTCCTTCTAATTCCTTTTTCAATCGAAGTCCCACTACCGAAAATTGCCTTCTTACATATTAATCGGGAAGTTCGGTGAACTCAATGGCTTTGTGAACACCTTTGTTTTTTAGTTTTTTAGACATGCGTCTGCCAATTCCCCAAACATCTTCAATATTCAACCATTGCAGTGCTTTCAGACGTTTTTCTTCGGTATCGATCAAATAAACGCCTTCTAACTGTGGAAATTTCTTTGCGATATGATTTGCCGCTTTTGCCAATGCCTTGGTTGGAGCAATGCCTATGCAGGTTGGAAGAAGTGTTTTTTGTAGAATCTCCTGGCGTATTTGTTTGCCACATTCATCAAGCGGCTGTGTAGAAAAATTATTGAAATGCAGAAAGCATTCGTCAATAGAATATACTTCAATATCGGGTGTGTAATTTTTAAGGATGCGATAAACCCGATTGCTCATATCGCCATACAAAGCGTAATTCGATGAAAATACGTGAATGCTTAATTCCTTAAACTTGCTTTTGTATTCAAACGCAGCCGCAGCCATAGGAATGCCCAGTTTTTTAGCTTCGTAAGATCGCGAAATAACACACACATCGTTATTACTTAAAACAACAATGGGCTGGTGGCGTAAGGTTGGGTTAAAAATCCGTTCGCAACTTACATAAAAATTATTACTATCTACTAAAGCATACATTTTACAAAATTATCAATTTATAAAACGCAATAAAGTTAAAAATTTGTCGTTTTTAATTCTGTAAATTGAGTCTGTACAATAAAGGCATAATGCTTATATTTGCCGGCGTTAAAAGGTGGTCACTGTGTTTATTTAAGATTAGTGACGCCAGTATAATCAAAGAAAACAAATTTATTAAATGAAAAAACTTTTAAAAAAAATCTGCTTTCTGTCTATGTTGGTAGGAATGGGATCTGCGTATGCCCAAGAGAATAATCAGGTTTATTTAGGATTGGGAATGGGATTGGATTATGGCGGCGTAGGTGCTAAAGTAGAATATCTTCCCATAAAAAATGTAGGCGTTTTCGCAGGATTGGGATTTAACTTATTGTCGGTTGGCTGGAATGTAGGTGCTACTTACAAAATTATGCCCGATAAAAAAGTCTCTATTAATCCTATGGTTTTTTATGGATACAATGCGGTATCTAAAGTTTCTGGTGCGCCTAATTATAATATGACATCGTACGGAGTAACATTTGGGGCGAATGTTGATATAAAAATGGGAAAACAGGGCAATAAGTTAAGCGCAGGAATTTTTGTGCCCGTAAGATCAGAAAAATTTATGGATAACTATGATGCTATGAAAAATGATCCTAGAGTATTTTTAGAGTCTAGCTTAATACCGGTAACAATAGGCGTTGGGTACAATTTTAAACTGAATTAGACAGGCAGTTTTCCAAGCAATTTATTGGATAAAGAAAAAAGAGGTTACAGCAAGCGCTAGCAACCTCTTTTATTAACCAAAAAAAACACTTATGAAGTCACAAATGTAGAACATATTGTTTTTAAAAATCTTAATGTAGATTAATAAATTACGTTTAATTGCTTTCTTGTAAAATATTTATTCAAAAAATAATAATAAATTAAAAAGTATAGATTTTCAACAATAAAAACATTGCGCATTGGCATAAAATTTGCTGATATGTACGTGAGAATAAACCGCAGCCTTTACAATGTAGCAGGTATTCTTATTAATACAAATTAGGTTTTAACTTAAATAAAATAAGTGCGGTTATCCAAAATTAAGCGGGTGTAAAAGCCCGCTTTTTATATTTTACTTCAGGTTTTGCGTAGAAATGTTGTACCTTCACAAAAATTACATACCATGAAGTTAGATTATATGTTGCAGGTTACAAAGGTAGACAGTTGCAGTGATGCCATTTTGCATTTGAAAGAGATAGGTATTAATTGCGAAGCTTTTTTTAATAAGTTACAGTTGGTGAAATTTAGTTTAGATACTAATATTTTTATAGAATTTATCAACAAAGCGGGGAAAAACAGTTTTTTTGATTCCAATGGAATTTTAATTAACAACAAAGCGCAGTCTGCTTTTGGTTATAAAGTAAAGGTAGATTATCATTATCAAGGATACTTAGCAACGCAAAAAAGTTGTGGAAGCATCCTTATTTAAAGCGTAATTGCTATATTTTAAGAAGAATTACCGTTTATTGGAATTTTTTATATATCTTTGTAAAGAATTTATTGACAGGCTTTTGTATTTGCCTCTTCTGAAACAGTCTAAAACATCCATTTTTTCTCTCTCAGTTTTGCTTTTTTCAGTTGCCACATTTTAATTTTATGAACATTTAGTTGGCCCATCTGATCATTTTCAGATTAATGAAAAAGCAATTATAGCATCATCTTTTTACTTATCGGTAAATAACAGCAATTATCAGGCTGCGATCTATTTTGTTTTCGTTTGAATAAAATCAACCAAAATACTAAACGTTAAATCGTTTTAATGCGTTGTAAATAAAGCAGAACAACAAGGAGTAATAATTTAAAAAGAAATTTGGCAATAACACGTCAAAGCTTTTTAAAAAGTATCCCACTAATTGTATCTTTTGTATATAATTGTTGAGATATGAAAAATGCCGGTATTCCGGTGAGAAACTATGAATTTTACAGATTTAAATATTATACCGCCTATCATGAAGGCTGTAACCCAAGCAGGATACACCAAGGCTACCGAAATACAGTACCAAACCATACCACATATACTTAACGGAAACGATGTAATTGGCTGTGCCCAAACAGGAACGGGAAAAACGGCATCGTTTGCTATACCGGTATTACAATTGTTAGATAAAAATCCGGCAGAAAAAAAAGGTATTCGTACATTGATTCTAACGCCTACAAGAGAGTTGGCAATACAGATCAGCGAAAACTTTAAAACCTACGGAACATTTTTACGTTTAAAACATCTGGCAATTTTTGGTGGCGTACCGCAAGGAAAACAAATCGCAGCGTTAGACAGAGGTGTAGATATATTGATTGCAACACCAGGAAGACTTTTAGATCTTATTGCACAAGGTTGCATTAAATTGTCGCAGATTGAAATATTGGTGCTTGATGAAGCCGACCGTATGTTGGATATGGGTTTTGTAAACGATGTAAAAAAGATTCTTACAAAAGTTCCTGCAAAAAGACAAACCCTGTTTTTTTCGGCTACCATGCCGCAGGAAATCCGCAAGTTTGCTCAATCAATCCTTAACAACCCTAAAGAAATAAACGTTACACCGGTATCTTCAACAGCAGAAACCGTAAAGCAATCGGTTTATTATGTTGAAAAAGCAGAGAAGTTAGATTTGCTGATTCACATTTTAGAAGATCAAACAATACACCGTTCACTGGTTTTTGCACGAACTAAACACGGAGCAGACAAATTGGCTAAAAAGCTAATAAAATCGGGTATTCACGCAGCTGCAATACACGGAAACAAATCGCAAAACGCCAGACAAAAAGCGTTGGAAGATTTTAAAAATTCAAAAATCCGCGTTTTAATTGCTACCGACATTGCTGCAAGAGGTATTGATATTGACGAACTGCCGCATGTGGTTAATTACGAATTGCCAAACGTACCCGAAACGTACGTTCACAGAATCGGTAGAACCGGACGCGCAGGTTATGAAGGGGTTGCTATTTCTTTTTGTGATACCGAAGAGAAAAAAGACCTTAAAAACATTCAAAAACTAATAGGCTTTAATATGCCTGTAGTTACGCAAAATATAAAAATCAACAATTAAAAGATAAACTATGGCAGATTCTTTTTCTAAAAAAGAAAATAATAAGAAAAAAACTAAAAAATTACAAGATAAACAATTACGCAGAGAAGACCGTAAGGACAATAATAACAAAGGCAAAACTCTGGACGACATGATTGTTTATGTTGATGTAAACGGTCATTTTACAGAAGTTCCGCCGCATCTTCAAAACAGAGATGCAGATTTGGCAAAAGCAAAAAGAGCTCAAGAATCGGCAGTAGATCCTAATGCAGATTTTACAGGGATTGTTACCTACTTAAGCGAAAAAGGATACGGGTTTATTACAGAAGATAATACCGGTGAAAACGTATTTTTCCATGTTGGGCAAACAACCCAAACCGTAGAAAAACACAACAAGGTGAGCTATAAAAAAGAAATGACTCCGAAAGGATACAGAGCAATAGATATTAAAAAGTAACAGAATAATTAATTTAAATAAAAAAGAGATGCAAGAAGGCACAGTAAAATTTTTCAATGAAACTAAAGGTTTTGGTTTTATTTCACAAGCAAACGGTAACGAAGATGTTTTTGTACACAATTCAGGTTTATTAGAAAATGTACGTGAGAACGACGAAGTTGTATTCGATATCGAACGCGGACAAAAAGGTTTAATGGCAGTTAACGTTAAAAGAAAATAATAACAAACTGTTTATTAAAAAAAGTTAAGGGTATGTAAGCAATTACATACCCTTTTTCGTGATTTTTTACGGTATAATGTTAGAATTTATATACAAACGCATTGATATTCATACCGGCACCTACCGATGCAAACAAAACAATATCGCCTTTAGTAATGTTGTGTTCTGGTAGTTCGCTGTTTAAAATCATGGTAAGCAAAGTCGGAATGGTAGCCACGCTGCTGTTGCCAAGTTTGTGAATAACCATTGGCATTATATTTTCAGGGACAGAAGTATTGTAAAGCTGGTAAAAACGGTTCACGATAGCCTCGTCCATTTTTTCATTTGCCTGATGTATAATGATCTTTTTTAATTGATCTATGGTATATCCGCTGTCGTCAAAACACTTTTTCATGGCATTAGGAACATTCAACAGGGCAAATTCATAGATTTTTCTGCCGTTCATTTTAATGAACTTTGTATCAGGGCAACTTTGGTTGTTGTACGATTTTCCAAAATACAGATAATCTTTCTCTTTCATAGTAAAAGAAGCCGAAAGGTGCGATTTTAAACCGGAATCGTCTGTACTGATCTCTACAATTGCAGCGCCGGCACCATCGGCATAAATCATACTGTCTCTGTCGTGAATATCAGAAACCCGCGAAAGCGTTTCGGCACCTATCACCAGGCATCGTTTTGCTATACCGGCTTTAAGAAAAGCATTTGCTTGTATCATTGCTTCAATCCAACCGGGGCAGCCAAAAAGTACATCGTAGCCCACGCAGAAATTGTTCTTTATTTTTAAAAGATGCTTTACACGCGATGCCAAACTCGGCACCATATCAGACTGGATCGTTCCAAAACGGACATCGCCAAAATTATGTGCAAATATGATATAGTCTAATGTTTCTGGATCAATTCCCGAATTTTCAATTGCACGCTGTGCAGCAATAAATCCAAGATCCGAAGTAACCTGATCGTTTTGCGCATAACGTCTTTCTTCAATACCCGTAATCTCTTTTAGTTTATCGGCTATTGTAGCATTATCTTGTTGTAGTATATGCCCACTTTCATCTAAAAAATGATGTTTATCAAAAAATAAATTAGTAATGGTTTGCGAAGGGATGTAATTTCCCACCCCAATTATTTTACTTGTCATTTAAAATACCACTTTCTGCAATAAACTTTTATAAGTAAAGGATAAGTAAAGTGATGGCGTAAAGATAACGATTTAAATACATTTTTTAGTATGTTGGCGTTATATTTAACGGTAACAATACGTTAAGTGGATCCCGTTATTTGCAAAAACAAAAATTATAATTGTACCTTTAAATAACACAAGTGTAAATTTAAATCATGTATCCGTATCACAATAAAATAAAGCAACGAATTAAAAATGGCGAATTAACAAACTTTGAATTTGTTGAGAAATATAAAAACATAAGCCCGTGTTTGTTGCTGTATTTTAGTACCGAACCTTTTATAAAACCGGTTAGGGAACATCGTTTTGAAGAATATCGATTGCTTTTAAATATTGAAGAAAGTCAGTAATAATGCGGTGTGTCATATTAAAGCAACGTTGCTTTTTATACATTCCTTAACAATTCATTCACATCGTTATGATCTTCCTTAACGGTTCAATAATCTACAGCTAACGTTCTAATTTTGTTTGATAGGTAGTTTTGTGCAAATAATTTTTTGAAGCCAAAACTATAAAAATGAAAAATTTTTACATTTTAGCCGCATCTTTAGTAAGTGCATTGACATTTGCTCAAAATGGGGTAATTGCCGGAAAAATTACCGATGGAGACAACCAGTTTTCTTTACCCGGAGCAACAATTAAAATCGAAAATTCTAACCGTTACACTGTATCCGATCAAAACGGAGGTTACGAATTTTTAAGCCTTCCAGAAGGTACTTACACCGTATATGTAGAATATATTGGTTACGTAACTGCAGCACAAGAAGTAGTAGTTACAACAAATGTAACAACAACCGCAAACTTTCAGCTTTTTACAGGATCCGAAGAATTAGAGGAGCTTGTAATTATGGGAGATTTTCTTCGCGGACAGGCAAAAGCGTTAAACCAACAACGTAACAATGCCAATATTACCAACATTATTTCGTCTGATCAGGTGGGGCGTTTTCCAGATGCTAACGTAGGTGACGCGTTAAAACGTGTACCGGGAATCACAATGCAGAACGATCAGGGTGAAGCACGTAACATTATTGTTCGTGGATTATCGCCAGAATTAAACTCGGTAACCTTGAATGGCGACCGTATCCCTTCTGCCGAAGGAGATAACCGAAATGTTCAGATGGATTTAATTCCATCGGATATGATTTCATCTATCGAAGTAAATAAAACGTTGACTCCTGATATGGATGCCGATGCAATTGGAGGATCTGTAAATCTTGTAACTCGTGCCGTACCAAACCGTGAGCGTATTTCTGCAACATTATCGGGTGGTTATGCGCCAATTCGTGATAAAGGTTTGTACAACGGCGCTTTTGTTTACGGAAACCGTTTTGCAGACAATAAATTAGGAATTATAGCTTCGGGAACATGGCAGTCGCAAAATTTTGGGTCAGATAACGTAGAAGCTGTTTGGGATAAAGATGATAACGGCACTGCGTATTTAACCGAAATGGATATTCGTAAGTACGATGTTCAGCGTGTTCGTAGAAGTGCATCGTTAAGTGCAGATTATGTTTTTAACGAGAACAATAGAATCGATTTCACTGCAATGTACAACTGGCGCGATGACCGTGAAAACCGTTACAGAACACGTTACAGAGATTTGGAATTGCAAGATGACGGAACGTATATTGGTGAAATCCGCAGAGAAACAAAAGGTGGTATTGATAACAACAGAAACAAAAATACACGTTTAGAAGATCAACGTGTAATGAATGTTTCGTTACGTGGAGAACATTTATTGTCGCCAAAATTAGATATGGATTGGGCAGTTTCTTACTCTAAAGCAAGTGAGGATCGTCCAAATGAAAGATACATCGATTTCCGTCAGCAAGATGTGGTAATGGGACAGAATATCGGCGATGGAAACAATCCGTTGGTTTATGCTGTTGGGGGCGAAGATCCTAATAATTTCGAATTAGGATCTATCACAGAAAACCACGATTATACGCAGGAAGAAGAAATCGGCGCGAAATTAAACTTCCGTGTACCAATGTCAATTATTCAAGATCAAAAAGGGCGTTTGCGTTTTGGTGCACGTTTACGTTTGAAAGATAAAAAACGTGACAATATTTTCTACGAATACGAACCATTAACGCCATGGGGAAGTTTGGCTGAAACGCCAAATGTAAACTGGAGTGGCGATGGATTTAATCCGGGATCACAGTATGCACCAGGATTTTTCCCTGACCGTGCTTTATTGGGATCGTTAGATCTAACAAATCCTAATTTATTTGAATCATCTTTACAGCCTTCAGAATTCCTTTCATCAAACTACAAGGCTAAAGAGCGTATAACCGCAGGATATTTACGTTGGGATCAGGATTTTAACGAGAAAACATCGTTAATTGCAGGTGTTCGTTTAGAGCATACGGCTATTGAATATACCGGAAACTATGTTATGGACGAGGAAGATTTGGTAGGCGAGATCAAAAATGAAAACGATTATTTAAACGTACTTCCAAGTGTTACGTTAAAACATAAGGTTACTGATAATTTTATATTACGAGCTGCAGTAACAACAAGTATTGCGCGTCCTAACTACTACAATTTGGCACCTTACGTAAACGTAATTCCTGCCGATACAGAAATTGCTGCTGGTAACCCGAATTTAAAGGCAACGTATGCGACCAACTTTGACGTAATGGCAGAAAATTACTTTGAAAACATTGGTATCGTGTCTGCTGGTGCGTTCTACAAAAATTTAGATAATTTCATCTATACTTATAACAATACTATTTTCACGTCAAGCGATTTCGCTGCACAGTTTCCTAATGTATCAAACCCTATTCCTGCAGGCGAAAACTGGGATTTTACACAGGCAAGAAACGGCGATAAAGTAAGTGTTTACGGTTTCGAAGTTGCTTTCCAACGTCAGTTAGATTTCTTACCAGGGAAATTCTTTAAAAACTTTGGTTTGTATGCCAACTATACCTTCACAAAATCTGATGCGAAAGGAATTACAAACGAAGACGGTACAGCACGTACAGGTTTAGGTTTACCACGCACCGCACCGCACATGGTTAATGGATCGCTTGCTTGGGAAAACAACAAATTCTCTGCACGTTTATCGGCTAACTTCACATCGGCTTATTTAGATGAAATTGGTGGAAATGAGTTTGAAGACAGCTATTACGACAAGCAATTCTTTTTAGATTTCAATGCTTCGTACAAGTTTACTCCAAACTGGCGCGTGTTTCTTGAAGCAAACAACTTAACCAACCAGCCGTTGCGTTATTATCAAGGTCAAAGCAACCGCATGAAACAAATGGAATATTATCAATCTCGATTTACATTGGGAGTTAAATATGATTTTTAATGAAGAATAGACATCCATTCTACATATTATTTTTATTAGTCATTAGTTTTTATTCGTATGGTCAGGAGCGTCCTGATCATACGCTTAATAACACGGTTCATCAACATTCGGAAATTCAGGCACCGAAAGGCGGAATTTCGTTTTTGGCTATCGGCGATTTTGGTCGTCACGGTGCTTTCACACAGAAAGAAGTTGCCCGAGATATGGGAACAATTGCCGAAATTTTAGATATGAATTTCACCATTTCTGTTGGCGATAATTTTTATCCTACGGGAGTTCAAAGCACACAAGATTATCAGTGGTTTTCATCGTTCGAAAACATTTATACGCACCATTTACTGCACGAACCTTGGTTTGTTGCCTTGGGAAATCATGATTACGAAGGAAGTGTTCAGGCACAGATTGATTACAGTAAGATTTCGAGAAGATGGGAAATGCCCGACCGTTATTTTGAACGATTAATAGAAATTGATAAAGGGAAATTTTTACAATTGTTGGTTATTGATACCAATCCGTTTGTAACAAAATACAAGGCAAATCCTGAAAAATATTTGGGAATAAACGATCAGGATACGAATGAACAATTAAAGTGGATCGAAAACAAATTAGCCAATAACGATCCTAAAATTGTATGGAAAATTGTGGTGGGGCATCATCCGCTTTACACGGGTGGAAAACGCAAAAACGATCAGGAAACCAAAGACACCCAGTTGATTTTCGAACCAATTTTAGAAAAGTATAAGGTTGACGCTTACATTTGCGGACACGAGCACGATTTGCAGATCATTAAAAAAAGCAACAAAAAAGTAATGCAGTTTTTATCTGGTGCAGGCAGTGAATTGCGCGAAAGCGGTAAAATAGAAGGATCGCTTTTTGCCGAAGCCGTTCCAGGTTTTATGGCATTCACCCTAACCAACAACATTTTGAAAGCTTACGTAATTCAATCAAACGAAAAAGATTTCAAAGTAATTTATCAAACCGAAATTAAAAAATGAAAAAAGTACTATATCTTTTAGCGGTTACCGCTTTAGTAACATCTTGTAATTCTTCAAAATTGGCTCCGGTAGCAAAAAATGCACTGAAACCAACGGTTGTTACACAGGCAACTCCGCATGATACCGACGATCCTGCTATTTGGATCAACAAATCAAATCCGTCACAATCATTAATTATCGGAACCGATAAAGAAGCATCGACTGGCGGTTTGTATGCGTATGATTTGCAAGGGAAAATTGTAAATAAAGTGTATCCTATGGATCGCCCAAACAATGTGGACATCGCATACGGATTAATTTTGAATGGAAAAAAGGTTGACATCGCAGTTGTAACCGAGCGTAAAAAAGATCAGATCCGTATATTTTCGTTACCCGATTTAAAACCTGTTGATAATGGCGGAATTGCCGTTTTTGCTGATTCTGAACAAAAAGACCCAATGGGAATTGCATTGTACACCAATCCTTCAAACGGAAAAATTTATGCAATTGTCGGCAGAAAAGAAGGTGTTTCGGGCGAATATTTGTATCAGTACGAATTAACCGATAACAAAGGAACGGTTACAGCTAATTTGGTGCGTAAATTCGGAAACTATTCTGGAAAAAAGGAGATTGAAGCCATTATGGTTGATAATGAGTTGGGATATATTTATTATGCCGATGAAACCCAAGGAATAAGAAAGTATTATGCCGATCCTGCAAAAGGAAATGAAGAATTAGCATTTTTCGGTCAGAAAGATTTTAAGCGCGATCATGAAGGTATCGCTCTTTATAAAACCAATGCCAATCAAGGTTACATCTTGATTTCAGACCAACAGGCGAATAACTTTGTTGTTTATAAACGTGAAGGCGAAAATGGTAATGCAAACGACCATAAAATGATTGCGAAAATTCCGTTTTCTACCATAGAATGCGATGGGGCAGATGCTGTTAATTTCAATTTCGGCGGTTCATTCACCAACGGAATGTTAGTTGCAATGAGCAACGGTATGGTTTTTCACTATTACGATTGGAACATTATTCAACAAGAAATAGACAAACAGGCTAAATAGTTTTTGGTTGTGTTTTAAATTTAAAAAGGCTGTCTTAAATTAGACAGCCTTTTTATTTGATGGGAATTAAATTTACTTCTTGATGACCTTGTAAGATGCATGCGTACCGTCGGCAGCATAAACGTTTACAATGTATAAACCGTTTGAAGCATTTTCAAGATTAATATTCTTTTGATTGGTCTTTAAAATTCTTTGACCAGATGTATTGTTAATTTCAATTGATTTTACGTCGATATCTGTATCAATAAAGAACATACCTGTTGTTGGGTTTGGATAGATTCTCAATTTATCAGCATCAAATTTATCATTGCTTGCAGTTACCTGCTTCCATTCCACATTATCAACAACTAAAACTTTTCCATGACCACCACCGTGAATAAATCTAATGGCAACATACTTATGTCCTGCATTTGCTGGAATAGCTTGTGTTGAATGAGATCCTACTGAAGGTGTAAACGGAGCTCCAACAGCAGCGAAAGTTGAAAAATCAGTGTTGTCTGTCATTGTTCCAATTTGAACAGTAGTAGCAGCTCCATTTGTAGAAACAATGTCGAAAACTAATTGATGTTGACCATCGATCGTAGAAACTTCTGGTGAAACCAAAATAACGTCGTTTGGCTGATTGTTACTGTACATTTGTACTGTTTTAGCTGCGGTAAGTGTAATAAATGGCTGGTTAGGATAGTTTGCTGTCCAACAATTTTCTGGGAATGCTGTAAACGTATCAAAAGTTTCTAAAAAAGTCTGAATTGCAGTACATGGATTAGCTGTAGGAATATTTACAGTAACCGTTAATTCTCCAATTTAGTTGTATCAGCTACAGAAGTAGCACGAATAACAGCCGTTCCGTTTGTTAAACCGGTAACAAGACCTGTATTGTCAACAGTTGCAGAAGTACTTCCTGATTTTACCGACCAAGTTACTGTTTGGTTAGCTGAGGTAGGTGTAATTGCAGCCTGTAATTGTAAAGTACCGTTTGCGGCAGTAATTGTAGCAGCAACATTGTTTTGTGTTGTTACTGCAACGGTATTAACAGGTATTGTAGCTTGGTAAATACAACGAATAGGTATTCCGGTATCTCTACCTCCATGACCTTCAACAGTAACTGCCAATCCTGAATAGAAGTATTGTGCACTTCCCGTGTATATAGGTGTTGAAGACCAAAAATAAGATCTACTACCCTGTGAGAACATACCACTGTAATCTTTTGTGCCACTAGCTGGAATTTTTAAATTACTAGCAAAAGCACCTGTAGCACTAACGTTGGAAAGATTCTCACTTGTAATCATTGTGCCAATTTCGGTAATTGTAGGCAATCGCCAGCCATTGCCAATTGCTTTACAAGGATCACATCCGTCTGTTGAGGTTGCCGAAGACGGTAATGCAGTAGACCAAGTATCTGTAGTTGTTCCGGTAGACCACCAGTTATTAGGAGAATTATATGCAGCCGAATAAAAGGCTGTTGATCCGTTACTAATTCCAGATGGATTATTTGGCGTAGGAGGAGTAGCTGTTAATGTTGAATTAACTACTTGATGACCATCCACCCAACGACCCCATTGAAAATAATCTCCGTACGATGCAGCATCACTTACCGATGTAGCAACTTGTGTACTTCCCAAGTTTTGTTGAAGCCAAATCTGATTGTCTGCACCACGAACTGTTGTATATGTTACCGATGTACCATTGTATGTAAAGGTTACACAACCGGTGTCTCCTGGGTTTGGTCCCGGATCGGCACAAACAACCGGCGTTGTACTACCATTTGTAATGT
Organism: Myroides sp.; assembly: GCA_036643355.1. Taxonomy (GTDB): domain Bacteria; phylum Bacteroidota; class Bacteroidia; order Flavobacteriales; family Flavobacteriaceae; genus Flavobacterium. Next base: position 18,354 of record JAVXSC010000032.1, read on the forward strand.
TTAATGTATAATCCTCAACCTGACCTCTGGGAAAAAATGGATTTGCACAAGGCGCACTAGAAGGCGCATTCATGTTTTTAACAATACGCATTCTAATTGATCCAAGAACTGCATCGTTCGGAATAGTAACTGAATGAACCATTTCTATATTATCTGCACCAGTACTGTTAACAATTGCCGTTGTATGTTGGTGTTTCTCTGGTTGATTGATTAATTGTTGTTGAGCAGCAGCGTTTGCAGGTGTAGCATTAGAAAAAACACCGTCACCGTTCCAGTCAAAATAAATTGTAAAATAGTTTGTGAAATTTCCATTGGTATTTCCCTTAACTTTTAAATCATATGTTTGTCCACGCTGCACATTCATTGAAATACTAGAAAAGTCTTCATAACGTGGTGTAGATGTAGAAACAGTTGCAGATGAAGGATTATTGATTGATGCCGTTCCTGTACCAAATTGTACTAAAGTAATAGGTTCTGCAGGCTCATTAACAGCCCAACCACTGTATGTAGGGACACAATAAGTTGTTGTTTGGGCATTTATTGTTGATGTGGAGAGAAGAAGGAATCCCAGCATCAATTTAGAATAAAAATTCTTCATTTTTAGATAGATTAAAATGTTGGAAACAAATGTATTTGTAATAAATCTAAATAAAAATAGTAAAAATAATTATTGTGAATATTTTATTTTTTAGGTAATGAATATAGTTAATATTTTTAGCGATTGATATTTGATAAATTCAGTAAACACAGACCTTTTTTACAAAATAAAGGGTAATCCTACAAATTCAAACCTCCTCTTTAATTAATTGTAAATAAAAAAAGCAACCTAAAAAGATTGCTTTCGTATCAATATGTATCCTCGACAGGATTCGAACCTGCATCATCAGAACCGGAATCTAACATTCTATCCAATTGAACTACGAAGACATTATTGTTATGCCGTTAATAGCTTTTTAACAATGGTAGAAATGGTCTTTCCGTCTGCAGTTCCTGCTAATTTTGTATTTGCCAAGCCCATTACCTGACCCATAGACTGCATTCCTGCAAAGTTTCCTTCTGCAATAATTTCTTTAATAGCCACTTCTACATCAGCTTCTGATAATTGTGCCGGTAAAAACTGCTCTATAACTGCTGCTTGTGCCAATTCTGGTTCAGCCAAATCGTTTCTTTGTTGTTCAAGAAAAATAGCCGCAGCATCTTTACGTTGCTTTACTAATTTCTGTAATAATTTAATTTCATCGGCTTCTGTTAATTCTGTAGCAGATC
>JAVXSC010000033.1:0-19269 GCA_036643355.1 Myroides sp.
GTTCTATTTCACGAACTTTAATTTCGCCGTTAGAAGTTCTATTTTTTAACTCGACAACATCAATAGTAAACTGAATTATTTTAGCAATAAAATCTAAATCGTTTTCCTGCAAACGTTTGTTTGGCAAATCATCAACATAAGGTTTTATTTCGTTGATAGCAGCTTCAATCTTAATCAATTCAGCCTCTGAATTTTGTAAAAGTGTTTTATCGTTTGTTAATTGATTGGTTTTTTCTTGAACTTCAACTTCATATTTTTTACTGTCAACCAATAACTGATTAAAGGTTTTGTAAACGCGTTCGTAAATTTCTAACTCCGACTTTTTCTGATCGATTGCAGGTTTTTGACTATTGAATTCTGCAAATTGCTCTTTCTTATTCTGTAACGATTCAAAATCGGTTTTTATGCTTTTTAAGTGTTGTAGTTTTTCGTTTATCGCTTTAAAAACAGTTAGTTTTTCGGTTTGAATACTCTCTTCTTCTGAAAGTTTTTCTTTTAAAACCGCAATATTTTCTTCGGAAACTTCATCGTAGCCCGACAATTTTCCTTCTAACTGATTTAATTCGGTAAGATTTTTACTATTTAAAACCGAAACTTTTTCCTGCAAATCGTAGCGATGCAGCTTAAAAATTTCCTTCATCATTTTGGTTCTTTCTGTAGCACCTAATTCGATAAATTCTTTGAATTGACCTTGCGGAATAATGATGGTTCTTTTGAAATTATCATAACTCAACCCTACAATTTCTTCAGCACTGCTGTGATTCAACGGAATCCAATCGTTATTTATCCATTCGTAAAAAACAATCGTTGGCGTTTTAATATCATCAAACCGTTTAGAATTTCGTTTAAATTCACGTGTTACACGAAATATTTTGTCTTCGTAATTATAAAAATCGAACTCAATAAATGCAGTGTCCGATTTTAAATTCATCATATTATACGCACGTTTATCCTGCTTATTTAAACGTTCGGTTTCGCCGTACAGCGCAAAGGTAATAGCTTCTAAAATTGATGATTTTCCCGAACCAACCGAACCAAAAATACCGAATAAACCTGCATTTATCAGATTTTCAAAATCAATGGTTTGTCTTTTTTGGTACGAATACAAACCTTCTATTGTGAGTTTAATTGGGATCATAAATTAGTTTTCGTGATTATTTAAAACTTCGTTAAACAAATCCATCAATTCATTGTTTGGTTCCTGCTGGGCGTTTTTAGATTTAAAATAATCTTTAAATAGATCTTTTATATCCTGATTCAAATTGATTTCCTTTGCCGAAATTTCCTCTGCACCACTATTTTTTACTTTCGGAATTAAATGCACAATGCCTGAATGTGATTGAAATATCGCTTTTCGTTCATCGGTTGTTAAAAAAGTATCGGTTTCCATAGTCAATTCTACCAACGTATCCGGATTTTCCAATAACCAACTTACAGCATCATCAACCAATTGAAATGTTTTACGAACCAACGCTTTTCCTTTGGTAAGATTTATTTTGGTAAAGTTTACAGCTTGGTTTGGCTGTGCATTGATGACAGAAACATATTTGGTTTGACCTGCTTCGCTAAAGCTGTAACATAAAGGTGACGACGAATAAATAACCGGTTTTTCGATAGTACCAATGTTGTTAAACGCGTGTAAATGACCAAGTGCGGTGTATTGAATTTGCGACGGAATACAATCGGAATATACCATGTCTGCAGTACCAATTTTAATGGGTTTTTCGCCTTCGGGTTCTTCTAAAAGCTCTGTTCCGCGCTTGTTCATGTATAAGTGTGAAATTAGCAGATTTACACCTTTATCGTCGCAAAATTCATCGGCAATTTTTGTCCATTGTTCTTTTAAAACACTGTTTAACTGCTCTTCTTTTTCCTCTCCAAAGTACTGTTTTAAACGAATTTCGTTTGCATAAGCAGTATGAATGATTCTAATTGGGAAATCAATATTTTTTATATTTATTTCAATAAAACCGTCGGTAGATTTCTCTACTTTAAAATGATCTAATTCAAACGGATTGATTTTTTCGTTTGGATAACCAATTAATATGATTCCGCATTCACGTGCCAAAGGATCGGGCGCATTGATACGATCGGGCGAATCATGATTCCCTGCAATGGCAATCACAGGTCGCTGTGCATTATTTGTAAGTCGTTTTAATGTTTTGTAGAACAAATCAACCGCTTCAACCGCCGGATTAAAAGCATCGAACAAATCGCCTGCAATTAAAATTAAATCTACATTTTCGCGATCGGCAATTTCCACGATTTCGTTCATTACATCAATTTGTTCTTCAAATCGTGAAAAACCTTCTAAACGTTTTCCTAAATGCCAATCGGCTGTATGCAGAATTTTCATGTTATTCTTGTTGTAAATCTTGGTTGTTTTGCTGGTTGAATTGTTGCTGAATCTGCTTTAATTTTTCCTTTCGAAGCGCCTCGGCATTGCTTGCTTTATTCTTTTTTTGATCGACCTTTTTCTTGTAAGCCAGTCGGTTGGTTTCGTTTCTTCTTCCCATATCAAATATATATTCAGATTAAGACATTAATTGTCGTTTAGAAATTCGCCCGAAACATAATACCAGCGATCATTCATTTTTTGAAACACCGATAATTCGTGATGTAATTGTTCGTTTTGATCTTGATCGATATAAAAAGCCTTAAATTCCACCTGATTTATTGTAGGAACATTAACGATTTCCAACTTTATCCATTGATTGATTTCGCCCCATTCCTGAAGTTCTTCTTTGGTATGAAATTTACGTTTTGCCGGTAAGGTTGTGTTCATTAAATAGTCGCCGTTTGGAATGGCAAAGGCTGAAAAGCGCGAACGCATCAAGGCTTCGGCAGTTGGTGCATATTTTTCTTTAGTATGATAAGGTTCACAGCATTCTGCGTATAATTTATTGGAACAGCACGGACAATTCATTGTATAATGTTTTTTCAAAAATACGCATAAAAAAAGAGGCGTAAATGCCTCTCTTTATCTTTTTTGTATTGATTATTCTTGTGCTTGCTGTAATGCTTCTGCACTTGCGTATTTCATAACCAAACCTTGCATGGTCATGTTTACTTCGTTGCTTAAAGCACCTGCTTTTTGCTCAAATGTAGTTTTATCTTTAGGTTCAATTACATCTAATTCTTTAGTGTCTGCAAACTTTTTATTAACTGCTTTTAAATCTGCAGCATTGTAACTTTCATCTATTAGTTTTGAGAAATCTGTTACAAAACCATTTACCAATGCATCGAATTCTTTATTAAAATCGTCTACTTTAGCAGTATCAATCATTGGTAAAATTTGTTCTTTTACGCCATCAATATTGGTTTTCATTCCCATATTATCAACGAACGTTTTAGCATCTTGTGTTTGAGCGAAACCTGTTTGCACTGCAAAGATCATGATTGCGCCGTAAATAAACTTTTTCATAATTTTTTATTTAAAATAGACATCTAAATTACAATTATTTTTCATTTTAATGTTATTGATTAACATTATTACAACAAAAAATCGAGGTTTATTAAACCTCGATTTTATAATTATTGCATGTATTTCATTAACAACCCTTGTAATTCCATTCCCCATTCTTGACCAGCTTTCATTTGATCTTTAGTTATTTTCGGAGTTGTTTCTTGAATTTTTTTTCCTACTGGTGTGTTATAAAATTCAATCATTTTCTTAATATCGTCATGAGTATAATACTTCATCATAACATCTGCCATTTTATCATATAAACTTGGCAAGGTTGTTTCAAATTCTTTCTTGAAGTCTGCCTGTTTATCTTCTGGCATTTGCTCCATAATCGGTTCTAAAACTGCTGTAACTTGAGCTGCTGAACCTGATAATTTAATGTAATTTACTACATCTTTCTTAAAATCTGCCGATTGAGCCGATACAAACTGTACCGATAACAACATTGTTGCAGCTATAAATAAATTTTTCATGTGCTGTATTTTATAAATTAAAGTTAATTCCTTGTGCCAATGGCAATTCGGTACCGTAATTAATGGTGTTTGTTTGACGGCGCATATATACTTTCCAAGCATCAGAACCAGATTCGCGTCCGCCACCTGTTTCTTTTTCACCACCAAAAGCTCCACCAATTTCTGCACCCGATGTACCAATGTTTACGTTTGCAATACCACAGTCAGATCCTGCTTGAGATAAAAACAATTCTGCTTCACGTAAATTATTTGTAAAAATTGCAGAAGACAATCCTTGAGGAACATTGTTCTGCATATCAATTGCTTCTTCAATTGTGCTGTATTTCATTACATATAAAATTGGCGCAAACGTTTCTTCCTGAACAATTTCGAAATCGTTTTTAGCTTCAATAATACATGGTTTTACGTAACAACCGCTTTCGTAACCAGCACCTTCAACTACACCGCCATCAACAACTATTTTTCCGCCTTCGGTTTTTGCTTTTTCAATCGCTTTTAAATAATCTTCAACAGCTTTTGTATCGATAAGCGGACCAACGTGATTTGCAGCATCCAATGGATCGCCAATTCTCAACTGTCCGTAAGCATTTTTCAATGTTTCAATTGTTTTATCGTATACACTTTCATGAACAATTAAACGACGGGTTGATGTACAACGTTGACCGGCAGTTCCTACTGCTCCGAAAACCGCACCAACCAATACCATACTTAAATCTGAATGTTCTGATACAATAATTGCGTTGTTTCCACCCAACTCTAAAATAGTTTTACCAAAACGTTCTGCAACTGTTTTTGATACGTGACGACCAATACGTGTTGATCCTGTAAAAGAAACCAACGGTACGCGTTTGTCGTTGTTCATTAAATCGCCCGAAGCATTTCCTGTAACTAAACAGCTAACACCTTCTGGCACGTTATTTTTTTCGAATACTTTTGAAATGATATTCTGACATGCAATAGCACACAATGGCGTTTTAGAACTTGGTTTCCAAACGCAAACATCGCCACAAACCCAAGCCAAAGCAGCATTCCAAGCCCAAACAGCAACCGGAAAGTTAAATGCAGAAATAATTCCTACAATTCCAAGCGGATGATACTGCTCATACATGCGGTGCATTGGTCGTTCTGAATGCATAGTTAAACCGTATAATTGGCGAGACAAACCTACTGCGAAGTCACAGATATCGATCATTTCCTGAACTTCACCTAAACCTTCTTGTAAGCTTTTACCCATTTCGTACGAAACCAATTTACCTAAAGCATCTTTGTTTTCGCGTAATGCATCACCAACCTGACGTACAATTTCGCCACGTTTTGGTGCAGGCACCAATCTCCATTCTTTAAAAGCCTTTTCGGCAGTACTCATTACTTTTTCGTAATCACTGTTTGATGATGTTTGAACCGTACCGATTAACGAACCGTTTACCGGTGTGTATGATGAAATTTCCGATCCGTTTGCAAACCACTGTGTTCCTGTTGATGAACCCAAGTTTGTATTGTTTAAGCCTAATTGCGATAAAATTGTTTTCATTGCTTTTTTATGATAATATTTTGTTTTTATATATTTTTGTAAGATACTGGAATTGTTAGAATTAACCAATAAAGCGATCGTCTGCTTCCATAACCGTTCCGCATTTTTTGCAGGTACGCAAATCTTCCGAAGAATAGAAATGTTTAAAATGAGGTAGAAAATCGGTTTCGATATTTTCTAACGGAAAATAAACTTCGTACAGTTTTTCGTTGCAGTTTTCGCAGAACCAAATTAATCCGTCTTTTGCATCAGCATTAGCGCGTTTCATTTCAACAACCAAGCCAACCGATCCTTCTGCTCTAATTGGTGAATGTGGTGTTTTAGCTGGTAAAAGAAATACATCGCCAGCATTCAACTGCATTACTTCCTTACCATTTTCGGTTTGAACTGCAACTGAAATACTTCCTTCTAACTGAAAAAAGAACTCGTCGGTTTCGTTGTAATGATAATCTTTACGGGCATTTGGTCCGCCTACAACCATTACAATAAAATCGCCCGATTCTGTATAAATATTCTTGTTTCCAACAGGCGGTTTTAGCAACCCTCTGTTTTCATCAATCCAATTTTTTAAATTAAAAGGTTTCTTCATTTCCATAATTATTTAGCGCTTAACCACGATTGCGGGTTGTTGTAATCACTGTTTTTGGTAATAAGGAATTTTAAAACCGATACACCTTCAAAATTGGTTCCAACGGTTCCGATTTTTTGTTTGGTTGATACTTTTTGTCCTTTTGATACACTTACCGATGCCAGATTCTGATACACCGAAATATATTCTCCGTGACGAATAAATACCGTGCGCGAATTTCCGATTACCTGAACCTGTGAAACTTCACCTTCAAATACACTGCGAACAGTAGATCCTTTTTCGGTGCTGATTTCAATTCCGTGGTTTTCGTATTCAATATCGTATTCCGGATGTTTAACCGTTCCGTAACGCGATGAAATATATCCTTTTTCAACCGGCCAAGGCAAACGTCCGCGGTTATTGCTAAAACTTGTTGCTAAAGCTTTTTCTTCCGGCGTCATATCAAATTTACCGGCAGAACTTGCGGTAGTAACCGTTGGTTTTGATGTTGTTTTAGTTCCCGATTTTGCATTTCGAGCTTCCTCTTCGCGTTTTCTTCGCGCTTCTTCTTCACGACGCTTGCGGTTTTCTTCCTCAATGATCTTTTTAACAGTTGCTTGAATCTCTCTGTCAATTTTCTTTGTTTCTTGTTGTTTTTTGCGAATTTGGTCTGAATATTTTTTGCCGTCTTTTTTAACCAGACTCATTAATTCGCTCTGTTTTCCACGTTCAACTTCTAATTCCTTACGCTGACCTTGCTGTTCGTTTTCAACCTTTTGCTGTTTGTTTTTCTGCGATTCCATGTGGGCAGAAATGCGTTCTAATTCTTCAAATTTAGATCGAATTTCATCGCCTTGAGATTTGCGGTATTTGGCATATTGCTTAATATACTGCATACGTTTGTAGGCTTGCAAAAAGTTGTTACTCGATAGAATGAACATGATTCGGTTTTGTTCAGATCGAGATTTGTATGATTTTACGATTGTTTTTGCATAATCATCTTTTAAAACACCTAATTCGCGTCTTAATTTGTTTGATGCCAACGTATTTACATAAATATCGTTAGATAAGGTTTTTATCTGCTTTTGCGAATTATTGATTAATTCGGTTTGAAGTTTTATTTTCTTGTTTTGCTCGTTTAATTCTGCCAAAATATTGCGTTCCTGCTTTTTATTGGTGTTAAGCAAGGTTTGAAATTCTTTAATTTCTTTTAAAATCTCGGCTTTACGCTCTTCCAGCTTACGTTGTTGTGCTTCGTAATCTTGTTGCGCGAATGTATTAACGGAAAATAATAATAGTATGATTGATAAAATGCGATGCATTACTTGGAATTTTGTTCAAAAATAACTAAATTTTTATTGCTTTGGAACCACTTGGGATTTTATATTTAAAATCAACCGATTGATTTACCGAAACTTTTTTGTAATCGATCCTGATTTGTACATCGTCTTTGCGCATTGCGTGAATCTTTATTTCTTTTGGAAGATAGATGTTCTCGCTTGACTGATACGACGGATATTGAATAACCAGTTTATCGGCAACGTTGTCTTCGGTAACTTCTGTTGATGCTACCTGATTTTTAGATCCTAAAACCAAACGCATTAAAAACTGGTTCAGTTTCAACTCTAATTCGTTACTTTTTATTTTTTGATAATCGTTGGTGTTTAAATCGTAAAAAGCCTTACCCAGCAACAAGTTTTCAACGTTTTCGTAAGTAACTTCGGTTCCTAAAAAGTCTTTAATGAATTTATAGTTGCCATCGTAATGTGTGCCGTTCACAATTTCGTAATAACTAGCACGTTCTGGCGTTAAATAAACCTTTGCGCCTGTAATTCCGAACATTTTTACTGAAATTAAAATCTGCTTGCTTTTTTCTATTCTGATATCCGCTCGTGGCGACTGATCCATGTTTTTGTCTTTATAATCAACATCTGCAGTAATGCTTAACGTATTAAAATCGTTAAATAGGGCATAATGATCGGTAGCGATTTCAGTTACAGCTTTCTTATTTGCTTTTTTTGAAGTGTTTTCGGGTTTTGGTTCTGCAATAATAGTTTCCGCAGTATTTTCGGTTTGATTTTCCGGCGCAGGCGTATTTTTCTTTGACGATTTACACGAAACCGCAAAAAAAGCAATACTTAATATGATAAAAATTTGTTTCATTCTTGAAATTAAAACTATAAAGAAACAAAAAAATCCGCGAACACGGATTTTTTTATGATTATTCTAACACACTGTAATCGCCTATACTTATGTTGGTAAACTTACCGTTAAAGCTTGCAAAATTACCAATCATTGCATTGTCTAAATCGGCATTTTTTACGGTGGCGTTGGTTTGTATCAAACTGTTTTTAATAGTAGCATTTTCAACTTTAGAATTGTCACCCAAAGAAACATTTGGTCCCACAGTCGCGTTTTTAAGCACTACGTTTTCGCCAATGTAACAAGGCGGAATGATAGTTGAATTTTCTGTAATGGCTGTTGATGCCACTAGGTTTTCATTATCGTTATGCAAAAAGTTCAACATACGGTTATTGGTATCAACAGTTACGTTTTTATTTCCGCAATCCATCCATTCATCAACTTTACCAGGAACAAAACGCAAACCTTTCTGCTTCATGTTTTCCAAAGCATCGGTTAACTGATATTCGCCACCTTTTTCAATTTTATTATCTAAAAGATATTCTAATTCGCTTCGTAAATTTTCGGCAGATTTAAAGAAATAGATTCCGATAATTGCTAAATCAGAAACAAATTCTGTCGGTTTTTCAACAAAATCAACAATCTCGTTTTTATCGTTCAATTGAACTACTCCAAACGCCGATGGATCTTCTACAGCCTTAACCCAGATAACAGAATCGGCAGAAGCATCTAATGTAAAATCGGCACGGAACAACGTATCAGCATAAGCAACCACGATTGGTCCTTGCATACTTTCTTTGGCACACAAAATAGCATGAGCTGTTCCCAATGCTTCGTTTTGATAACAAATAGTTCCTTTAGCTCCTAATTTTTCTGCAATAGCAACTAAATCTTTCTCTACGTTTTTACCGAAACTTTCGTGAATAATGAATGCAATTTCATCGATTGGTTGATTAATTACTTTAGCAATATCTTCTACCAAACGGTGAACAATAGGTTTACCTGCAATTGGAATTAATGGTTTTGGAGTTGTTAATGTATGTGGACGCAAGCGTGAACCACGACCTGCCATTGGTACGATTATTTTCATTTTTAATATTTATTTTTTAGTTTCCTACAAGGTTATTAAAACCTTGCAGGATAAGTGTTTTATTTTACACCAGTGCTGCCAAATCCGCCTGCACCTCGTTCTGTTGTTGATAATTCTTCTGCTTCTACCCATTCGGCACGTTCGTGCTTTGCAATTACCATTTGTGCAATGCGTTCGCCGTTTTCTACCACAAAGGTTTCTTTTGATAAATTAGCTAAAATAACACCGACTTCGCCACGGTAATCAGCGTCGATTGTTCCGGGTGAATTTAAACAGGTAATTCCTTTTTTTAATGCCAAACCACTACGCGGACGTACTTGTGCTTCGTAACCGATTGGAAGTTCCATAAACAAACCTGTTGGTATCAATGCTCTATCCATAGGTTCGATAACTATTGGCTGTGTTAGGTTTGCACGCAAATCCATTCCTGCCGAAGCAATGGTTTCGTAGCTTGGTAATGCATGTTGCGATTTGTTGATAATATTTATTTTCATTTTTTTAAAACAGATTTTAATATGCGTTGAATCATTACTTTTTCGTTGTAATAAATCAATGCTACGAATATAAGAATGAATGTTATTCCAACGAAATAATTCTCTCTGAAATTGTAAAAGTATCCAAAAGAAAACAAAACGGCAGTTCCTAAATAAAGTGCAATTGCTTTTTTATCATACGGAATAGGATACGATTTTTGTCCCAATACAAACGAAATAAGCATCATTGTTGCGTAGGCTGCTAATGTTGTTATAGCTGATCCGATTAAACCGATTTTTGGAATTAATATGTAGTTTAAAACAACCGTGACAATTGCCCCGAAAACCGAAATATATGCTCCAATTTTTGTCTTGTCTTGAATTTTGTACCAAACCGATAAATTGGTATAAATACCCAACATAAGGTTTGCTAAAATAATGTATGGAACAATTTCCATAGCAATCCAATACTTTTGTTCGGGTATATAAAATGGTTTAATAAAATCGGCAAAAACTACAATGACCAACATAGCTAAGCTTCCAAAAATGATAAAATATTTAGTTATGGTTGCGTATTTTATTGGAGCATCGTCATTTTTGGCATAACTGAAAAAGAAAGGTTCAATTCCCATAGAATAGGCTGTTCTAAACAAAACCATAAAAACACCAATTTTATAGATTGCTCCGTAACTTGCCAAGCCAAGTTCTTTAAAACTTTCGGGTAGTAATTCTTTTAAAAAAACTTTATCAAATGTTTCATTTACTACAAAAGCCAAACCTGCAATCATTACCGGAAAACTGTAGATAATCATATCCTTCCATAAAACTTTATTGAATTTTGGATTTAAATTTCGATAATAGTTAGAAAGCAGTATTAAAACTAAAGCACTTGCGATTAAGTTTGAAATAAATAAATATCCTACTTCAAAATGAGGAATAAAATAATTTGATATTTCACTTGCCGGATTTTGATCTAAATAAGTAGGAATTAAATATAATAAAATGATTGAAATACCTGCGTTAACAGCAACATTCAAAATTTTTAAAAAGCTGTATTTTATCGGTCGTTGCTGGGCTCTTAATACTGCAAACGGAATTACAACCAAGGTATCTAAAACCAAAATCCAGATAAGAAAACTAACAACAATTGGCGGAATTCCAAAGTAAGCATCTATAATATCTTTAAAAAGATAAATCCCTCCTAAAAAAACAGCACAAACGGCAATTAAAAACCACAAAGTGTTATTAATAACCTCATTTTTATTTTCTTGTTTGTTGTAAAAGCGAAAAAAAGCCGTTTCCATTCCAAAAGAAAGTACCACATTGAAAAACATCATCCACGAAAAAATTAACGTGTAGTCTGAATATGCTCCAACAGGTAGCCATTTAGTATGAAACGGTGTCATGAAAAAACCAATCATTTTAGGAACAACAGTCGCTATTCCGTAGATTAAAGTGGTTTTAAACAGATTTTTGTAAACGCTCAAAATAATTAATTTTTAAAGTAAAGTGGGTTTAAAAAACGTTCTACTTGTTGTTTAGGCAGTTTTATAATGGTTGATCCTTGTACATACGGCGCAATTTCGTACGGATTGTAATGTAAAATCCATTCGTTTGTGGTTTCGTAAAAGTTTTCGGGTAATTTGAACTGATTTTTTTCAAAAGTAAATCCGGCATCGTTCAAGCTGCCCGAAATGTTCAATTGCTTTTTAAATTCGGTTTCAGCAAAGTGTTTAAATCCTTCAAAATTAATGAACAGATCTTTTGTCGGAATGGTATCTCCCGTAGATAAATCAAACAAAAAAACCGTTGTCGCTTGCAAACCATGTGCGCCGCCTGTAAACATATAATAATCAAAAACTACCTGATACACTTTGTTTGATATGTTTTTGTGGGTGCATTCAAAATTAGCTTCCCAAGCCAAAGCATTTTCGGAAGGAAAGGTTCTGTTGAATTCTTCATAACGACGGACAAAATGGTGTGCCAAAGAATCGTAAGAGTTGGTTTTAGAATTGCTTGCCAAATAAAGCTCATTATAAACAAAACCAAACAATGTGTCGTTAATGGGCTGAGTAATAAGCGGATTTCCCGAAGCAACAGGAATTTCCAAATGAACATACGTGCAATTGCCCGCCGTACAGTCCAAATCCGATTTAAGATCGTAGGTTTTAGTAGTAATCTGTAACGGAATTTCCTTCTTACAGCCTACAAAACCTACTGATAAACAAATAAATAGTAAATATTTTATCATTAAAAACAGTGCCTCTAATTTTAAGCAAATCTATAAATTTTAGTCGGTTTTAAGTGGTATCTTTGCTCATATTTTTTAAAGTCTAAAAATTATGAAATTCAACACCAAAGTTATACACGGCGGGCAGCATCACGACCCATCGACAGGTGCGGTAATGCCGCCGGTTTATCATACATCAACCTTTGCACAAACAAGTCCGGGCGTCCATACCGGATACGAATACAGCCGTGCCGACAATCCTACACGTACTGCTTTAGAGCATGCTTTAGAAAGTATTGAAAACGGCGCGCGCGGTTTGGCATTTTCGTCTGGTTTGGCTGCGATTGATTGCGTAATGCGATTACTGAAACCAAACGATGAAGTAATTGCAATGGACGATTTATATGGTGGAACGTATAGATTATTTACTCGTTTTTATCAGGATTTGGGTATTAAGTTTCATTTTATCGATATGAACAATTTAGAGTTGTTTCAGTCGAAAATTAACGATAAAACCAAATTAGTTTGGATTGAAACACCTACAAATCCGTTGATGAAACTGGCAGATATTGAAGCTATTGCAACGATCACCAAAAAAAACAATTTATTATTTGCGGTTGATAATACGTTTGCAACACCATATTTACAAAAACCTTTAGATTTGGGTGCTGATATCGTTATGCATTCGGCTACGAAATATTTAGGCGGACATTCGGACGTTATTGCCGGAGCCTTGATTATTAAAGACGAAGAATTAGGAAAACAACTGCATTTTACGCAGTTTGCAACGGGTGCAACTTTGGGTCCGCAAGAATGTTTCTTGGTTTTGCGTGGAATTAAAACCTTGCATTTACGTGTGGAACGCCATTGTTTTAACGGACAAAAAGTAGCCGAGTTTTTAGAACAACATCAGTTAATTGATAAAGTGTTGTATCCTGGTTTGGCATCGCATCCGCAACATGATCTGGCTAAAAAACAAATGTCGAAAGGTTTTGGCGGAATGGTTTCGTTTACCTTTAAATCGGGTGCAAAAGCCGATGCTATTTCGTTTTTAGAAAAGTTGAAAGTGTTTACTTTGGCAGAATCTTTAGGTGGAGTTGAATCGTTGGCGAATCATCCGGCGTTGATGACACATGCATCAATCCCGGCAGAAAAGCGTGCAGAAATCGGTGTTACCGATGATATGGTGCGTTTAAGCGTTGGCGTTGAAGACATAGAAGATTTAATTGCCGACATTGAACAAGCGTTGAAATAATAATATATAAATCCTCTATTCATAGAATAGGGGATTTTATTTTTAAATTAATTGTACTACTGTAAACTATCAATTAATTTTATATTTGTAATTGATTTAACTAAGAAATGATCAATAACCAAAAAATAGTAGTTGTACTACCTGCTTATAATGCATCTAAAACTTTAGAGCAAACATATAACGAAATTCCTTTTGACATTGTAGATGATGTTGTTTTAGTAGATGACAATAGTTTAGATAATACCTCTGAAGTAGCAGGTCTCCTAGGAATTAAACACATTATCAAGCATGATGAAAATAAAGGATATGGTGGTAACCAGAAATCTTGCTACAATAAAGCTTTAGAATTAGATGCCGATATTGTAATTATGCTTCATCCTGATTATCAATATACACCAAAACTAATTCATTCTATGAGTTATATTATAGCAAACGGTTTATATGATGTGGTTATAGCTTCAAGAATTTTAGGTAAAGGTGCTTTAAAAGGTGGTATGCCATTATACAAATATATTGCAAACCGATTCCTTACACTAACTCAAAATATATTGATGAATCAAAAGTTATCAGAATATCATACGGGTTACCGTGCGTTTTCAAAAAAAGCTTTACAGTCTGTAAATTACAATAATAACTCTGACGATTTTGTATTTGATAATGAGTTCTTGGCACAAGTATTTGATAAGAATTTTGAAATAGCCGAAATAACGTGCCCTACAAAATATTTTGAAGAAGCTTCTTCCATAAATCTATCAAGGAGTATCACTTATGGTTTAGGAGTTTTAAGAGTGTCTTTTCTGTACTTTGTAAATAAAATAGGATTGTATAAAGCTAAAATATTTCAACAATGATAGATTTACTTCTAAAGAGAAACATTAGTTTAGCTTTATTCTTATTTGTGAATTTTTTGTTTACCTACAAATATTTAGAAAGATTTACTACTTGGGCAGCTTTATTGTCGGTTTTGGTTTCAATATTTTATATTGTTTTGTATCGAAACAGAAATCTTTTAAAATTTATTAATAAGAAAATAGAAATCAGCCTTATTATTATTTTCATAGTTGTATGTCTTTTAATTTGGAAAAAAATTCCGGTTGAAACACTAAATGTTGACAGGTGGAGTGTAATTTCGTCTTTTTGGGATAGTTATTTTGCTAATGAGTATGTTTATTTTGCAAAAAGTTTTGCAGGAAATCCACCAGGACCAATGCCGTTCTATTTTATTCTGGCTTTACCTTTTTATTTAGTTGGCGAATTGGGTTTTTTGTCAATTATAGGAGTGATGTTTTTTTATTGGTTAATGTGGTGTAAAAAAGTTAATCCCATTACTAGAACTGTTATTCTACTATTAATCTTATCATCATTTTTTAATTTATGGGAAGTTATTTGTCGAAGTAATATATTCTTTAATACTTCATTGATTTTAGGGTCTTTAATTTACATACTAAATCAAAAAGTATTTACTATTAAAACATTAATAATTTCGGGGATTTTTATAGGATTATTAATATCGACAAGAAATGTGTTTGTTATTTCTTACATCATCTGCTTTCTATATTTATTGCGCACAAAATCCATTCAATTTAAACAATTAACTATTTTAGGAACTATAAGTCTATTAGTATTTGCTTTAACATTTATTCCGGTTGTTTATGGGCATTTAGAAGATTTTAAACAAATGAATCCGTTTATAGTACAATCAACTTTCCTAATACCATTTGAATATACTATTCTTTTTGTATTAATAGCAATAGGGACTTCGTTTTTATGTAAGGATAAAAATGATATTTATTTTTATAATGCCATAGTTTTGTTTGTAAGCATATTAATTTATCTAATATATTATATCTGTTTGCAAGGATTCACTCAAGCATTTACAAACAGTACCGTTGATATTTCTTATTTTATATTTTGCATACCATTTGCATTTTGGTTTTTATCAAATAATAATTCTAAAGTCTAATTTCTTTTGAAATGACTTTTTTAATTTCATAGCGTTACATATCTCAATTTATACTATTTTTATAAAAAAAACGTTTCAATCT
This sequence comes from Myroides sp., assembly GCA_036643355.1. Classification (GTDB taxonomy): domain Bacteria; phylum Bacteroidota; class Bacteroidia; order Flavobacteriales; family Flavobacteriaceae; genus Flavobacterium. The sequence goes on from JAVXSC010000033.1 coordinate 15,274, forward strand.
TTGAAATCAAGTCCGTATGAAATTCTATTATCAATTATTTTTCTTTTTAGTATCGTTTGTTTCGGTAGCACAAACAAGTCAGTTGTGGAAAGGTTACTATTCGTATCAGGAAACTAAAGCCATTGAAAAAGACGATCAAAACATATACGTTGCAACAGATAACAGTGTTTTTGCTTATAACGAATACAGTAAAGAAACCGAAATTTTTAATACCGTTAGTGGCTTAAAGATCAATGGAATTAGCACATTGGGTTATGCCAAAGATTATAAAAAATTAGTTGTAGGAAGCAACAATGGCAAAGTAGCGATTATTGACTTGGCTGCTGATAAAATTTATCATTTAAACGATATTTTTTCTAAAACCAACATTCCGGACAATCAAAAGAAAATCAATAAAATAGTTATTCATGCCGGTTTTGCCTATTTGGCGACAGGTTACGGTATAACAACCGTTCGTTTAAACGACAATCATTTTGGTGATACTTTTTATGTTGCGGTTGGAGGAGAAATGGCGAACGTAAAAACAATGGCGATTTTTAACAATCAAGTTTACGCCGCGGTTGAAAATGAAGGTGTCAAAAAAGCATTAATTAACAGTAATTTGATCGATTATAACAATTGGCAGGTTATTGGTTTTGGTAATTGGATTGAATTGGCAACTTTTTCAAATAAATTAATCGGAGTTAAAGATGATTTATCGTTAAATACCATTTCTGCAACAAACCAGATTGACGAAGTTGGTGATGTTTGGGAAGGTTTTTTAAAATTTAGTATTGCGGGCGATGTTTTAATTGAGATTACACAAGAAGCTGCTCGTTTACGTACTACAGATTTAACCGTTTACAACGAACTTGTTTACTCACTTAATGAAAAAGGTGGTATAAGCGATGCTACATTTTCAAACGGAAACTATTATTTAGCAACTAATAAGAACGGTGGCTTAAAAGTGCCTTTAGAAAATAAAGAAAATAGCGAAGTTATTTCGCCAAGCGGTCCGTTAAGCAACAATATCTCATCGGCAGTAGTAAACAAAAAAGATCTGTGGTTAACATTTGGTGGTTACGGTATTGACATGAATCCTTACGAACCAAACGGATTAACAAAATACGGTATCAGTACCTACAAAAATATGCAGACTTGGCAGCATATTTCAAATCAAGAATTAAACGGATTACAGTCAACCGTAAATATCAGTTTCAATCCGCAAAAACCTAACTTCGCGTATTTGAGTACTTTTAACGACGGATTGGGTGTTTTTGACATAAACCAAAAGCAACTGACTGTTTATGATGATACCAATACCGATGTTTTTACTCCTATTATTCCAACCGATTTACGTATTTACGGAGTAGCTTTTGACAGAAACGGAACGGGTTGGATGACAAATACAGCAGGAGCAGATCCATCATTGATTTCTATAAATACAAATAATCAGTTTAATAAATACACATCTAATATTCTTGAAAGCAATAATCCTGGAAGTGATGCTTATTTACTGCCAGTGATTGATAAAAACAATACCAAATGGTTTGCCAGCCGTTTAAGTGGTTTGTTTGCCTTTAACGAAACACGCAATAACAAGGCAATGAAAATTGGCACCAATAATGGTTTGCCTAGTGTGGGTGTACGTTCTATTACAATAGATTATAAAAATGAGTTGTGGATTGGAACTACAAAAGGGTTACGAGTTATTAGAAACATAGATCAGTTTTTAACCAGCTCGCAGTTAACACCAACTAATATCGTTATTGAAGATGAAGGCAAACCACAAGAATTGTTCTACGAGCAGGAAATTTTAAACATTACGATTGATGGATCTAACAATAAATGGGTTTCTATAGCAGAATCGGGTGTATTTTTAATTTCAGACAGATACCAAACCCTTTATAATTTTACAACAGCAAATTCGCCATTACCAAGCAACGATGTTACTGCTGTAACTATCGACGGATCTACCGGAGAAGTGTATTTTGTTACGCGCGAAGGTATGGTTTCGTTTAAAAACTTTGCAACAACGCCTACAGCAGATTTAGACAATATTAAAGTTTATCCAAACCCTGTGAAACCTGGTTTTTCGGGTGATGTGAAAATAAGCGGATTGGTTAGCGATGCAACTGTAAAAATTACCGATATCGCAGGAAATCTGGTTCATGAAACCAAATCTTTAGGTGGAACAGTTACTTGGAACACGCTTTCTTTTTCGGGATCGAAAGTACCTTCTGGTGTTTACATGATCTTTATTACTTCGCAAGATGGCGAGCTAGACGCGGTTAAAAAAGCGATGATTATTCGTTAATGCAGATTAAAACCGAAGCTATTGTTTTAAGTGCCTTACGCTATCAGGAAAAAAGCTTGATTGTAAAATGTTTTACCCAGCATTTTGGCTTAAAAACCTATTTTGTACGCAATGCTTTTTCGGCAAAAAACAAAGGATTAAACAGCGCGTATTTTCAACCGTTGAATCAGTTGTCTATTGATGCTACACATAAAAATAAAGGTTCGTTAGAGTATATTAATGAGTTGAAGCTGGCTTATCCGTATCAAACTATTTCGTTGGAATTTTATAAAAACAGTGTCAGTATTTTTATTGCCGAAGTTTTAAGTCACAGCATAAAAGAAGAGCAACCCAACAATGATTTGTTTCTGTTTTTAAAAACCGCTTTGGTTTGGTTTGACGAAAATTCTTTTTCGCCCGATTTTCATTTGTGGATTTTAATAAACCTTACCAAATATTTGGGTTTTTATCCCGATGATTCCGATAAAGATTCGATATATTTCAATCCGCACGAAGGTAGTTTTACCATGCATTATACTCCAAACTGTTTTAATGAAGAAGAAACAGCTTCATTCCGAAGATTGTTCGATCTTTCTGTAGATAAAAAGCAAACACAGTTAACCAATAGTCAACGTAGAAAACTGCTAAAACTGTTATTGACATATTACGAAACACATATCGTAGGATTCAAACAGATTAAATCGATAGAAATTTTGTCGGAGCTTTTTTAAAGATGTAATTTTGCTGTATAGCCACTGGCTAGGTAGTTTTGCTTTGCAGGCTTTGGATGCGCAGTAGATTAATATTAGTTAAGTTGAACTTATTTCAGTAAAATAATGACAAAATGAAATCCATTTATTATCTCGTTTTACTTTTTTCTATTGTAAGTTGTTGTAGAACTACTGTTGTTAAGGAAGAAGTTGTAACAGAAACTAAGAATATATACTTATCTTGAACAAAAAACAGATAGTATGCATAATGAATTAAATAATCGAATTATTGATCCTGATTATATTATTTTAGTGGATAATGATACGGTTCTATTTGATAAGTTTATAATTAAGCCTTTCCTTACAAATGAAGGTTTAAGTATTAAATTGAATGATAACTTAATTAAAACTTATGAATTCAAAACTTTAAATCAAGCCGAAAATGGATTTGTTGAACTTAGTTTTGCAAGTAATTTAAAGAAAGTAAAATATTATAAAAATGATCAATTGATGATTTTTGAATTGAATTCATTTCCATGTACAGGTTTAGGATGTTTAATTGAATTTCACTTAATTTACGATTTAAAAAGTAAAAAAATACATCCTTTTGGAATGTTCAGAAATTATGAAGGTAATTTATATCGTTTTCCAAATTTAACAGAACCCTATTATCTGTCTAAGTCGTATGAAGGAGATTTGAATGCAGGTAAGTTTAAATACGAATATACCTTTTTTAAAATTTCAGAAGAGAATTCAGAATTTGTAAATAAAAATAATGTAACACAATCTATCTCAATTGAATATCAAGATTATATACCAACTAAAATTAATTTATCTAAATTTAACTTATTAGATTAAAATGTAAAAAGCCACTAAAAAGTGGCTTTTTACAATAAATTAACCTATTGTTGCGCCGTTATAAACTCCAGCTTCATCAGGGTTTACAAAAACCAATTTACCTTCTTTGGTTTCGGTTAGTAACAACATTCCTTCGCTGTTCACGCCACGTAA
>JAVXSC010000034.1:0-10906 GCA_036643355.1 Myroides sp.
CAGTTTATTGTTTTTGGGCTGTATTATTACCGCAGATTTTACACCATTAGTAAAATGATTAAGCAACCAAATACGTTCAACAGCCGCGAAAGTATTATTAAGCTGTATTACGAGTTTCACTTTGCTATTGAAACGTATCGATCGTCTATTTACATTTTGCTACCTACAGCCATAGCTCTGTTTGTAATTACAGCAGGTAAAGACAAAACGTACGATTTGGTTGATAAATTTTATCATTTTAAAGAAACTTTCCAAACGGATCCTGCGTTTATTTACACGGTTTTAATCATTGGTGTTGTAACAATTATTGGTTTGATATTACTTTCGGAATGGATCATTAAAAAGTTCTACGGTAGATACCTAAAGCAGTTAAAAGAATTAATGGACGAATTTGAAGATTAAACCTCGACAGTTAAATGCTCATTTATTTTATTTTTAAAGAAATTGAAACGCGCTTTAGACGAGTTTGTTATTGAAGGTATTAAAACTACCATTCCTTTCCACCGCCAGTTAATGGACAATCCGGATTATGTTGCCGGAAACTACACAACAGCATTTATGGAAACATTTAAAATACAAAAACCTGTAGAGGAATAATTGATAAAGTCGAGTTTTTAGCTCGACTTTATTTTTTTATAAAATTAAACCTCAAAAACTTTGAAAACAGAATAAAAAGTTTATCTTTGACCATTATTAATTTATTTTATTATTATTACAATGAGAACAGGTACAGTAAAGTTCTTCAATGAATCAAAAGGATTTGGATTTATTACAGACGAAACAACAGGTCAAGACATTTTCGTTCACATCTCTGGACTTAAATCAAGAGAATTAAAAGATGGAGATGTAGTAAACTACGTTGAATCTGATGGAAAAAAAGGGAAAATCGCAACTGACGTTGTTGTTTTATAATATACGTTAGTTAACAACATATATTTAGTTCCAAGTAAAAACACCTGCATAATGCAGGTGTTTTTTTGTTTTATAAACTTTTTATTACCGTTCATAAATTAAATCTCGCAGTTCAAAAAATCATAAACACTTTTTAGTTTTTTTTACAGCAACTTTACTTCTTAAAATTTATTTTATGCAAACTATTTTATTTTTACTTATCGCTATCGGAATGGTAGGTTGTGGTAGCGACGATTCAGGCAATGACAATCAAACACCAGATCCAAATCCAATTGAAAATCCACAGAAATCAAAACTTTTAAGTAATCTGCAACAAATTCAAAATAGTTCAAAGATTTTAATTGGGCATCAGGGTACAAATATTGCTGGTGTAGGCTGGCGCTTAAACAATTTTCCAAATGGAGACAAAAGCGATTTTAAAGATGTTTCAGGAAAAAAACCTGCTGTATTTGGCTGGGAAATTGCTCCAAACAACGAATCATTTACCACTACATTCGATGGTATAACGTTTGATGAAACGATGCGCTTGGCAATTAAAGCCTACGAAAACAATGCGGTAAACACGTTTTCAATGCACCCGTATCGTTTAGATAATAATCAGAGTTCTTGGAACACAACCCCAGGTTACGTAACTAAAATACTGCCTAATGGTGCTATGCACAATCAGTACAAAGCATGGTTAGATAAATTAATTATACACTTTAAAAAGCTAAAAAACAGCAAAGGCGAAGCTATTCCGTTTATTTTTAGACCTTATCATGAAATGGATGGTGGTTGGTTTTGGTGGGGCACTATCGCTTGCACCGATGCAGAATATATCGATTTATTTAGATTTACCATTGATTACATGCGTAACAACGGCTTAAACAATATGCTGGTTTGTTATTCGCCAGGTTATGAAACTACAGAAGCCGGTTATTTAAAAAGATACCCGGGCGATAAATATGTTGATATTTTAGGAATTGACGCCTACCATTTAAGTGCCGATCCTAATAGTAACAACGGTGCTAATTGGAATTATAATTTACAAAAGTTAAACGTTTTAAAACAAGTCGGCATCTCTAAAAACAAACCTATTGCTTGGGCAGAGACAGGTCAGCAAAATTTAACTTCTAATAATTATTTTACAGAATTAACACAGTTTATAACCACAAATAATATTCAATTATCGTACATGATGTTTTGGGCTAATTACACCGGAACCGTTTCTGCTGGCGGTGGCGAAGGCTTTTATGTTCCCTATCAAAGTTTAAACAACAACACGCTAAAAAACGATTTTATCAATTTCACCAACCAACCCAACTATATCTTTCAAAATTCACAAGAAGCAATTTATAAATAGTAAATAAACGAATTATGAAACCATATAAATTAATCACCGTAATATTATTTTCAATCTTTTTATCCAATGGATTGAACGCACAAGTAAAAAATACAACAACGCTTAAAAAAGGAATTTATCACATTGTAAATGCAGGTGGGTTAGCACTTGAACCTAATAATCCTTCGGTAAGAAGTAATGTCTTTTTGAAGAAATTTAGTAAAAGTGGAATGCAGAAATGGGAAGTTATCCCGCAAAAAGACGGAAGTTATCTGTTTAAATTTTACGAAAGTGAACACTACTTACAACCTTATCCACCAAACCGTGATCACACGCCTTACATCGACGAAAAAAGTTCATTTACGCTTGTTGCTGCAAAAGGTGCAGACACTTACTGGAACATTAAAAGCAAAACTTTAAGAGGAGATGCAATGAGGGCTTATCATGATTACTTCAACGAAATTAGATTTGAACCTTCGGAAGATAATAAAAATTTTAAATGGGAATTTATTTTGGCTGAATAAAATCTATTCTTAAGACAACCTGTTTTGTAATTAAACTTTGTAAATAGTAAAAATTACCACAGTTATTTGATTCTCTATTATTTTGCAGCTTATCTTTTTAAGGTAAGCTGCTTTGTTTTAAAGAAAATCTAAATATTTAAAACCGCACTTTACAAACTCAACCCAGCCATTACTAAATTGTCACATAAAGGCAATAGATCTTCATCATACATTTGATTATTAATTAAAAAAATAATTATCATGAAAGCAAAAGGAAAATTTTTTATCGGGCTTATCTTAATAAGTATTTCAACCGTATTATTAAACAGTTGTGAAGGCGACGCAGACATTATTACGCGCGATCAATTAAAGGGTGACGACGGATTACAAGGTCCGGAGGGGCAGCAAGGGCCACAGGGACCAGAAGGACAACCAGGAGCTCAAGGCCCCGAAGGTCCAGGCGGTGCAGACGGAAATGCTAACGTAATCGTATCGGAATGGAAACTCTCACATACCTCTAAAGATACCATCATAGATGGCACTGATCTAAGAATAGCAACCGTTGATGCGCCGGAACTTACACAAAACATTATAGACAAGGCGGCTGTGATGGTATATATGAATTTTGGTAATAATGGCTATTTTGTATTACCTTATACATCTTATGCAGGAGGAAAAACAAGCACTCTGTCTTATTTTTATACTACAAAAAAAATTAGACCTACCCGTTTTACACATGACAACGGAAGTAACCTGCCACTTTCGGTCAATTATAAATATGTAATTATTCCTCAGGGCACCGTACCTAAAGGCAGTAGCAATAATACCTCACAGCCCCTATATAGGTTGAATAATCAGCTTTACACATTAGATGCTTTAAAAGCTATGAGTTATAAAGAAATGAGTTTAAAATTAAATATTAAAGAATAATTGTTAAAATGAAAATTATGAAAAAATTACAGAACATTGCAAAAATACTTATGGTAATAAGTGTTTTTATCGGCTTGAATGCGTGCGACGCAAATGACGACAGCAACCCAACGCCTAGTGCAAAAAATGTTACAGCAGAAAGTTTAAACGGATATTATGTTCCTTATCAGGATGAAACCGAAGAAGGCAACCAAAGATACAGGGTAATTTACTTTGTAAAAGAAGATGGAACTATGAAAGCATATCTAGACGGTGCAGGAACACGAAGAATAGCACCTTTAATTGTGAATGATAACAAATTTATATTCGATTCGAATGCTGATGGAAGTGTGATATTTAATTTTAACTTTTCCGCAGATGGTAACGGAAAAATATCGTTGACAAGTTTAACAAAATCAGGAACTAGTGTGTTGATTCATTACGAAATGTTTTCGGCATCACAAACACCAAGTTGGGGTGGTTTTACCTTTGAACGAAGTGCAGGAGTATCAAATTTCATCAAGTATTACAGTTTTTCTAGCAATAGAACACTTTTTGCAAACAGTATGACATCGAACACCGAACCTAATCAAGGTTGTTACGAAATTGGCAACAGCATTGGTTTTAAAAGTAATAGTGAAAGTTTAATGGGAATTTTTGTACCATCTTGGAAAGGTGATACCAGTGTAAAAATGTTATTGATGCACCAAGACATCTCAACTGTTGCCCTTTATAAATATCATAATTAATTAGATATCTAAACTTTATCTTAATCAAAAAGCAGCTTCAAAAAGAGCTGCTTTTTTATATCTTTTTAAACAGATTTAAAAAATCTTGTTTTTTATTTCGACTTAAAACAACCGATGTTCTGTCTTGCATAATAATTTCACCGCCCTCGCCACGAATGTACTGACTTATGAATTTTAAATTAATTAAATACGATTTGTGAACTCTGAAAAAAATTGGGTTGTCTGATAAAACTTCTTCAAAAACCGCTAACGATTTACTTACCAAATGCTTATCGCCATTATTCATTACTACAAACGTGTACGCATTGCTGGCAGAAAAATACATAATATCTTCAATCTTTATAAAAATTAATCCTTTTAAGGTTGATAATGCTAATGTATCAGACATTTGTGTCATGGTGAATTTTGCCAGATTGGAAACTTGTTCTGTTGTAGTTAGCAATTCCTGCTGATGGTATTTATCTATAGCCTGCTTTAACTCATCAATTTCTATGGGTTTCAACACATAATCTAACGCATTTAATTTTAATGCTTTTATGGCATATTGATCATAAGCTGTTGTAAAAACCACCTTAAAGGGCAATGTTTCAAACTGCTGCAATACGTCAAATCCATTTAAATAAGGCATTTCTATATCTAAAAATACAATATCTGGTTTAAGTGCCGTGATTCTATCTTTCGCTAATCGACTATCTTGAATACTATCTAAAATTTCAATTTCCTTAAAACTTTCTAAATAGTGTGCCAAAGTGACCAATGCGTGTTTTTCGTCGTCTATTAATAGTACTTTAATCATTTTCTTCCAAGTTTAAGTGCAGAATTACTTTAGTTCCTGCTGGTTTGTTATTGCTGTCGTATAAATCTAAAATTTCCAAATAATTAGCCGTATTTAATTTAACAAGACGTTCTTCGGTAATTTTCACTCCGTATGAAGTGTGTTTTTTAGCTGTTTTCAAGAGCACGCTTCCTTCTCTACCAATGCCGTTATCTTCTATTTCAATACGCAATTTGTCTTTATTTTCTAAAATAAATCGTACATACAGTTTTCCATTTCCATTCGCTTTATGCCTTAAACCGTGCCAAATAGCATTTTCTGCAAAAGGTTGAACAATAAGCGGCGGAACAAAAACATCGGTTTCATCTATATCGTTGTCTACAACAATTTCGTAAGTAAAACTATTTTCAAGACGAACGGCTTCTAACTGCAAATAAAGCTCGGTAGTTTTTACTTCTTGTGCCAATGTAATCCACTGTTGTTTAGAACTTTCTAAAATATTGCGCATTAGTTTAGAAAACGATGTTAGATATTTACTGGCATCGGCTGTTTTATGCTGAATAATATAACTGTTGATGGAATTAAGGGTATTGAACATAAAATGCGGATTCATTTGTGCACGCAACATTCGCATTTCGGCATCTTTTACCTGAAGTTCGTATCTTTTCTCTTTCATTTTTCGATGTAGCGAATAGCGAAACCACCCGTAAACCAAAACAACAACAGCAATGCCCAACAACGCAAAAAACAAAGGTGATTGGGTAAAGGGCGGATTAATTTTTATGGAATAGTGTAGCTGATCCTTCAATTGATTCTGCAAATGATCAGTTACTCTAATCTTGATATCATACGAACCTGGCGATAAATGATTAAACGACAGTTCTGCTTGGTTTCCTAAAGAAATCCATTCATCGTTGTTAACGCTGTATTCATAAAAAACCTTGTTGGCTTCTAAATACGAAAAGGTAGAAAACTGTAAAGTAATATTGTTTTGCTTGTAATTCAGTATTAGCTCTTCGGTATTTTTATAAGGCTTACCATTAATTAATAGTTTTGTTACTTTGATTGTGTTTTGTAACGGACTTTGTAATACATCGCTATAATTTACAATAGTCAATTGGTTTTCGCCACCCAACAACAGCCGATTATCACTTACTTTCTTAAAAGCATATTGTAAAGTGTTTGCTGTTAAACCATCGGTTGTGTTAAGTTTTATAACTTTGTCTGTAGCTTTTAAATACACGTGCAGTCCGGCATTTGTTGCAAAAAAAACATTTTCAGCTGTATCTTGCATTAAACCTGTTACATAAATATCGTCTATAGGATGCGAAAGAACATCTACTTTTTTTGTAAGCTTTCCTGTATTTTTTCCTATAGAAAAACCGCCGTATGCCGAAAACAGTACATTGTTTTTATTGTCTGTATAAATTCGGTTGTAATAATCGCCTACAAACAAATCACGATGATTGTTAAATGATTTATGCGATATATCAATAAACATCTGTTGATTTTCATCGTACTTGCAAATACCAAAGCCTTTAGGCATCCAACCAACCAGCCAAACATTTTGTGCATGATCTATTGTAAGATCGTTCCATTTATTTTGTTTCCAAAAATCGCCCGTATTTTTAAAGGTTGATTTTATCTTTTTATTGGTTTGTAAATTGTATCTAACTATTTCACTGCTGGCTGATAAAATCCATAATTCTTTTTTAATAATTATCGATTTTACAATGTCTTCATCAACAACAAATCCATCTAAATTCAATTTTTGAAACAGATTACCCTTCCAAACAAAAATACCGTGCGTTGTGGTAAGGTAAATATCTTTATGAAGTGTAAAACTTTTAATTTTAAGATTCTCTGGAAATTGTTCCATTAAACGCCAATGCTGATTTTTATATTGCAAAACCTGATTATGGCTTGTTAAAACCCAGAATTCATTTTGCACAGGTTCAATAACATCTAAAATAAAGTTTCCGCTTTTGTAATATTCAGCAGGAAAATTTAAAAAAGCTAATCCTTTCTTGGGCAAATGCAATTGTAACAATCCTTTTGATGTAGCCACCCAAAAATTATTGGTTTTTTCGTTAACGATAAAATGCTTTATAGTAAAATTCTGCGAAGCAAAAACGGATGTAAACTGATTGTTTTGAATGTTGTATATTTCATTGACACTGATTCCATACAAATTATCATTACTTAAAACCAACTGCTGAAAAACTACCGAAGCTGGAGTTTTAAAGGTCTTTACAATTTTATTTTCTATAAGATCATACAAATGCAAATCACCTTGTTTGGTTGCGATGATAAGCTGATTGTTATTTTTTGCAACAGCCGTAACCTGCAGTTTTTTCAGATATTTATTTGTTGACGCTAAAAGTAAATTTGTAGTTTCATTCCATTCGTACAAGCCATTAGGCGTAAAAACCCAGATTTCTCCGTTACTTTTTTGAACAAAATGTATATCGATATTTAGATCTTTATTATCTGGAAAAACGGGAAAAGAAACTGTTTTTTGTTTGTGCAGGTATTTGATATGATTAAAATCAGAACACCAAATACGTTCTTGACTATCGATAAATAAATTTTCAAAATGATCATTATTAGGATCTTCATCCATATAATTTTTAGATTGAACAATTTCTATCTTTCCGTTATTGCTGTAATTTTTTCTGTGTAACGCTTTGCCATCTTCATAATACAACGTGTTTTTAAAAAAACACGCATTTAATATTCTTTGCTGTGTAGGATCTTTCAGATAAAACCTATTCCCGTCAAACTGAATAATTCCTTTTCTAGAGCACAATTCAATTCCTGCCTGTTCAGAATAACAGACATAGGTTAAATCGTCCGATGGCATTCCATCGAAATAATTATACAGCTTACTATTTATAGTTTGTGCGTTACCGGTAAAAACAAGTATGAAGAAACATACACACGCAATTAACTTTATCATAATTAAAAATAAGTAAAAGCCGCCATATAAAAACACACAAATTAACAAAATTGGTAATTGGGTATAGCAAATGCATCTTTTACCTAACAAGCTACGATTGATATTAAACTACAATTATTTAAAACCATTATAAATTAACCTTAAACCGTTAAAATGCCCAACAATTAAAAACAATTGGGTTTTTTATACGAGCCGAAAAAATTATATTTGAGGTTTGAAAATTTAATGCACCAAACAACATGCAATCAAATCAGTTAGATTTAATTCCGATCCTTATGCAGCTTGGTCTGGCAGCGGGTTTTGTTTTTGTTACCATTATTGTTTCAGGTTTTTTAGGTCCTAAAAAAGCATCGAAAAATAAAGACGTAAATTTTGAATGTGGTATAGAATCGTTCGGTAATGCCCGCGTTCCTTTCAACGTTCGCTACTTTTTAGTGGCAATTCTCTTTGTTTTGTTCGATGTGGAAGTCATTTTCATGTATCCTTGGGCTGTAAATTTCATGGAATTAGGTTGGGAAGGCTTATACAAAATGGGCATTTTTATGTTCCTTTTAATTGTAGGCTTACTTTATGAGTTTAAGAAAAAGGGATTAGAGTTTGAATAAATGTAGAATTAATTATGAGTAATCCATCAAACATAAAACAAGTTGCTCCGCCCGATGGTTTTTCTGGCGAAGGTTTTTTTGCAACAAAATTAAGCGAAGTTGTAGGTTTGGCTCGTGCCAATTCTATGTGGCCGTTACCTTTTGCAACATCATGCTGCGGTATCGAATACATGGCAACAATGGCTGCTACTTACGATATAGGCAGGTTCGGATCAGAACGTATGAGTTTCTCTCCACGTCAGGCAGATATGCTTTTGGTTATGGGAACCATTGCTAAAAAAATGGCTCCGATTTTACGTCAGGTGTACGAACAAATGGCAGAACCTAAATGGGTTATCGCTGTTGGTGCTTGCGCAAGTACAGGTGGTGTTTTTGATACGTATTCGGTTTTACAGGGTATTGATAAAGTAATTCCTGTTGATGTTTATGTACCAGGTTGTCCACCACGTCCGGAACAAATTTTAGACGGAATCATTGAACTGCAAAACATCGTTAAAAGCGAATCGGTTCGCCGTAGAAGCAGCGATGAATACAAAGATTTATTAAACTCATATAACATTAAATAACATGAGCTTAACAAACGAAATCATTCAGCAAACCTTAAGCCAGCAGTTTACTCCAAAAGTAGAAAACTTCCATATTTTACACGATATGTTGGCGTTTGAAGTTAAAAAAGAAGCATCGTTCGAAGTGATTAAATTCTTAAAAGAAGATCCTTCTATGAACTTTAACTTTTTAACAGATGTTTGCGGTGTACATTACCCAGATTACGAAGAAGACCGCCAGTTTTGTGTAGTGTATCATTTACACAATTGGTTCGATAATATACGTGTTCGCGTAAAAATATTTTTACCGGCAAACAATCCCGAAGCAGAAAGTATTGTTCCATTGTATCCTGCCGCAAACTGGCAAGAACGCGAAACATACGATTTTTACGGAATTGTATTTAAAAATCATCCGCAGTTAAAACGTATTTTAAATATGGATGAAATGGAATCTTTCCCATTAAGAAAAGAATTTCCTTTAGAAGATCAAGGTAGAACCGATAAAGACGACCGCTTCTTTGGTAGAACTGGTCCTAATTGTTAATACGAAAACTATGTCAGATTTATTATTAGTTCCGGAAAAACGATTTGAAAAACAAATCCTGGAAACAAAAGAAAAAGATGGGGTAGAATTATCTATTTTAAATTTAGGTCCTACACACCCGGCAACTCACGGAATTTTTCAGAACATCCTTTTAATGGATGGTGAAAAAATCATCGATGGCGAAGGAACCGTTGGATACATTCACCGTGCCTTTGAAAAAATTGCAGAAAACCGTCCGTTTTATCAAATCAACGTTTTAACCGATCGTTTAAACTACTGTTCATCGCCTATCAACAATACAGGTTGGTGGATGACCGTTGAAAAAATGTTGGGTATCGAAATTCCAAAACGCGTTCAATACATGCGTGTTATTATTATGGAATTAGCCCGTATTGCCGATCATATTATTTGTAGTTCTGTAATGGGTGTTGATACCGGTGCATTAACTGGTTTCTTATACGTAATGCAGTACCGCGAAAAAATCTACGAAATCTACGAAGAAATCTGTGGTGCACGTTTAACGACAAACATGGGCAGAATCGGTGGTTTTGAACGCGAATGGAGTGAAGCTGCCTGGAGAAAAATAGATGAATTTTTAGCTGAATTCCCAGCTGTATGGACAGAATTTGAAAACATGCTATCGCGTAACCGTATCTTTATGGACCGTACCATTGGTGCAGGTGCTATTGATGCTGATATGGCAGTGAGCTACGGTTTTACAGGACCTAACTTGCGTGCTGCCGGAGTCGATTACGATATTCGTGTGGCAAGTCCTTATTGTTCATACGAAGATTTTGAATTTGATATTCCTGTAGGACAAAACGGCGATTGTTACGATCGTTTTTGTGTTCGTAATGCAGAAATTTGGGAAAGTATGAAAATTATCCGTCAGGCATTGGATAAAATGCCGGCAGAAGGAGGATTTCACGCAGATGTTCCCGATTATTACCTTCCACCAAAAGAAGATGTTTACAACAATATGGAAGCCTTAATTTACCATTTCAAAATTGTCATGGGCGAAATTCCGGTTCCAAACACAGAAGTTTATCATTCTGTAGAAGGCGGAAACGGCGAATTAGGTTTT
>JAVXSC010000034.1:10916-19109 GCA_036643355.1 Myroides sp.
CCGTGTGCCTTACCGTTTACACTTCCGCAGACCTTGTTTTATTTATTACCAGGCATATAACGAAATTGTTAAAGGGCGCAGCTTGTCTGATGCTATTATTACCCTTTCAAGTATGAACGTTATTGCAGGCGAATTAGATTGTTAAGTTAATAATTACGAATTTCAAATTAAGAATTATGAGAAAGTTCCTAATGGGTCTAATTGTTTTAACTTTAGTTTCTTGTAATTATTTAAAAAAGGGTGTTGAAGTTAAAATAGATAATAATTCTGATGAAGAAATTACAGATGTAATATTCACTACTTCTGAAAATTTAGAAGTAATAGAATTTGAAAACATTGATGCTAATAAATCTGTAAAAGGTTTTTTATCAATGAAAGAAAACAAAGTTGACGGAACTTATTTAATAAAATTTACTCGAAAAAACGGGAAAATAGAATCAAAAGAAATAGGTTATTATTCTAATGGAATTCCTCTTGAAGAAATAATCGAAATTAAAATTACAAACGATTCGATTAATCAGAATATAGTTTATTGATTATATGGAAACATTACAAAGATACCATCAAGATATTAACATAACTCCGGCGTTAACAGAACGTATTAACGAGTTAATTAGTCATTATCCCGAAGGAAGACAAAAATCGGCATTACTTCCTGTATTGCACGAATTGCAAGATGCACACGACAATTGGTTGAGTGTAGAATTGCAAAACAAAGCTGCCGAATTTTTAAACATTACGCCTATCGAAGTTTACGAAGTGGTTACATTTTATACCATGTTCAACCAAAAACCGGTAGGAAAGTACATGTTAGAATTCTGTGTAACATCTTGTTGTGCAATTAATAAAGCTGAAGATGTTATGGATTATGCCTGCGAAAAATTAGGCGTAAAACCAGGTCAGGTAACAGCAGACGGATTGTTTTCTGTTGTTGGCGTACAATGTTTAGGTGCTTGTGGTTATGCTCCAATGCTACAGTTGGGCGATTTTTACCACGAACATTTAACCACACAAAAAGTAGATCAGCTTATTGCCGATTGTAAAGAAGGAAAAATAACTTTACACGATAAATAACATTTTAAAAGTAAAGTTACATGGAAACAAAGCTAAAACACGAGCAAATACAATACATTGAATTTCTTTCAAAGGATATTGTTAAAGCCAAGAATTTTTACACAGAATGTTTTGGCTGGAAATTCACAGATTATGGAGAACATTATACAGCCTTTGAAGGAGATTATGTCGATGGTGGATTTACCACAGGAAACCCGGTTAAAGGAACTATTTTAATCGTTCTTTATTCAAAAGATATTGAAGCAAGTAAAAATAAAGTGATAAGTGCCGGCGGTACTATCGTAAAAGATATTTTCAGTTTTCCGGGAGGTAAACGTTTTCAATTTACAGATTTAGACGGCTATGAAATTGCCGTTTGGACGGAATAACTGACAGACTGAAAAACTATGGGACAAAAAATATTATTTGAAAAAATCCATATTCCGGGTATTAAAACTTACGATGTTTATCGTGAAAATGGTGGATATGCTTCTGTAGAAAAAGCATTAAAAATGAACCCCGACGATATTACCGAAGAAGTAAAAACTTCTGGTCTGCGTGGTCGTGGTGGTGCAGGTTTCCCTGTTGGTTTAAAGTGGAGTTTTATCGATAAAAAATCAGGAAATCCACGCCATTTGGTTTGTAATGCCGATGAATCTGAACCAGGTACGTTTAAAGATCGATATTTAATGGAATACATTCCGCATTTATTGATCGAAGGAATGATTACCTCGTCGTTTGCTTTAGGAGCAAACCTTTCGTACATCTACATTCGTGGTGAATATATGTGGGTTTATAAAACCTTGGAACGCGCCATTAAAGAAGCATACACTGCCGGTTGGTTAGGTAAAAATATAAAAGGATCAGGTTTCGATTTAGATCTTCACGTTCATTGTGGAGGTGGTGCCTATATCTGCGGAGAAGAAACCGCTTTGATTGAATCTTTAGAAGGTAAGCGTGGAAATCCGCGTATTAAACCGCCTTTCCCGGCTGTTAAAGGTTTATGGCAAAACCCAACGGTTGTAAATAACGTAGAATCTATCGCATCGGTGCCTTGGATCTTATTGAATTCGGGCGAAGATTATTCTAAAATTGGTTTAGGCAGATCTACCGGAACAAAATTATTTTCTGTTTCAGGTCACGTTAAAAAACCGGGAGTTTATGAAATTGAAATGGGTATGACCGTTGATGAATTCATGAATTCTGATGAATACTGTGGTGGAATGATTGATGATCGTCCGTTAAAAGGATTAATTCCTGGTGGATCATCGGTGCCAATTCTTCCGCAACATTTAATTTTCAAGACAGCTAACAACGAAGATCGTTTAATGACGTACGAATCGTTGGCAGATGGTGGTTTTGCAACAGGATCTTCATTAGGTTCGGGCGGATTCATCGTTTATAATGATACTGCTTGTATTGTTCGAAACACTTGGAATTTCTCAAGATTCTATCACCATGAAAGCTGCGGTCAATGTTCACCTTGTCGTGAAGGAACCGGCTGGATGGAAAAAATCTTGTGGAGAATAGAAAACGGTCAGGGTACAGAAGAAGATATCGATGTATTGTGGAGCATTCAGGCAAAAATTGAAGGAAACACGATTTGTCCGTTAGGCGACGCTGCTGCTTGGCCGGTTGCTGCTGCCATTCGCCATTTCAGAGACGAGTTTGAATACCACATTCGTTTCCCTGAAAAAATTAAAAACAGAGATCATTTTGTAAATGAGCCTTTTGAAAAAGTGAAACATTTAATGCAAAATACCACCGTTTAATAGAAAGATTATGAAAGTTACAATAGACGGAATAGAAATAGAAGTAGAACCAGGTACAACCGTACTACAGGCTGCCCGCATGATTGGCGGCGATGTGGTACCGCCTGCAATGTGCTACTATTCAAAATTAAAAGACACCGGCGGTAACTGCCGTGCCTGTTTGGTAGAAGTATCAAAAGGCAGCGAAGCAGATCCGCGTCCAATGCCTAAAATGATGCCGTCGTGTAAAACGGGCGTTATGGACGGTATGGAGGTTAAAGTGAAGACTTCAGACAGAGCATTAGATGCCCGTAAAGCGGTTACAGAATTTTTATTGATAAACCACCCGTTAGATTGCCCTGTTTGCGATCAGGCTGGTGAGTGCGATTTACAAAATTTATCATTTAAACACGGTTTAGGCAAAACTCGTTTTAAAGAAGAAAAAAGAACGTTTGAACCTGAAAATATCGGCGATAAAATACAGCTTCACATGAACCGTTGTATTTTGTGTTATCGTTGTGTACATACGGCAGAACAAGTTTGTGGCAGTAGAAATCATGGGGTTATGAATCGTGGCGATCATGCACAGATTTCAACTTACATTTCGGCTTCTATAGATCATGAAATGTCTGGAAACATGATTGATGTTTGTCCGGTTGGTGCATTAACAGATAAAACGTTCCGTTTTAAATCGCGTGTTTGGTTTAACAAACCGTTTAATGCACACAGAAACTGTGACAAATGTTGCGGAAAAACGACTGTTTGGATGTTTGGTAACGAAATTCAACGTGTTACGGCTCGTAAAGATGAGTATCATGAGGTAGAAGAATTTATTTGCAACGAATGTCGTTTTGATCATAAAGAAGTATCAGACTGGGTTATTGAAGGTCCAAGAAAATTCGAAAAATTCTCGGTTATCAATCAAAACAACTATACCCGTAAAATGGATAACGTTACCATCCATACCGAAAAGCAGATTTTAGAAGGTCGAGATCAAGATCGCATAAAAATTAGTATGACAGAAGTTCCATATAAAAACACAGAAAACAGTTAATTATGGAAGAAGCAATTATTATAGAAAAAGGCGTAATCATTGTAGCCGTTTTCGCAATCACCATGCTTTTTGCCATGTACTGTACTTTGGCAGAACGTAAAATTGCAGCCTGGATTCAAGACCGTAGAGGTCCGAACCGTGCAGGTCCGGGTGGAATTTTACAACCTTTGGCAGATGGTTTAAAACTTTTTGCGAAAGAAGAATTCATGCCCAACACACCTAACACATTCTTATTCGTATTTGGTCCGTTCATATCTATGACCATGGCATTAATGACGTCGGCGGTAATTCCGTGGGGCGATACATTAGAAATTGGCGGTAGAAAAGTAGTTTTGCAGGCAGCTGATATTAACGTAGCAATGCTTTATGTATTTGCCGTATTATCGGTAAGTGTTTATGGAGTTATGATTGGTGGTTGGGCATCTAATAACAAATATTCGCTAATTAGTGCAATGCGTGTGGCGTCTCAAATGATTTCGTACGAAATTGCCATGGGATTGTCTATCGTTGCAATATTAATGATGCACAGCTCTATGAGTTTGCGCGAAATTGCAGCAGGTCAGCACGAAATGCATTGGAACATCTTTTATCAACCATTAGGCTTTTTCATATTCTTGATTTGTTCGTTTGCAGAAACAAATAGAACACCGTTTGATTTGGCTGAATGTGAGCAAGAGTTAATTGGTGGATACCACACAGAATATTCGTCTATGAGAATGGGATTCTTCCTATTTGCAGAATACGCGGCAATGTTTATATCTTCTACCCTATTGGCGGTTCTTTATTTAGGAGCTTACAATTATCCGGGTATGACTTGGGCAGCCGAAAACTGGGGCGAAAACATTGCCAACATTATTGGTATTGCGGTACTGTTTGGTAAAATCTGTTTCTTTATTTTCTTGTACATGTGGGTACGTTGGACCATTCCGCGTTTCCGTTACGACCAATTAATGAATTTAGGTTGGAAAACGTTAATTCCGTTAGCAATATTAAACATTGTGGTTACTGCGGTTGTATTATTATTAAATCGCTAAAAAACAGAAATTATGTCAATTCAAAATACATCCTTATCGGGAAGAAAAAAGCAAGTTTCTAATAAAGAAATGACACTTGGCGAACGTTTGTATATTGGTGCAATTGCAGGCGGTATGGCAACTACTTTTAAGCACTTGTTTAAAAAGAAAGTTACCATTAGTTACCCGGAAGAAACACGTCCGTTCAGTCCGGTTTATCGCGGTCAGCACATGCTAATGCGCGATGAAGAAGGCAGAGAACGTTGTACTGCTTGTGGTTTGTGTGCGTTATCGTGTCCTGCCGAAGCTATTACCATGAAAGCTGGTGAACGTACTGCAGACGAATTGCACTTATACCGTGAAGAAAAATACGCAGAAATATACGAGATTAATATGTTGCGTTGTATTTACTGTGGTTTGTGCGAAGAAGCTTGCCCTAAACAGGCAATCTACTTAACTACATCTAAAAAAATTGTAAAGGCTGATACTAATCGCGAGCATTTTATTTTTGGTAAAGAACAATTGGTTATGCCTTTAGAACAAGCTATTAACAACACAGCAAAATCAGAATAAAAATGATAGAGATTTTATTTTACATTCTTTCGGCTGTTACTTTAGGAAGCGCGTTTTTAACCATTCTTTCTAAAAACCCTATACACAGTGCCATTTGGTTGGTTATCTGTTTCTTTAGTATTGCAGGTCATTATGCCTTATTAAACTCACAGTTTTTGGCAATGGTTCATATCATTGTATATTCTGGTGCCATTATGATTTTAATGCTGTTCACCATCATGTTAATGAACTTGAACATCAGCGATGAAATTGCAAAACCTATCGTAACAAAAATAGTTGCAACGGTTTGTTTCTGTTTAATCGGATTCTTTTTGGTAAGTTCATTGGCACAAACGGCTCCGGCATTAGAAACATACACAAATACAGGTGTAGATTTTCAATCAATCCAAGTATTAGGAAAAGTGTTATTGAACGAATTTGTAGTACCGTTTGAAATGGCTGCAATTTTATTGTTAATGGCGATGATTGGTGCCGTATTAATTTCTAAAAAAGAGAAAAAAACAGCATAATATGGAACAAGTTTTACAACAAATTGGTATAGACCAATACATTTACCTAGCCATATTACTGTTTTGTATTGGTGCATTTGGTATTTTATATCGCAGAAATGCAATTGTTATGTTCATGTCGATCGAAATTATGCTGAACGCTGCAAACCTGCTATTAGTTGCTTTTTCTACTTATCACGAAGATGCAAACGGACAGGTATTCGTATTCTTTACAATGGCTGTTGCTGCTGCAGAAGTAGCAATTGGATTGGCAATTTTGGTGGCGATTTATAGAAATATAGGATCGATTGATATTGATAAACTTAAAAAATTAAAAGGATAGCATGAGTACAACTATATTACTACTTACATTGATTTTCCCTTTGGTTGGTACATTAATCAACGGATTTTGGGGCAAACATTTAAGCAAAAAAGTATCGGGTACTATTGCAACAATGGCTATTGCAGCTTCATTTGTAACTTCATGCTTATTTTTCGCTTACATTCAAGGATCGCAAGAACCTGTAAAGATTGTTTTGTTCGAATGGATGAAATTCAATTATTTTTCAATTGATTTCGGATTTTATTTTGATCAGTTAGCTGCTTTATGGCTGCTATTTATTACAGGTATCGGAACATTGATCCATCTGTATTCAACAAGCTATATGAGCCATGACGAGAATTTTTCTAAATTCTTTACTTACCTGAACTTCTTTGTTTTCTTCATGTTGATTTTAGTAACAGGAAGCAACTTGGCAATGATGTTTATTGGTTGGGAAGGTGTTGGTTTATGCTCGTACCTTTTGATTGGTTTCTGGTATAAAAACCAAGATTACAATAACGCAGCAAAAAAAGCATTCATAATGAACCGTATTGGTGATTTAGGCTTTTTGGTCGGAATTTTCGTAACAGGATATTTATTTCACACATTAGATTTTGTCGAATTAAAAGAACAAAGTTTCCTTGCACCTACTTTAGGTATTGCAACTATGGCATTCTTTATTGCAGCAACAGGTAAAAGTGCGCAATTACCGCTTTACACTTGGTTACCAGATGCAATGGCAGGTCCAACGCCTGTATCGGCATTAATACACGCAGCAACCATGGTTACGGCAGGTATCTTTATGATTACGCGTTTAAACTTTTTGTTCGATTTAACTCCGGATGTTCAAAACATCATAGCAATAATCGGTGCGGCAACAGCATTAATGGCGGCTACAATTGCCTTGGTTCAAAACGATATTAAAAAAGTATTGGCATATTCTACCGTATCGCAATTAGGTTTAATGTTTTTGGCATTAGGTTTAGGTGCGTACGAAGTTGCGGTTTTCCACGTTATTACACACGCATTCTTTAAAGCATGTTTGTTCTTGGGATCGGGATCGGTTATTCACGCAATTGGTGGCGAACAAGATATGCGACACATGGGCGGATTAAAGAAACACATGAAAATCACGTATGCTACGTTTTTTATAGCAACTATTGCAATTTCAGGATTTCCTCCGTTATCAGGTTTCTTTTCTAAAGACGAAATTTTATTAACTGCATTCCATCATAACATCGTATTATGGGTTGTTGCTAGTTTAGCATCGATATTAACTGCATTTTATATGTTCCGTTTGTTGTTCTTAACCTTCTCTAACAAATTCAGAGGAACCAAAGAACAAGAAGATCATTTACACGAAAGTCCGTCTGCAATGACGATGCCTTTGATCATTTTAGCAGTTTTGGCAGCAGTTGGCGGATTAATCAGTATTCCGGGTAACAGTTGGTTAAACGAATTTTTAAAACCGGTAATTAAAAACAACGCAGCATCGCATCCGCACGTATTGGGCACAACCGAATATATGTTAATGGGCTTGGCAGTTGTTGGTGCATTGGTTGGTTTAATGGTTGCTTACTTTAAGTACATTAAAAACAAGCAGGTTCCTGTTAACGACAACAATGTTTCGGGCTTGCAGAAATTGTTTGCAAACAAATATTATTTAGACGATATCTATCAGTCTTTAATTGTTCATCCGTTGAATTTCTTTGGATCTTTCTTTAAAAATCAAATCGACGGATTAATCAACGGTATTGTTTTAAGTTTCGGACGCGTTCCGTCTGAACTTTCATATCAGGGTAAAAAAGCACAAAACGGAAACATTGGTCTGTATTTATTTGCCTTTGTAATTGGTGTTTGTGGCTTGTTGTATTATTTATTTATGTGTTACTAAAATTATGGCAATGAATTGTATTATTATTTTACTTATTTATGTTTT
>JAVXSC010000035.1:0-19061 GCA_036643355.1 Myroides sp.
TATTCGCTAAAGTGAAGTAACTGTAATTTATCGGGAATTACTTTTATTCTTCCAGTTTCATCTTCCAAAAAAAACGGATTGTACAAAAAATCGGTATGTATGGTTGACAATTGTTCTTTACCGTCATCGTCGTGACTTATTTCCTGTATCAAATAATAATATCCGGCACAACGCTTGCTTTTAACTCGGCTTGTTAAGGCTTCGTCAATTATAATTTTTCCCTGAATTTCTGCCAATCCCATTGCAACCGACCGTATTTTTGATGTAGGCAGTGATTTTTGCAGCTTCATTAAACTGCTCCCCGATCTTTTTTTACCGATTATTGCTGTTAAAACGATTAATAAAATAGGACCGAAAAATCCTAAAACGGCAAATGATCCAAAAAAGCATGCAATAAAAAACAGACTTTTTAATAATTCCCAAATCCAGTTTTTCTTTTTTGTCGGTTTAAGATATTGTGCATTTTTATTGGTAATTCGGGCTAATTCCTGCTGTTTGTTTTGATAATTTACGCGTTCTCTAATACCTAAAGCAGGCGCAATAATTACGATTCCTAACAATGCCATTGGAAATGTCAACACGAACAAACCGCCGATCCCAATCAACATAAACTGTGGTTGAATAAAATAGAGAACCACCAACAGTAACGGATACACTGCAAAAAAATATTTGCCCAGATTAATTTTGTACAATCCGGTAAATATCATGTAATGAAAAAATGCCACAATAAGTGAAACTACTAGCACGCCAATCATTAAGCCGGCAGTAACTTCCTGTTGCATGATGCTGTTATACAAATCTTCCATAAAAACTAAACTTGTATTTTATTCCACGCGATAACCTGCACACCGCTTGAATACTGTACTTTTAAAGGAAGTTCGTTCAAATTTAAATCGCCCAAAACATAATCTGTCTGCAATTCGTAAAGCGTTAGCTGATGCAAAGGCCAAGGAATATGATGAATATCGTATCGATACAAATTTTCATCGGCATCAACATACAGGCAATATCGCTCGGTTAAAAAACAGTCCAAATCGGTTTTGTTTGTTATTTCGGTTCCGATTTCATACTTTGCAACAAACGAAAAGTTCTTCTTTTTAAAAACCGATTGAAAATAATCTTTGTTGTTTCGATACATATCGGCATGTTCATAAGGTAAAACCGACAATAATTTTGATACGGCTACCGAAATGATTTTACTTGCCTCGATATTTAAAAAATATACGCCCGGAATATCGTCCTTCACAACATAAGTTCGCAGATTGATCTCATCGAAATTGGAAATTGGCGCAAACGGAGGCAAAAATCGCGGTCGGATTTTTTCCATAGTAAATGCCACCAACGAAACGTAAGCTTCGTTATTAAACAGATCAATTGTTAAGCCATCTGGAATTAATTCCTGCAAAACATCGGCATCAACCTTCCAATGAAAAAACAAGGCGCGGTTCCATTCCTGATAAAAACTATAAGGCTGTTTAGGATAATCCCAAGTTCGGTGATCGGTTTGTTTCAGTATTTTTTTGATTGATAATCCCATATCATTCCTTGTTTTTATCGTTCAATAAATCATCGGTAAAATGCCTGCGCTGTTTTTCTGTTGAAAATTTTTCAGCATTGTATTGGTTTGACTTATTTCGGGGAATTGATAACGACTGCCACTTTTCATTTTGGATCATTTTGCCGATAAAAACTATCTGCCCCACATGATAAGGGTAATGCGCCAATTGTCGGTTAATGGCTTCCTGCACCGTATGTCCTTCGTTACGGATATAGATGATTTTGTTCAAATCACTTTCAGACAAACTGTTCAAGGTGTTAAACAAGCAATTCCAACCGGCTTCCCATTTTTCCAGAACTTCGGTTGCAGAATTTAAATTGGTTTCAAATTCACTGTCACGGTTTCGCCATTCTTTTTCGCCATCGGTTGTAAAAATATCGGTCCAACGCGAAAGCATATTTCCCCACAAATGTTTCACAATAACGGCAATGCTGTTGCTTTCTGCGTTAAACTGCCAAAAAAAATCAGGTTCCTGTAGCTGTTCAAAGGTTTTATCGCCCAAATGCTTGTAATAGGCAAACTGCTTTTTTACACTTTCTATAAATGTTGATTCCATTTGTTTCGATTTTAAAATAGTGACAAATCATTTTTTCCGGGATACGGAAGTTCCAATTTAAAAGCATCATTCAACTGCTTTATGAAATGTGTTGCCAACAAAGGCGACTCAACTTCGGTATTTTGATGGATAAAGAAATACAGTTTCTGCAAACCGCTTTCGCGCCAATCTTTAAGAACCGTAAGCCAATCGTTTAATCGATCATAATCGTCGGCGGTATTTGCACCAACGTATCGCACAAAAGCCGTGTTGCCCGTTAAACGCATGTGCAACATGTCGCGGCGACCGGCAGTATCAACGATAATATTTGCCACGTTATGCTTTTGCAACAAATTACAATATTGATTGAAAATGGTTTTATCTGCAAACCATTCTTCGTTACGAACCTCAACAGCTAATGGAAAACCTTTTGGGAATTCTTCAATGAATTTCTGTAATCGATCGAAATCTTTTGATTTGAAATTTTCGTGCATTTGTAGAAAAATCATTCCTAACTTATCTTCGAAAAACGCTAAAGCATCGGTAAACGCCAATACTTTTTCATTGGTATTTAACAACCTGCTGTAATGACTTATTGATTGCGGAATTTTAGGAAAAAACTTAAAGCTTTCAGGCGTTTTATCGTTCCAAATCTGCACCTGATCTTTAGACGGCGAACTGTAATAGGTAGCATTCAGCTCGATACTGTTGAACTGCTGCGAATAATATGTCAATTCGTCTTTTGTGCCTTTGGGATAGAAGTTTTTTAAATCGGTTTTGTTCCATTTGGCGCAACCAACAAAAACCTCGAAATTACCTTTAGTATTTTTTCCTAAAACAGAATAAGTTTCGGGTGGAGTTGGTGGTAAGGTAAAATCGACCAAAGATGGATCGGCAACTTTTCCAAATTTCATTTTTTATTTAAAGATAGTTTTTTTCTTAAAAACTGTCGATAATAATTGTTGATAATTACAGAGTTGCTATATTTATAAAAACTTAAATCTGTTTTATAAATGCAAAATGAATACAAAGCTTTAGCAGATTCTTATGAAAACGCTATTTTTTCTTTTAACGATTTTAAAGTTGGTGGTGTTGGCGGAAGCAGAATGACGATTAGTGAATATCACATTGAAATACCGTATAAAAATATGATAATCAACGTTAGTAATGAATTAGGAAATCATAATTTAGGAAAAGTTGATGTAACTTTAAGCAATTGCAATTTTCATTCTTTTGAGATTACTTCCCGCAATCATTTTATGAGCTTATTTTCACGTAAAAAAGAAATGTTGAAAATATCGTGTACCAATAATGCTTTAAAAAATACCCTTCAAAATACAGCAATAGCTTCTGGTTTAGAGAAAATCGCAAAACAAAATGCGTTTGAACCACATATAACATCAAATTACACTAACGGAAAATGGAATATTTCTACCGAATACCATTTAGAATTTGAAGATAAAATTGGTGCGTTAAAAGCGTTGATTGATTTTCATAAATTGCTAATTGATTCGATCTGATTTAATCTACCGGAAAAACAACATGAAAACCCACACCACGGATTGATTGGATTTTTATACGATCGTCGTGTTGAAAGTATTTCCGTAAGCGGCTTATAAAAACATCCATGCTTCTGCCGGTAAAATAATCGGTATTTTTCCAAACGTGCTCTAAAATAATTTCGCGTGTTACCACTTGATTGTTGTATTGTGTAAGGAGTAAAAGCAGCGAAACTTCACGTTCGGTCAACTGATAATCTGTGTCTGAATGCTGTAATATCAACTGTTTTGGTTTGAAAATATAACTGCCTATAAGTATTTCATCGTTTACAGATTTATAGCCTTTGCGGTTTAGAATGTTTTTTATCCGTAAGATTAATTCTTCGGGATCGCAGGGTTTGGAGATATAATCATCGGCACCGAGTTTTAATCCTAAAATACGGTCGATCTGTTGATTTTTTGCTGTTAGGAATAAAAAAGGAAAATCATTCTTTTCCTGTAATTTTTTTGCCAAGGTAAATCCGTCCATTTCAGGCAGCATTACATCTAAAATAGCAATATCGCATTGATTTACAACCGTGAAATTATCTAAAGCCTGTATAGGATTTTGATACCAATGCACATTAAATTCAGACATTTCGAGGTATTGTTTCAATATAAAACCAAAATCATACTCGTCTTCAACCAATAAAACTGCTACTTTTTTCATAGTTCGATACTTAAATGACAACCCTTGCCCAAATTGCTTTTAACCTGAATAATCCCCTGATATTTCTGCACAATTTTGCTTACCAAATACAAACCTACACCCAAACCTTTAACGCTGTGAATGTTGTTTACGGGAACACAATAATATTTGTCGAAAATATATTTTTGTTCGTTCATTGCAATACCGATTCCGTCATCAATAACATCAATTTTTAAGGCATTTTCGTTTTGAAGTATAGTAAGTTTAATATTTTTACCTCCGTATTTAATACTGTTATCCATCAGATTTCCTAAAACTGTTTCAATATCGGCAGAATTTATCTTTAACTCATCGGTAAGAGTTTGAATAGAAACATGCCAATTAATATTCGGATACAATGTTTTGTAATCATTTGTAAATTCTACAATCTGCTTTTTTGTTGCGTGTTGATTTTGAGAATCTTCCGTATTCAAAGGTTTTAAAAGATGTTCCAACCGATTAATTTGTCGATCCATTAACGTAAGCGTTTCTGTACTGTACGCTTTCTGAATTTGTTTTGAAGCAATTTTCAACGTTGCCAAAGGCGTTTTAAATTCGTGCGAAATATTATCAATGGTATCGTGCAGCAATAAAACCTGCTTTCGTTGTTCGTTATACTTTTTGTACGATTGAAAATACAACACAAGCACCATAATCATTATAAATATCGAAACCGCGAACAACCCCCAAAGTTCTTTAAACAGAATCATATTCATATTTAAAATATCGTAATACATTGCCTGCTGAATCACATAACTGCGTTCATCGGTTTTAGAAACAGATTTTTCATAAGTGCGGGCAATATCAATTCTATCGTCAAAACTTTTTGTATTCAGCGTATCTCTTTGTGTTTCGGTTGTTGAACTAGATTGGGTAGATTCCCATTTTGATTCACTCAACAAATAATTTGCAATAGATTTAGGATTAGTTGTATAAATAACAATAGGTTTTGAAACTATTTGCTGGTTGTAGGTTTTATCGTACACACCCAACAATTCTTTTTTAAACGCTAATTCTAAACCGCTTTCTTTGTATTGTTGTTTCACATATGCGCGCAACTCTCTGGCAAAGCTGTCGTTTTTCGATTTCATTTCTGTTTCAAAATGCTGTCGGGCAGCTGCTTTACTATCGAATTCTTGCCACAGATATAAACTTTCATCCCAACGTGTATCTTCCAAAAACGAATAATCAACCGTTGACTTCTCAAATATTGCTTTGGCTTTACTTTTAATTTCGTTCTTTTTCAGCAAAACGGTATTGTACAAAAAGTACGACTGTATTGCAGCGAGTACCACAAACAACAGCGAAAAATAAAGGATAGGATGTTTTCTTACGTTTTTCATCAGTAACAAATATAAAAAAACTATTATGTGTAAAAACACGTTAACCGCCCATTAACCGTTCGTTAACCCACGCACTGCAAAAATAGCCACACATTTGTAAAAAATAATCACATGAAAAAAATTACACTTGTTTTGACGCTTTTCTGCTGTATGCAGATTTGGGCACAGCAACAAAATATTAGCGGCGCGGTTTACACAAAAGACAATACTCCGGTTTCGTATTTAGAAATTAGAATTCTTGATGTTTCAAAAAACTATCAGCAATCGATAGCGACAGATTCATTAGGGAATTTTGAAATCATCACAAATCAACCCGAAATTATTTTGGAAATTAACGATGATTTTCATGAGCCGTTACAACAGCAAATTTATACCGAAGATCAAAAAAACGGATTAACATTATATCTGATTCCATTAGAAGAACAACTAACCGAATTAACCATCAGCGTTAAACGCCCAAAAGTAAAACAGAAAATTGACCGTATGGTTTTTGATGTTGAAAACAGTTCGTTAAGCAATTTAAATACGTGGGAAATTTTAAAGCGCACTCCAAACATCACCGTTAAAAACAGCAGTTTGCAGGTGCGCAACAACAACAGCGTTTTGGTTACTATTAACGATAAAAGATGGATGATGTCGTCGCAAGAGCTGCAAACGTTGTTAGAAAACACTCCGGGTAACGAACTGCAGGCTATAGAAGTTATTACAAATCCGCCGGCACAGTACGAAGCATCGGGCGCTGCCATTGTAAACATCAAACTAAAACAGAACAAACTGTTGGGGTACAAAGGCACGCTTTTCAGTAAATACGAGCAAAGTATGTATGCCAAAGGTGTAGCCGGAATAAGCAATTTTTACAATGTTGGTAAATGGAATTTTGCTGCAAGCTATTATCACGGTGGCGGTAATTATGTGCGCAAAAGCAACGATTATGTTTTTTACGAAGAAGATATTACCACTTGGAGAACCATTACAAACCGTAAAGACACCAGCAAATCGCAAAATACATGGAACGCTATGATTGGTTATGAAAAAGATTCACTAACCAGTTTTAATTTGGGAATCAATGGATTTTACCACCCAAATTCACACGGTTTATACAACATTCCAACGGTAATCACAAACAGCGCAAACGATGTAATTTCACAGTTTAACACGATAAACGATCATAACGAAAACAACAATCAGATCAATGCCTACGCACAATTTCAGAAGAAAATAAAAGATCACACATTTTCATCAACCGCTCAATTTACCAACAATTCAAAAACCAAGTTTCAGGATATCATTACGCAATACCCAACTTCAAGAAATCAATTTACGAATGATGAAGAAAGCAGTACGCAGGTTTTTGCCGTTCAGGTTGATGATTCGTACAAAAAAGACAAATTTATGTGGGACAACGGATTAAAGTTCAGCACCATTTCGTCTGATTTCACTATGCTTTTTTCTGATGATGACAATGGAAATTTACAGTTAAATCCTTATAAAAGCAACGATTTTAATTATACTGAAAAAAATTACGCAGCTTACAGTAGTTTTAGTTATGATTTGGAAAAATGGTCTTTTAAAGCCGGGTTACGTGCAGAATATACACAGTTGGAAGGCGTGGTAAAACAACCTGCCGATGTAAACAAACAGTCATATTTACAATGGTTTCCTACATTGTATGCGCAATACAATTTTCAGAATTCGCACCAGTTGGGCATTTCGTACGGAAAAAGAATTACGCGACCTTATTATTCTTGGTTAAATCCGGCAAAATCTTATTACAACGAATTCTCTTATTTTCAGGGTGATCCGCGTTTGCGACCAACCATTACGCATAATATCGAACTAAATTACAGTTTTAAAAACGCAATTATTACACCTTATTACCGTTATGAGAAATTTCCTGCGATGGAAATCAACTTTCAAATTCCGGAAACCAAAAATTTAATGTATCGATACACCAATATAAAATCTGAAAACGCTGCAGGTTTGCAACTTTACAAAAACTTTGAAATTTCTGAAAAATTATCTGTCGATTTTAGTACAAATACCGAATACCGCCAACAGTATTTTTGGGATTTAAAAAACCAGTTGTACGAGAATAAACGATTAACTTTTAACGGGAGAACCAATGTACAGATTCAGTTAAACCAAGCTGCCGACTGGGTTTTAAACACGAGTTTCTTTTATACATCGCCAACCATTCAAGGAACGTTTAACATATCAAGCTTTTCAAGCACATCGTTACAAATGACACGCAAGTTTTTTAATAAGAAGTTAGATGCATCGATTGCTTTTAACGATATTTTTTACAGCGAAAAAACAAAGATCAGTACAAAATACGCCAACCAGAACAATTACTTTTTAGATGCTGCCGATACCAGAAATTTCATGATTACGTTACGCTACCAATTCGGAAACCAGTCATTAAAAACAGCGCAAAGAGTAGAAAAAACCGACGAACAAAACCGCTTATGATTTCATTTTTTTAGAATTAGTTAATTAAAAAAGCCACTCAATTGAGTGGCTTTTTGTTATTTATTCAGTAAAATCGCATCGATTACATAGTTGTAATTCAACAAATCGCGATCGTCTTCGTTATAAATTCGTTCCCATTTAAAATCGGGTAGAAAAATGCGTGTTGCTGCTTTTCCGTTCCAATCAACCTTTAAATCGTGTTTTTGTAAAACTTCCACAATTTTTTGAGCAACTTCTCTGCTAACAACATCGCTTACGTTGTTTATCTTTTGAAAACTGATGTACAAACCTTCGCCACGAACGGCACGTTCCATATCCTGACCGTGGTAAAAACAGTACCCTTCCGATTTTTCGTCGTTATCAATCAAAGTACGCTCTACCTCCGTAACTTCGTATTCCCCGTCATCAATGGTAAATCCTGTATAATGCAGTGCAATGATTTTAGATTCTGCCAACTCATCAAAAGCAGCAATTAAGCGCGTTGTTTGCGTGTTTTCGCCCCAAGACTCACTTTCCTTTAAAAGCTCTTCGTTCACACGATCAATCTGTTCGTACGCCCATTCTTCCGATATCTCGTCTTCAAAACCATTGTCTTCTATTTCTTCGATGATATTGGTTTGAATGTCTTCCAAACTATAAAATCCTGAACGTACCTGCGTGTAAATCGAGTCAAAAATGAACTGTTGATCTTCAGACATACTCTGTTTCATAAAAATTTGCTTTTAAGCCTTTAACTGTTTTAAATTTAATAGTACGAATATATTAATTCCATTTAAATTTCATGCACCGCCTATTAATTTTTTATGTTTTTTTTGAAATTAAAACAAATGATAACGTTAAAACAACACAGCCTTTAAAAGAAGTTTCGCCAGTCGCCTGCTTTTGTAAAGTAAGCGTTACCTTTGCAAATTGATATTTTAAGAAGATGAATAAAGGATTAATTGCTTTGGCATTTGGCGGATTGGCTATTGGTATGACCGAATTTACCATGATGGGAATTTTGCAGGATATTGCCAAAGACCAGCAGATTGAAATTACCCAAGCAGCCCATTTTATTGCTTTATATGCATTGGGTGTTGTGGTTGGCGCACCTATTTTAACCATTTTTACGGGAAAGATCGCGCCTAAAAAAGTGTTGTTGCTATTAATGTTACTTTTTATAGTTTTCAACGGATTGTTTGCAATTGCACCCGATTACAACACATTGGCAATTAGCAGATTTATGTCGGGCTTGCCACACGGAGCCTTTTTTGGTGTAGGATCTGTAGTTGCTGCACAGTTGGTTCAAAAAGGAAAAGAAGCGCAGGCAATTGCCTTTATGTTTACCGGTATGACCATTGCAAATTTAGCAGGCGTTCCGCTTGGTACCTACATTGGGCATCATTATTCGTGGCGAATTACTTATGGAATCATTGCCGCATTGGGATTAATTACCATTGCAAGTATCTATTTTTGGCTGCCTAATATAAACAACAAAACAAATGGCGACTTAAAACAGCAGCTTTCATACTTTAAGCAGGCAAAGGCATGGATAATCGTTGCTGTTATTTCTATTGGTACCGGCGGCCTGTTTTCATGGATCACCTATATATCGCCAATGGTAACTAAAGTGGGCGGTTTACAAGAAGACCGCGTTCCGTTTATTATGGTTTTAGTCGGTTTGGGAATGTTCATCGGAAATATTTTAGGCGGTAAACTGGCTGATACCATTTCGCCTACAAAAGCGGCTATTGCGTGTTTTACCACTATGGCACTTACGCTGGTTACGGTTTATTTCACGGCACACATAACATCGTTAGCTTATGTAATGGCATTTGTTACAGGCTTGGTCGCTTTTACTATTGGGTCGCCATTGCAAATGATGCTGATTACATCTGCAAAAGGATCTGAAAATATTGCTGCGGCAGCCGGACAAGCGAGTTTCAACATTGGTAATACTTTAGGAGCTTATTTAGGTGGAATCCCAATCACACTTGGTTATGCTTATAATTCGCCTGTATTGGTTGGTGTGGGTATGGCAGGTATTGGTGCGATGCTTGCAACTGTCTATCTAAAGAAGTTTTTAGTACGATAAATTACACTTTTTGTAGAAAAAATAACCATAATCTGTATTTCTGATAAATTACAACCCCTTTAATTAGCGATATCTATGTTGTGGCACAATGCTTGGTTTATACACATTGTAACATTAAATATTAAAAAGCTATGAAAAGTATTTTAAAGATTTTCGGAATTTTATGTTTATCAATCTTTGTTTTTACAGCATGTAGTGATGATGACGATCCAGCAAACAACGATTTTTTTATTGGTAGATACAACGGTAAAGTAACATTTGCCAACGGCGATGAAAGTAAATCGAATGACAACGGACAAGTACAGGTTGTAAAAGTAGGTGATAAATACAACTTCTTATTTTCGGACAGTATTCCTGATATTACCGGAATCGAAATTGAGAAAAACGAAAATTCTGCAGTGATGATTGGTTCTACCGAAACACATTACATAAGAATTACAGCAAGTAAATTAACCATTCTGTATTTAAAAGATGGTTCAACTTGGACGGCTGATGCCAACAGATAAAATTAAACATATTTTTTTTAAGAGTCATATTTTTTAATATGGCTCTTTTTTTTATATTTACTTGAATTATTAAGTTATTTTTAACACAATCTCACATAACCTAACACTTATGAAAAACAAGTATTTAACGCTACTAACGTTAATTTCAATCCCTTTATTTGGTCAAACGTATTCGGCTGAAGAATTTATTTCTTCGGGTATAGAACAACATAACAACAAAGCTTACGACAAAGCAATAGCAGATTTTAGTAAAGTAAATATTAGCGATCCAAAATATATTTCTGCTCAATACGAAATTATTAATTCATTACTTGCAGATAGAAAGCTGGATGAAGCTTTAAAACTATCAACACAACTTTTCGAAGAAAAAAAACATTTAGAAGCACCTTATTTATTAGCACTTCATGGAATTGTTTTAAGTGAAAATAATAAGCTAGATGAAGCAATACAAATGTTTGATTTAGGCTTAAAGAATAATCCAGAATCTACACATTTGCTACTAAATAAAGCGGTAGTTCTTTATAAACAGAAAAAAAACCAAGAAGTTTTAGATCTTTATAAAAAAATCATATCAATAGATCCTTCGCACACAAGTGTACTATTTCATTTAGGTAATTTGGCTTTAGAAGACGGTAAAATTGTAGAAGGCAGTTTGTCGTTAATGACCTTTTTAATGCTTGAACCTCTTTCATCAAACTCTATAAGTGCATTAAGTACTTTAAACAAAAAATACCACCAAAACTACAACAACAAACCAACATTAAAATATTCAGAAACGGGCGATCAATTTAAAGAACTAGAAGAAATTTTAAACGCTCAAGTTCAGTATCATACAAATTATCAATTAAAAATTGGGATTGATGATATTGTTGTAAGAAACATGCAAGCCATTATTGATTATTTTGAAACGCACGATATTAAAAACGGCTACTTTGAAAATCAATTTGGTAAACATTTCAAAGAAATTGCGTTGGCAAAACATACAAAAAACTATTTATACCTTTCACTTGGATCTATAAGTTCCAATTTTGAAAAAGAATATTCTAAAAACGATAAAGAAATTAAAAATTACGTAGATAACTTTTTAATCCCAAAAATAACAGAGAACTACTTTATTGGTTACAGAGCAAATCAAAAATATAAAGTTTTTAGAGAAAACAACGAAAAAGTTTTTTTACCCCTTAATAAAGAAAATGAATTAGAAGGAACTGGAATTGTAGAAGATTTTTTAGGCACAAAAAAGGCAGACATTACTTATAAAAACAATAATTTAAACGGTGTAAAAAATTATTACCAAACTAATGGAAACTTAAACTACTCTGAAAATTATGTAAACGGAGAAATAACTGGCGCTATAAAAAATTACGACGTAAACAAACAATTAATTTTAGATTTAAATTCTAAAAACGGTAAGGCAGACGGTAAATACACAACTTACTATCCTACATCTGGCAAAAACTGTGAAGGCACTTATGTAGATGATTCTTATAACGGACTTTCGGAATGTTTCTACGCTAATGGTACAAAAAGAATAATTGCAAATTATAAAAATGGTTTATTTAACGGCGAATACAAACGTTATAACGAAACAGGCACTTTGGTATTAAACACCAACTACACAGATAATGAAATAGATGGTGATTTTTTAGAATATTACGACAACGGCACCTTAAAATTAGAATCTAAATACATTAAAGGAAAACCTGTAACTTATACAAGCTACCATTCTAACAAAAAAATAGAAAACCAAATTACTTATAAAGATCATAAAATTGTTTCTAGTGAGCTTTTTTCTGTTGATGGAAAACTTCTTGAAAAAGAAAATTATGACGCAAAAGAGAACTTAATTTCTACAGAAAGCTTTGATGAAAGCGGACATAAATATCAAACACACTTTTTCAAAAATGGAAAATACAGCCATTCAGAGTTTCAATTTGCGAATGCACCTGCGTTAAAAAACAAAGATAAAACGCAGTACCAAAATTACAATGCATTAGGAAATCTTATTGCAGAAGGATCGTTCGAAAAAAGTAAACCGGTTGGCGAATGGAGCTATTATAATGAGTTAGGATATTTAAAAAGCAAAACAACTTTTGATAATAATGGAGATTATTTAAAAATTGAAACATTTTTAAACAACGGTCAAAGAGATTATAAAGTTTCGTACAAAGAAAATCTATACAATGGTTTGTTTGAAGATTTCTGGAACAACAAAATAAAATACACACAGTATTATGATGAAAACGGTTTAAATGGTCCGGAAATTTTGTATTATGATAATGGTAAAATCTCTACAAATTCATTCTACACTAATAATAACTTAGAAAACGAAAAGTTTAGTTACACACAAAACCAAACACTTTATCGCAAAGATATACTAAGCTCTAATTTAACTTTAGCTTCTACATTTTACTTGTTAGATACACCTTCTACTTTTGATTTTGCAGAAAAAAACGGAAAATTTACTATTAAAGAAACTACCGCAATTACTAAAACTGTTGAACTAAAAAACGGACAATTACACGGAACATCTGTAAAACAAGCGGGTAGTTTAGTATTGAACAAAGAAAACTATGTAAATAACGTATTACACGGAAAACAAATTTACAATGCCCCAACCGGCAAACTTATATATGAAGCAGATTATTTTGCAGGTAAACGCCACGGTTTTTCTAAAAAATATGATCATTTAGGCAATCCTACCAACAGTTTGCAGTTTGAATGGGGTAAAGAAAATTTTGTAAGAATGATCTTTATTCCGGGAATAAATAAAAAATCTACCGAGGTAAATTATATTAACGACCAACGTCATGGAACCAACACTATTTTTGGAACAAACGGCGAAACACTTGCAATTATTCATTATTATTATGACACACCAACAAGCTATCAAACAGTAGATAAAAATGGCGAATTATCAAGCAAAACACCTTTTACTAAAGAAACTAATAAAATAGAGTCCTATTATAAAAACGGAAAAAAGGCATTAGAAATTAATTTTAAAAACTTTCTTTATAATGGCGATTATAAGCTGAACTTCGAAGACGGATCGTTAGCATACCATGTTCAATACAATTCTGGTTGGTTAAACGGCAGTCAACATATTAATTACGAAAACGGTCAGCGTTATATGCAAACGTCATTTATAAATGGCAAACAAGAAGGAAACACCATTTACTTTGATAAAAACGGCGACAAACTGATTGAAACCAATTATTCTGAAGATGAACTTCACGGAAACTATAAAATTTATGAAAACAATAAAATTAAACATAACTACACCTATGATTCAGATATTTTGGTGGCGATTTAGCTTAATAGTTTTACTGTTTTCAGGCGTTCTTGGTAATGCACAACCTATTTCAAACCCGCAACAAAAATATCCGGGACAATCAGAAATCGTAACAGATTATGTAGAACATTATCATATAGACGTCAACAAAAACAATCAGTTGGTTATCTCGCAAGATAACCACGAAGAGTCTATGATTATTAGTGATAAAGGTGGATTTAGCGCCGTAGAAAGCATTGTTTTTTCTGATCTTTCTCCTATAAAATCATACGAAGCTTATACGTTAAACACTATAAACGGCAGACAAAAAAAAACCGATGTTGCACATATTGCAGATAAAAAACTAGACCGCCAAAGTGTTTTTGATAGCGATGTAAAACTTAAAACCTTTAATTATGCCAACCTTACCAGCGGTAGCAAAAAAGTTTTAAAGTATAAAATTGAATTTGCCGATCCGTTTTTACTACACCGATTTATGTTTGCAACAGGTTATGTAAACGAAAAAAGAACCTTAAAAATAAGTCACCCAGAAACAGTAAAAATAGATTATAGGTTATTTAATATTGATAAAAACACGTTAGATATTAGTACCGAATCTAAAAAAGGCGTTACCACTACAACATTTAAAAAAGAAAACATACCCGCCATGAAAGGCGATGGAGGTTCTGCCGGAAATATGTATGAAACTCCACACCTTCACTTTTGGATTTCAGAATACAAAACCAAAGATCAATTGGTACCTGTTTTAGGATCTGTTGATAAACTGTATGCATATTATCACAACTTCATATCAAAAATAAACCTAAAAGAAAGTGCCGATTTAAAAGCATTTACGGTAGATCTAACAAAAAATTGTACTACCAATGACGAAAAAATGAAAACCATTTTTAGATGGGTTCAAAAAAACATTAAATATGTTGCGTTTGAAAGCGGTTATGAAGGATTTATTCCCAGGGAAGCAGATAAAGTGTTTGAACGTAAATTTGGCGATTGTAAAGACATGACGAGTATAATTACCGAAATGGCTAAATATGTGAATGTACCAAATGTAAATTTCACTTGGATTGGCACACGTGAATTACCTTACACCTATCAGCAACTTCCCACGCCTGCGGTAGACAATCACATGATTGCGACATATATTAAAGACGAAAAGAAAATATACCTTGATGCTACAGATGCAAATGTACCTTTTGGTATGCCTTCTGGCTTTATTCAAGGTAAAGAAGCGCTTATTGCCCAAGGCAGTTCGTACATTATCGCAAAAGTGCCAGAAGTTGATGCGCAGTTAAACAACATTACCGATGTAACAGATATTTCATTATCCGAACAAAAAATTATTGGAAAAGGTGTGTACACTGCAAATGGTTTGGCAGCAACACAGTGTCGTAATGTAATTGGCGACAATGCACGCCATAGAAAAGAGTATGTTTTTTCTTTATTGGAAAAAGGAAATAACAAGTTTAAGCTTTCTGATTTTACCGAAAAAGATTTCGACAATAACGAGCAACCTTATACCATTACCTATAATTTTGAATTAGATAATTACGTGGTAAGTTCTGGCGACGAAATGTATGTAAACCTTACCTTAGACAAACCTTTTCAAAACGATTCTTTTGAACCTACCCGTTCACAAACATACGATCACGAATTTTTAAGTAATCAGTCATACCGCGTTTCACTAAACATTCCAAAAGGAACCGAAATAACACATTTACCGGAAAACGCTTCTTTTTCTAACGATCTACTAGCTTTTAACTTTAGCTATTCTAAAAAAGATGCTACTATAGAATTAAATTACAATGTGCAAATAAAGCAAACACTAATTGCACCTCAGCAATTTGCTTTGTGGAACGAATCATTAAAAAAACTAAAAGAAAACTATCTAGAAACCATTATAATCAAAAAAAATGATAAAAATTAAAAGTGTACTACTAACCCTTTTCATTTCTGTAAGTGTATGGAATATGAAAGCACAGAAATTTGAGTTTAAGAACTACGAATTTTCAACAGCAGAATATAAAATAGATCCAAAATTTCAAAAAGAAGAAGAAATTATTTTAGAACGCCACATTAAATCTGAATTTGTTTTTGAAGATGATACAGCATCGGAATACCGCCTTGTACATGAAAAAAAATTAATAAATTCTGATAATGCCATTGAACGTAACAACAAAGTTTACATTCCTGCCGGCATGAACGATAATCTTATTGCCAATAAATTACGTGTTATACTTAAAAATGGCAAAATTATAGAGTTGAAACAATCTGATATTAAAGAAGAAATTGACGAACAAAGGCAAACAAAGTATAATTATTTTGCAGTAAACGGATTAGAAAAAGGAGCAATTATTGAAAAATTTCACATTATAAAAAAAGAACCCGAAATTTCTGGTAGCTCCTTAAAATTACAAAGTAATGCTCCTGTTTTAAGAACCACAATAGAACTTATTTATCCAGAACGTTTATTGTTTAGTTCGGCATCGTACAATGGATTTCCTAAAGCCGAAAGCAAACTAAAAAGCTATAAAGAAAAAAACTCACTTTTTGTAGAAGCTTTCAATATTCCGTCTATTCCTGATAACGAACGCCAAAGCAATATGCTTAAAAACAGTCAACGCTTTAGTTATAAATTAGACGAAAATATTTCAACCAACACTAAAAATATTCACAATCATTCCGATTATGCTAAAAGCTTATACGAAGCTTATCACCGCGAACTTTCAAAAGCAGAAGAAAAAGCATTAGAAAATTTTATAAAGAAATTTCAAAAAACATCTGATCCGCTTGCGCAAATTCAGAATATCGAAAAAAACATAAAAGAAAATATACAATACAATCGATATTTTTCGGCAAATGAAAATTTAGCAGACATCATTAAAAACAAACAAGGAAATTTGTTCGATCTTTTAAAACTATATGCTAATGCGTATAAAAAAATGAATGTTCCTTATGAAATTGTTTTTACTACAGACCGTTTTCAGAATATTTTTGATCCAAATTTTGAATCGTATCTTAATTTTAAAGAAGTACTTTTTTACTTTCCTACAGCCGATGTTTATGTAGAACCAGGAGCACCAGCCTACAGAACACCAATGTTTGATGACCAATTTGCCGGAAATCATGGCTTATTTGTAAAAACCAAAACCTTTGGTGGTATTAAAGTTCCCGTTTCAGAAATTAAAACAATTGAATTCCCAAAAAATCAAAGCATGTCTGTTATGGATATTCATGTTGATTTTTCTAACAGCGTTACCGATCCTGCGTTAGCATCAAAAATTAAATTCAATGGTTATGAATCATTAAATTTTCAACCAGCAAAGGATTTTTCTGATCCTACGGAATATCAAGAGATGTTAACTTTTATAGCGAAAAATTATACATTTGAATCAGAAATTGCATCGGTAGAAGCTAAAAACGAAGGTTTAGAATTTGTAGGCAAAGAACATTTTGTGATAGATGTTAAAGCCAATGCAAAAGATTTAATTACCAAAGCCGGAAACAATTATATATTTAAAGTGGGCGAGGTAATTGGTAAACAAATGGAAATGTACGAAGAAAAAGAACGTGTTTTACCTATAGAAATAGACAATCCACATTCGTATGACAGAACCATTACATTAACGCTTCCGGCAGATTATAAGATTAAAAACCCAGAAGTTTTTAATATGAATCAATCGTTAACCTATCAAGGTAAAGTTGTTGCCGATTTCATATCATCTTACGAAATTAAAGGCAACCAGTTAATTGTAAAAAATACCGAACATTATGAATTTGTAGAACTGCCAGCAAGCGTGTATCCGCAATATCAAAAGATTATAAACGCCGCTGCAGATTTCAACAAGCTGTCTGTGATATTAGAAAAGAAATAATATTAAAAAACCAACCTTAACGGTTGGTTTTTTTATGTTTCTATATTAATCTTGATCGATTTTAGCAATCGCTTTTCAAAGTCGGAAATAATTTTTTCAGCCCAAAAATTCGCATACGAATTCATTTTAGAATTCAATATATAGTCGCAAGACAAAATTACTTTTGTTTTATTTGCATCTATCTCGATTAGCCTGTAGCTTATTTTTCCAAATTTGAAATAATCGCTCTGTACCAAATGAATATCTGTTGGCTGATTTCTTAATTGCGATTTATCTAAATGAATTTTAAAGCTTACAAATTCATTTTCTTTCAACGTATCAATACTTTCATATAACACAAAATCATCTGTGAAATACCCAATTCTGTATGGATTTTCTCCATCACTATACATTTTTGAATTCAATGGCTTTGGAATTCCTACTATTTGAAAGAAACCATTTCCGTACTGATTTTCATTGATAGTTTGAACTTCAAGCAAATTTGGGAAAATATCCGATTTGTTTTTGTTGATAATTATCGAATGCTCAACCTTAAATTCTTCTGATTTATTTGGAATAATATTTTCAATAGGATTCAATATCAATGGTAATAAAAAGATCGAATAAACCTTTTTGTTAATCACTTTATCCTTCATATAAGCACCCAAAAGAATACCAATTACTCCCGCCGCTATAAAAAAGGGAATACCAATTATAAATAAACAAAAAACATCTTCAAGACCACTAACCAATGTAATAATCAAGAACAAAAAGATAGTTAAAACAGGATACAGAAATAATTTTAGTGGCGATAAATAAAGTTTGCTAGACGAGAACATAATGGGAAATAATCCTATAAGCGTAGGAATAACCCAAATAAATGTTATGCTGTAAACATTATAAAATCCGTCAAAATATTCCACATCAGAAATTAATCTGAAAACAAGCCCATAAATTATTCCCAATATAAAACCGAGATATTGAGTATTTGATTTAATTTTCATCTTGAATAATCTACTTCCTATTCAAATTTCTGCCTAAAGCAAAACAAGTTATTACAAATGTAAGTATTGCAGGTATAACCCATTCCAGATTAAATCGAGCAAAAGGCATCATATTTAAAAGTTGTGTAAAAGTTTCTTCATTAGGAAACCAACCTGCAAGCACTCGTACAGACGATATAAACATGGTTACAATTAGCGTTATG
>JAVXSC010000036.1:0-18979 GCA_036643355.1 Myroides sp.
CGAATTATTTAGGTGGAAATTACGGTTACGGACATGCAAAACAAGCTTTGTTTGAATTGATTTGCGATAAGTTTAAAGACATACGCGAAAAATACAACTACTACATGAACAACTTGGAAGAAGTTGATCGTTTCTTGACAGAGGGTGCTGCAAAAGCCTCTGTTATTGCAAACGGTACTTTAAACCGAGTTAGAGAGAAGTTGGGGTATTCGTTTTAAGTTTTTATTGTAACTAAAACTCTAACAGAGTTTGAAACTCTGTTAGAGTTATTTAATTGGTTTTTACCCTTTCACTTTAAAAACCTTTCCGGGCAAACCAACAACAATTCCGTTTAGTTCTAACATCATTAATTCGGAGTTTAAAACAGACATTGATAGTTGTGTTTGCAAAGCAAGTTCATCAATATGCAAGGGTTCGTTTTGTAGGGTTTTTAAAATAGTTTGCTGTAATTCTGTAAAATCATTTAAGTTGATTTGCTTTTTAACTTCCGCTTGTTTCTTTGGTTCTGTAGTTGTATTCCAATTTAAATCCGAAATTAAATGATCAAAAATATAAAGCAATTGTGCACGGTTTTCATGTATCAATCGTAAACAGCCTTTACTAAAATCATCGGTTATTTTTCCGGGAACTGCATAAACTTCACGAGCATAATCGTTGGCAAAATATGCAGTTGATAAGGATCCGCCTGTTTCGGCACTTTCAATAACTACCGTCGCACTACATAAGCCGGCTATAATTCTATTTCTTCGTGTAAAAAGTTCAGGTACCAAGGTATTAAAACCTGCATATTCGGTAATAATTAGTCCGTTGTTGAACAAATCGTTATAAAAATTCTTGTGCAATGCAGGATACAGTTTTTCAAA
Source organism: Myroides sp. (assembly GCA_036643355.1). Lineage (GTDB taxonomy): Bacteria > Bacteroidota > Bacteroidia > Flavobacteriales > Flavobacteriaceae > Flavobacterium. Next base: position 864 of record JAVXSC010000036.1, read on the forward strand.
ACTGGTTCCCATAATTCCTACAGTTGGTAAATTACATTTTCGAGCTTCGTGATAGGCTGCAATATCAACTCCGTACGCCATTCCGCTTACAATAGTGGGTTTGTAGGGTTGCAAATGTTCCATTAAATTTGCTGTAACTTCTTTTCCGTAGGCTGATATTTTACGAGTTCCTACAATTGCCAGACAATTATTGTTTAGAAGAGAAAGATCGCCCTTATAAAACAAAAGTATCGGAGCATCGGTACATTCCTTTAAAAGTTTAGGATAGGCATCATCTAAAATTCCAACACAATGAATATGGTTCTTTTCTATAAACTTTAATTCTTCCTGAATTACATCGTTTTTATCAAACTTTAGAAGTGCATTCTGTATTGATTTCGGAATATTAAAATCAGCAAAAAACTGCTTGTTGCTAGGATCGAACAAACTATTTACATTTTTAGAAAGATCGAGCAATTTTCGGGCAGACAAAACTCCTACTCCATCGCAAGCCAACAATTTAAGGTAAGATGTTAAAGTTAACTGATCCATTTATTTTTTTGATTATCATTCTTTTATAAATATAAATCATTTTTTAAATTTGAAAAACTCGAAAAGTATTCCAACTCAAAATGTTATCAACAAAAGCCAAAAATTGTTAATAACATTTGTGAATAAATTTCTTTAAAATGTATTGATTGGTTATTTTTGCCTTATGATGATCGAAAAACATATTTCAGCATTATTATACCGCTACCAATGTGTAACGGTACCCGGTTTTGGTGCTTTTATTACCGAAACTGTTTCTGCACGCTATAACGAAACCAGCAATACATTTGCACCGCCAAAAAAAACCATACTGTTTAACAGTTTGTTACAACAAAACGATGGTTTATTGGCAAACCACATTGCTTTAGAAGAACAAATTTCTTTTAACGAAGCTGTTGTTTTAATTCAGGATCAGATTTCGTTATGGAAAGCAAACTTGAACGGTAAAGAGATTGTTTATTTAAAGAACATTGGTGAACTTTCTTTAAACAGCGAACAGAAAATTCAGTTTGAACCTGTTGGATCTACCAATTACCTTACTTCTTCTTTTGGATTAACTGCAGTTATGGCAACCGCTTTAACTCGTGAGCAGCAACCAACAGAAGTTAAAGTGATTGAATTAGCAACATCAACCAAAAACAAACCGCGTTTACAGTGGATACGTTATGCAGCAGCAGTTGTTGCGGCAGTTGGTTTGTACAGTTCGGTTTCTACGTATCAGGAATATGAGGTTTATCAGCAGAAAAAATTAGCCGTTGAAAAGGATGTTCAAAATCAAATAGAACAAAAACTGCAACAAGCTACATTTGTTATTGAAGCGCCAAAGGTTATAAAAGAGAAAATTGCTGAAGTTACACAACAACAATCAACCAAATCTTTTCACATTGTTGCAGGTGCTTTTAAAACCGAAGCCAAAGCACAGATCTTAACCGATGAATTAAAAGCAAAAGGTTACGCAAATGCAAAGTATTTGTCGAAATCTAAACACAATATGCGTCAGGTGGTTTACAACAGCTACGCAACACAAGAAGAAGCACAGGCTGATTTACGACAGATACACGAAAAAGTAAATAAAGACGCTTGGATTTTTATTGAAAACTAATTATACAAAAGACCTTTACGGGTCTTTTTTTTATTTTATTCTGAAATAAATCTGCTACTTTTGTAAAAAATATCAATTATGCAATCTAAAACACCTAAAGATTCTATTACTATTTTAACCGATATTGTATTGCCGGGCGAAACAAATCCTTTAAACAACCTTTTTGGTGGCGAATTGCTTGCGCGTATGGATCGAGCTGCAAGTATTACTGCCCGCAGACATTCGCGCAGAATTTGTGTAACGGCATCGGTAAACAATGTGGCATTCAACAAAAGTATTCCTTTAGGAAGTGTGGTAACTATTGAAGCAAAGGTTTCCAGAACTTTTAGAACTTCTATGGAAATCTTTTTAGATGTTTGGATTGAAGATCGTGAATCTGGTAACCGACAAAAAGCAAACGAAGCTATTTATACTTTTGTTGCTGTTGATGAAATGGGTACACCTATTGAAATACCTACGATAACTCCTGAAACAGAAGAAGAAACAAGTCGTTTTGAAGCAGCTCTACGAAGAAAGCAATTAAGTTTGGTTTTAGCAGGTAAAATGCAACCAAGCGAAGCAACAGAACTAAAAGCTTTATTTAGCTAAATACCATAAAAAAAGAGTGCTTTTCAGCACTCTTTTTAATTTTGAATGATCTTTATTTTGCTATCTTTATAAGAAAATGACGAAAAAACTGATGCTTTCTCTTTTAGGAATTATAATTTTAGTTCTAATTGGATTCTTCATTTATAGAAATCTTCCTCTTGAAATTACAAGAAAAGCAGATATAACATTTGGTAATAACATAATTAAGAATATAGAAAAATATAAATTAGATTATAATAAATTACCTGTTGACGATGATTGGGAAACCCTTAAAAAATTAGGTTTTCAGATTAATGAAGTTGGTATAAAACCTAACTACGCTATAGATTCTAAAGGTAATTATGAAATTGCTTTTTTAAAAGGGTTTGATGCTCCTTACTTGATATGGAATTCCATTGATAAAAAATGGAAGATCGATTTTCAAACAATTTTTAGTAATTCTGTCAAAACCGATTTATCTGTTATTAAAGGAAACCAAATACTATTTATACGACCAAGTGAAGAAAAATTTGAATCATTAAAAGATGAAGAGGGTATTTATGAAGTTGATTCTGATTTTGGGTTTGGTATTCAACAAACAATCGATAGTTTACGTTTGCAATCTAAATATAAAGATTTGAAGTTTGAAGTTGTTACTGAAAGATTTATCGAAATTAAATATTGCAAAAACTGTCCGCTAAAGATTGATACGGATACACTGTTATACACAACAATATTAACTTCACCCGGAAAAGAAATTAAAGTTATACGAATGATACACTCTATGGATTATTTATCTGCAATTGATGATTTTTTTGGTGTGAAATGATTTTTAAAGATATTTCTTTAAATAATAACCCCGACACAGTTTCAAACTCTGTCGGGGTTTTATAATTTATTAGGATAACATATTTTTTTAAGACCTCACAGGTTTTAAAAACCTGTGAGGTGTGTTTTCGCTACAAATCAAAACCTAAATCGGTTCTGTAATATTTTTTTTCGAAGTTTATTTTTTCAACGTTTTTGTATGACTGTCTTAAAGCGTCTTTAAAGTTTTCTCCGTACGATGTTACCGCAATTACACGTCCGCCGTTTGTAACAACCGCTCCGTCTTTTTCTGCAGTTCCAGCATGAAAAACAATCGAACCTTCAACCTGATCCAAACCAGTAATCGGCTTGCCTTTTTCGTAGTCTTCAGGATATCCGCCCGAAACAATCATTACGGTTGTTGCGGTTCTTTCGTCGGTTTCTAAAACAGCGTTTGACAGCGTTTGGTTTGCAACTGTCTGGAACAATTCCACAAGATCTGACTTTATTCTCGGGATAACCACTTCGGTTTCAGGATCACCCATACGAACATTGTATTCAATCACAAACGGATCGTTTCCTACTTTTATCAAACCAATAAAAACAAAGCCTTTGTATTCAATAGCATCATTTTTTAAGCCGTTGATTGTTGGTATTACAACGCGTTCTTCAACCTTCTGCATGAATTCTGCATCGGCAAACGGAACCGGAGAAACAGCGCCCATTCCACCTGTATTTAAACCTGTATCGCCTTCACCTATTCGTTTGTAATCTTTAGCTGTCGGTAAAATTTTGTACGAATTTCCATCAGTCAAAACAAAGCAAGAAAGTTCAATTCCGTCTAAAAATTCTTCAATAACCACTTTAGATGATGCGTCGCCAAACTTGGCATCAACCAACATATTGCTTAATTCCTGCTGTGCTTCGGCTAAATCATTCAATATTAAAACACCTTTGCCTGCAGCCAAACCATCGGCTTTTAAAACGTAAGGTGGGTTTAACGTCTTTAAAAATTCGCAACCTGCCTCAACCGTATCTTTTGTAAAAGCTTCGTAACGTGCAGTAGGAATATTGTTTTTTACCAAAAACTGTTTAGCAAATTCTTTACTTCCTTCTAACTGTGCGCCGTGTTGTGACGGACCAATTACAGGAATTCCGTTTAAAGCAGTATCGTTCTTAAAAAAATCGTAAATACCTTTTACTAATGGGTCTTCCGGACCAACAACTACCATTTCTACAGCGTTATCTAAAACAAACTGTTTAACAGCGTTAAAATCCATTGGGTTTACAGCAACATTGGTTGCAATTTGCGCAATACCTGCGTTACCTGGTGCTACAAATAACTGACTGCATTTGGTACTTTGAGTAATTTTCCACGCTAATGCATGCTCTCTTCCGCCCGATCCTAATAGTAAAATATTCATATTGTGTGTGTTGTAATTTATTGCAAAATTAAGATTTAAAACTGATTAATACGCCTTTTTCTCGCCCTTGATTGCATTTTTTACGGTAAGGTAAATAATCTTCATATCGAGCAGTAGCGACCAGCTTTCCATGTAAAAAATATCGTATTTAATTCGGTTGATGATATCTGTATCGTTTTCAATTTCTCCTCGATAGCCGTGTGTTTGTGCCATTCCGGTAATTCCGGGTTTAATAAAATGGCGTGCCTTAAATTTATTAACCTTAACGGCATATTTTTCTGTGAAATTCAACATGTGCGGACGTGGACCAACTACAGACATGGTTCCTACAAAAACATTAAAAAACTGTGGCATTTCATCGATACTTGTTCTACGGATAAATGCACCAACTTTTGTTATGCGGGGATCGTTCTTTACGGCTTCGTCTATATCTGCATTCTCGTTAACAAACATTGACCGAAATTTGTAACAGTTAAACTCTTCGTAATCTAATCCATTTCTTTTTTGTTTGAAGAAAATAGGACCTTTAGATTCTAATCTGATTAAAATAGCGATTAACGGTGTTAGCCAAGACATGATGAAAATGATGACCAATGTTGAAAAAACGATATCGAAAAGTCTTTTTATAAAGTAATTCAACGGATCATTTAAAGGCGTTGTTCTTGATGCCATTACAGGAATCACACCGTAATAATCGACTTTTAAATTGGCAGAAAGCAAGTCTTTTCGTGAAGGCAGAAACTTTAAAAGTTTCAGATTATTATCTACATAATCAATAAAAAACGAAACCTGATTTGTAGTGGTTTTCTCTAAACTTAAATATATTTCATCGATATCATTTTCTATACAAAATACAATAACATCTTCGGGAGAAGTATCCATCAAAGAAAAACTTTCGAATAATTTATATCCGTAATCATCGTTTCCTGTTACAAAATTTATAAAATTAGCAGTTAAATCATCGTGACCAACGATAACTATTCTACGTATATTTCCTTTGTAATATTTTCTGAACAATTTAAGAAGCCAAAAAATAAGGTATTTTGCTAAAACTATAACAATTGCAGTAGCTAACAGATAAAACCCAACCACATTGTACTCTTTTGTTAGCGAAAATAAGCCGTTTAAAGCAAAGATATTTAAGGCGAATAAAAAATACTGTTTGATTGTTTTTTGGGCAATCTGAATGAGTTTTGTAAAACGATAAACCTGATAAAATTTAGTAGTGATTGATATTACAATCCACGAAAAGGCAAGGTAAAAGTAGAAATAAGTTGCCTGAAAACTGTCGGGCAACAGCCAAATACCAAAAATCACCAGAACTACTAAGTCAAAAGTTATGGTAATGGGTCTTAAATACTTGGAATATCTACCTATTTTGCGTTGCACTAATAAATGTATTTAGAAAAATCTTTGTGTTCTTCTTTTTGTAATTCTTCTGCCGATAAGGTTTTAAAATAATCGAACGTTTTCTGCAAACCGGTTTTGCGGTCGGTTTTTGCTTCCCAATTTAAGATTTTTTTTGCTAACGAAGTATCGGGTTGGCGTTGTAACGGATCATTTTCTGGCAAGGGTTTGTAAACTATCTTTTGATCGGTTCCGGTTAGCTGAATAATTTCTTTTGCAAAATCGTTAATGGTGATTTCATCTGGATTTCCAATATTTACAGGCAAATGATAATCGCTCATTAATAATCTGAAAATCCCTTCTATTTGATCATCAACATAACAAAAAGAACGCGTTTGGTTTCCATCGCCAAAAATCTTTAAATCTTCGCCACGTAAAGCCTGACCCATAAATGCTGGAATTACGCGACCATCGTTCAAGCGCATTCTTGGCCCGTAAGTGTTGAAAATACGAACGATGCGCGTTTCCAAACCATGAAAATTATGATACGCCATTGTTAGCGATTCCTGAAAACGTTTGGCTTCATCGTAAACTCCGCGAGGTCCAATAGTGTTTACGTTTCCATAATAATCTTCGGTTTGCGGATGAATTAACGGATCACCATAAACTTCGGAAGTTGATGCAATTAAAATTCGGGCATTTTTGGCTTTTGCCAATCCTAAAAGGTTGTGCGTGCCTAACGATCCTACTTTTAATGTCTGTATGGGAATTTTTAAATAATCGATCGGACTTGCCGGCGATGCAAAATGCAGAATGTAATCTAAATTTCCGGGTACGTGAACAAACTTGGTTACATCGTGGTGATAAAACTCAAAATGTTCATTTTTAAACAAATGTGCAATGTTTTTTAAATCGCCAGTAATTAAATTATCCATTCCAATAACATAAAAACCTTCGTTTATAAAGCGATCGCATAAATGCGAACCCAAAAAACCTGCAGCGCCTGTAATTAATACCCGTTTCATTTGTGAATATTTTGTTAAGCAAAAGTACGGTTTAAAATAATTATAAAAAACATCTAAAATTAGTTTTTCATAATAAATCTAAATAGGCAAAAAACTTGAAACATAGTTTTTCATTTCCGTTTCAAAACGTTCTTTAGAAAAGGTAAAAGCATGGTTTCTAATTTCAGATAAATTAAACGTTTTATTCTCAAATTCGTGAATAGCTGCTATTAAAGATGCTGTTGTTTGCTCGTTAAACAAAATTCCGGTTTTACCGTTGATAACGGTCTCTAAAACTCCGCCTGCTTTGTAAGCAATTACAGGCGTTCCACAAGCCTGCGCTTCAATTGGTGCAATACCGAAATCTTCTAAACCTATATGAATAAATGCTTTTGCTTTTGAAAGTATTTTATTTACTTCGGCAGAATCTAAATAGCCTGTAAACTGAATATTGGGTTTTGCGATGCTTTTTAATTTTGACAATTGATCGCCATCGCCAATAATAATCAGTTTTTTGTTAAGCTGATTAAAAGTTTCAACAACCAAATCAAAACGCTTATAAGGCACAATTCTGCCAATTGCAACGTAATAATCTTCTTTAATATCGCAGAAGGAAAAATGCTCTAAACTTACTGGCGGATAAATTACAACCGAATCTCGGTTATAGGTTTGCTTTACCCAATTTTGAACAAACTTTGAATTGCTTATGATATAATCTGGACGTTGTGCCTGACGTACATCAATCTTTCGAAGCAAATTAATTAGCGGTTTAAATAAAAAAGCGGCTTTTCCAAAATACAAATCAACCTCATCCCAAATATATTTAAAATTTCGTGCCTGAAAATAACTGATATGCAACTGATTAGCGGATGATTTTTTCACTCCTTTTGCTACTGCATGTGATGACGAAATAATTAAATCAACGTCTGTATCGATTTTAATTTTTGATGTAAAATAGTGAAATGTAAAGAAAAATACTCTAAAATAGTTGCCTAGTTTCTGTAAAAAAGTAGTTTTAACATGGTGATTTTTGGGGAAAATCTTTTTAAAATCGTTTTCCTTCATGATGTTTACCAAAGCATGCGTTTCATTAAACTGAAAAACGTTCTGCAAAGAAGTCAACACACGTTCTGCACCGCCGTATTTATCCAACCAATCAACTACTAATGCTTTTTTCAACCTTGTTTAATTTAAGAATTACAAAAATAGTATTTAACAACGATATGAACACTACACCTATTTGGCGGTCTAAAAGATTTTCTGTTAAAAAACTGATGGAAACAACAATTATAAACGTTTGATATAAAACCGACGAATTAGGATAGAAGTAAAACAATGCCAGAATGAATAAGATCAATCCGAAAATTCCGAACTTCAACATTTGATCGAAATATTGATTGTGTGTATTGTATGTAACCTTATTGAAATCTTCGTACGATTTATAGGTAAATCCGTTGTAACAATCGTTTAATTTTTCTTGAACATTATCGGCACCAATTCCCAACACAAAATGATCTGATATCAGATTTGTAGCACAATGCCAAATTCCGTAACGGTAATTTACTTCATGCGGCTCTTGATCTTTATTTGGTAAAACCAAGTCTTTTTCAACCACTTTTATGTATCGTTCCTTCATCGGCGAAAACCAGAAAAAAGCCAATGCACACAAAGGTAATGCAATTAAAAGGCTCCATTTTACAGTTTGTTTTTTGATCGATTTAAAAACGATAAACAGTAAACCGATTAAATAACATGCCAGTGCCATTCTTGCTGAATAAATGTAAGCCGAAAACAATAAAAATACGATTGTAGAAACACTTAACAGGTTTATTTTTCTGTTGAAAAACATTTTAAACGTTAACCACAAAGCAGCGAAAATTGTCAGTAATCCTAAATAAGGTAAGTGTAACGAAGTTCCTTCTGCAAACAAATTCCGGAAAATAGGATGATAAAAATCGTTTTGCTGCCATGCGTTGTTCCAACCAAAATTGAACACTTTAATCCAACCTAAACCATTCAATACAAAAACCGATATTATATAAACTGATCCAAAAGTTTGTAACAATTTTTTGGTAACGATGTCTTTGTTCAGAATAAATCCTAAAGGAAAAATAAGAAAAGGCAGACTTTTGGTAATTGATTTACCTAACTCTTTAAAATTCTCTGCAAACGGAAGGTAAAACACATACATTAAGCACAAAAATGCCAATATTAAAAAGGTAAATTTATGTGTTTTTAAAAGCGGAAATGTTTTGTTTTTAAACGCATTTATCAATGCTAAAACAAACCAAATCATCATTAAAATAGAGAAATGGTTCAGTTTTAAAATTGGAAAAAGTCCTAACGCACAGGTACTAAAATAAAAAACTTTAGCTAAACGCATTCAATTCGGTTTTTAAAACATCAAGGTAATTATTTCTTTTAAGATATTCCTGTGCTTTCAAGGTTTTTTCAATGGCATTTTGCTGATTATTTATGACCGATAAAATCTGATTTTTAAATTCAAAAATAGCATCGGCATGAAAATACATATCTTGCGTTAAACCAATACCTTCGGCACCAACACTTGTACTTACCAGTGGAACTCCGTTAATCAACGCATTTACCGATTTTACCTTAACGCCACTGCCATGAAACATTGGGTTTACAAACACCTTTGCTTTTTGATAATACTGCTTTAAACACGGCGCATTTACAACAAAAGTTACCTGTGGCAAATGACTGTATTTTTCTTGAATTTCTTTATCTTCTTCCTTTAAAGATCCAACTATGTAGAAATGATAATCAGAAATTTCGGCTATCAGTAAAGGATGAATATTTTTTAAATACCAATCTAAACCAAAAGTGTTATTCTGCATAAAAAGCGATCCCATAAAAACCACATTATTTCCAGTTTTTTCCGTCGGAACAACAATCTCATCGTTTATAGGAAAAGGCATAAAAACACTCTTATTTAAAAGGTTTACAGCAGATAAATCGTCTTTTGAAATAAACCATAATTTATCGGCTTTATCAAAAACCAAGGCAGACAAGTGTTTAATTTTTGATGTTTCCAAATTATAATAAATCTTCTGCCTTAAACTGTTGGAACTTTTGCCCAGCATTTTAAAATAATGACTTTCGATATTATGAACCCGGACCACAATATTTTTATAACTGATTGATTTATTAAGGGTGATTCCCCAACAAAATTCGCTTTCTAAAATAACCAAATCATAGGTTTGATTGATATCGATCGATGCCAACCCTTTCCGACTTAAAAACTGTAAAGGCAATTCGCTGAAAAGCTGATGTATTTGATTTTTACGGCGTGTAAAGAAAAAATGACGCGTATGTTTAGCAATCTCTTCAATCTGTTTTTGAGTAGGATTTACCTTTTCGGTAACCACCAAATCAACTTCGTGTCCTAAAGAAGTGAGTCCTTTTATTCGTTCCCAAACATCGATAGCTCCGCCAAAAATGGGAGGCGAAGGAATAAATCCGCTAACTACTGCTATCTTCATTCTTCTTTAAATTATATTTCTTTTCAAAAACATCGGCAATTGCCAGGAAAATCCACACATCATATTTAACGTGATAGGTAATATAAACAATTCCTGCCATAACTGCAAACGCTAACGGAATTCTTAAAAAATAAAAATCTAAATCCTGTATTTTGCTTAACGTTAAATATCTTTTGATATAGAATTGATAAAAGAAAATAATGAAGAAAATTCCGCCGAACATCAATTCATCAAAGAACGCACTTTTGGTTGATAAGGCTTGGGTTGTTGATAAATATCCACGAATTTCCTGTAAATTGAACTGATCTACGATGCTTGATTCTAAAATATATTCTAAAACCTGCGGGTAATACGTTACAAAACCACTCCACCCAACGCCTAACGGACATAAAACAAAAACCGAAACAGAAGTTATTACGGATGAAAATCGTGTTCCGAAAGTTCCGCTGGTTGTTATTTGTTCTGCGATTATTTCACGCAAAACAAAACCTAAATAACCACCTACGACTAAAAGCAGTGCAATAGCTACAACAAATGCGTTTCGTAAATACTTATTTTTCTTTAGATACGATAGTGTTAAAGGCAAAATTGATAACAATACCAACAACAAAAATCCTTTTGATTCACTTACAAATGAGTAAGCTAAAAACAGATAGATACTTTGCAGATAAACCATCCATTTCCAAAATCCTTTTATTTTTAAATAATGTATCAGGAAAACAGGTAGGAAAATAAAAATAATCAATATGGTTCCTGTCCAGCTTTCTTCGGGTGTTAATAACCGAACGCGCCAGTATTTTTTTGCTAATGTGTGTAAAAAGGGCAAGAAAATTTCATTCGTTTTTAAAAAGTATATCTCTACCGTTAAAAACAAGGTTATAAATAACTGTGTTAAATAAACTGCCGAAAAAAGGTTTCTAACTTTATTGAAATTATTGCTTAAATACGAGTAAAAAAACTGATACAGAATAAAAATAACGATTGGATAAACACTCATTTTAAGTGTTTTAATAATGATATTTTCATCTAAAACTACGAGTGTTTCATTATGAATGTAGGATATTGCGAGAAAAACAGCCGATATTAAAAAAGTATAAAGCAGGTATTTTAAATAGTGTACCGCGTAATTACTGAATTTTATTGTTTGATTAGATAAAATATAAACAAACATAAAAGGCGCCAATAACACAACAGGCGACCTACCAATTTCGCCCACCACATTATGCAAAGGGAAATCTTGGTAAATAGCAGCAAAAATTACTATTAAATATATAATTACCTGTTTATTTAACGTCATTAAATGTAATTTTAATCAGTTGGTTAGCCAATGTAAACTGTCCTTTGCGCAATCTGTTTACTATTAATAATAAGCTTGAAAAATAAAATTTAAAACTTAACGAATAGTATTTTTTAATGAATTTTTTTCTGCTGATAAAAAGCTGGGTTTCAGAAAAAATGCTTTTCTTTTTTTTGTAAGATGATCCAATGGTTGCGCCTTCTTTATGATAAACAATACTTTTTTCGCACCAATCTGGTTTATATCCTTTATGTTTTGCGCGATACACCCAATCTAATTCTTCATAATAAAGAAAAAAATCTTCATTTAATAAACCCACGTCTTCCACAAATGATTTCGATACAAACATAGAAGCACCATGCGGATAATCAATAATTGGTAAATCTTTCTTTAAAATATTTTTACTTTTCCCTTCGCCAACATGTTCAGAAATATAAAATGTCTTGTTAAAAGATCCGCCCACAGCTTGTATCATATAATTATTATAAAAATACAATAATTTGCTGCCCAAAATAGTTTTAGGATGCTGCTTGTGATACAAAATTAATTCGTTCAATGCTTCAGAATCAACAGCGGTATCATTATTTAAAATCCAGAAATAGGCTGCATTATTTTGCATCATACCAAATTGCAATGCAATATTGTTACCGTGTGCAAAACCTTTATTTTCTTTGGCTTTTATTAAGATAATTTGTTCGCTATCGATTTCTTTATCTTCATTTTGAAAAAAGCTCACAAATGATATCTGCTGATTCTTAACAAACTCGCAAATAGTATCAAACTGTTTAATATCCGAAGAATTATCTACAATAATGATCTTAAAATTAGTCGCATTCATTTTTTGTAACGAAAGAATACAATCGCACGTATCCTGGCTTCCGTTGTGATTTAAAAGAATTATGTAGGTATATTTTTTCATGCCGCTAATTCTTTTTTACCATTTATCCACATACTGCCGGTTACAAAAATTTCTGTGATATATAATGTTAAAATAATACCGTATAAATGAAAGTTATGTGTTAATACAAATCCCAAAACTACCGTAATTAATAAGGCTACACTTAAAATTAGTAAGATTTTTCTGTGATGATTTTTAAATAATAATGTTTGATAAAACGGAATGTTCAATGCAACGATTATTGGTAAAAATAGTAAGAAACTGCTTAATTTCAATCCTTCATTAACTTCATTACTCAAATCAAAAAAGGTAGCCAAATAAGGTATTATAAGTACAATTACTACTGCTATTATCGATAAAAATATCACGTTAAAAAACGTCATTTTAAAAACATACGCTTTTGCTGCTTTAAAATTTGTTACAATTAAATTGCAGTAGCTTGGATAGGTAACATTGAAGAACACACCCAAATAACTTCTAAAAGCAACTAAAAACAAATCGATTATCTTAAAAATTCCGGCATACGTATTTCCTAACACTGTGTTGATAATAAATACTGGTGCTTGTGTGTAAAGACTAATGGAGAAATTAGAAAGTACAATAGATTTATTATGTTTGATAAAAATCCATACTCTTTTTACCGATAATTTAGTGTTTTTTGATATTTTATAGTAAAACCAACTGTAAATGATACTGTTCGCCACTCCTAAAATCCCCACAACATACACATAATCTTCGGGCTTTTGTACCAAAAGATAAATACCAATTACATAAATTAGTTTCGACCAAAAAATAATGTGATTGATTTTTTTAAAAGATTCTTGTGCCTGATAAATCCAAATGGGGTTGTAATACCAAGCAACAATCCATGTTAATCCCCAATAATACGTTTTATCTACATTTAAAATACTAAAGATAATTACAAGCAGACTTGTTAACGCAATGCAGCAAATCAATCGGTATTTGTAATTTAAACCTATGTAGTTTTTCAAGTACGTTATTTTAGATCGGTAAGCACTTATTTCTTTTACCCCGATTAAATTCGCACCAAATTCAATTACAAGACCCAACAAAATATAAACCGTTGTTACTACACCGACAATTCCCCATTTATCAACACCACAGACCGGAATTACGTAAAGTGCAACTAAAAAAGGCGCCAGCAAATTAACAACTTGTCCGGCACCATGTATTAGAATGTTTTTTATTGAGGTTTGATTGTCCAAAAAGTCTAATTTTTTAAACTCTTTATTTTAGAATTTAAATAAGCTATTGCGATGTATATAAACATAAAAAATAGAGGTAAAACAATAAAGGATGGCAAAAACGGACTTACCGCAATGTTCATAAATTTGGTTGCAACATACACCACTTTTTCCTGCTCAATTAACTGAACATCAACAGCGTTTAACTGTTTCATTAATCCTTCTTTAGCCGTTAAAAGATCTGCCAATTCCGGATAAGCGTTCATGGTAATATCGTTCACCTTATTTTCGCTACCCAAACGCTGAAACAAACCATTGATATGTTCGATAGATTTTACTATTTCTGCACGCTTTGCAAGCGTATTTGCCTTTTCTATTTCTTTACGCTTGTTAAAGTAAGGATCACTGTTTAGCTCTTCAAGAATTTTCTCAATACTTAAATCGGTCTTACCTAAACCTTCGGTATAAACCGTTAAAAGGTGAAATTTATAATTTTTAGAAGCCAGCTTACTTTTAGAATATTTTTCAATATCAATACCGCGATCACTTAAAACCTTAAAAGCTTCAAAATGAACAGGATCGGTTAAAATATAATTATACGCATCGTAAATTGGTTCTATTTTAAGCTTGTAAACTTCGTTACCTGCATTAAGCGAAATCAGTTTTTTGTTAAGATCTAAACGGTCATAATCTTTAATTTTCTGATTTAAATAATCGATACTTCCAAAATTCGGCACCACAATCAGCTCATGTCTTAATCGGCTCGATTTTGTTGTATCAACATACATTCCCAAAGCAATTCCAACAATTAAAAGCCCTAAAAAAACATACCATCTGCGAACAATAAAGCGCAATAAACGATAAATGCTTAAAATAAAATTATTGTAAAAACCGTTTGCACGTTGAGCCATAAACTTAACATCTACTTCGTTAGGCAGATCTGAATTATGATTTGATAGTTTTTCTTGCATATTAACAGTTAAAAATTTGTTCTAGTATTTTTATGGTTATTAAGTATGTTGGTTTTACGCCCGATGCTCCTAAACCGCCCGAAGCCAGTGTACTTCCGGTTTCCAACGGATTATCTGATGCGTAATAGGCATACCGTACTTTTATGTTTGGGTTGATGCTTTTTCGTATTTTTGATGCCGATTGTATGGCTTTTTGATAATGTGCGCCTTCCATTTCTAACCCAATTACTCGCCAGGTTGAATCGTGAAAGAACTTTAATAAATCTTTGTTTTGCAACGATGTTCCTAAAACGGTAATCATTGATCCGCCAAAAACCGGAATATCATTTCCTTGGAACATTTCTACGTTTAATTCATTTTCAAACGGATAATTATCGCCTGTTCCTTCATTAATATGTGCTGTCGGAATCATGATATCGCCTTTTTCGCCGACCAGAATTCCTGCTTTACCCATTATTGAAACCGATTCTACATTCAAATGAAAATCCTTATTAAAAGGTTTCAACAATTCATCGATCGTTTCATAAGCTTGTTCGCCAAAAGCATAATCCATTACAATAAGCACCGGTTTATCTGCTGTATTTTCTGGAACTGCGTATTTACTAAACGTGGTATTGTCGAACTTTATTCTAGCAGTATCAAAAATCTGTACGTCTATATTCGTTCCCGATGTATCCGGCAAAAAAAGCATTCCTTCATTCGTAGCGCGTTCGGCAACCAAAGCACGTAAATCGCTGTTTCCGGTTTTGCTTAACTCTTCAAAAATTTCGGTTTTATCTTTCCCTCGTAATTTCGATTTTAAAACATCCGCAGCAAAAATCGAATTCATTACACTGTGCATGTTCGCGCTAATAATGTGCAACGGACGGTTTAATAACTGTAAACGCTGTAATTCGGTTTTTATTTTGGTTGCCCAAATTTCGCCGTAAATATGATGCCCTAAACGTTCGCGCAAAATCGGACTAAAAGTAATGGTTCTTTTGTTGTTTTCCAAAACTTCTTCCAAAGCAATTTTTCCCAGCCAGTAAATTACGTGTAAAAAACGATCTGGATTTTCTTCGGTAGCAAATGCGCTGTAAATATCGTTAATTTCTGCAAAGCTTCTGCCTAAAATAATGGTGGTGTGAGATATTGCAATTTCACGTTCTGTCAGCGATAAAGGTTCTTGCGTTAAAACGGCATGTTCCAACTTTAACCAATCGCGCGAAACATTATCGTCATCGTCAATTAAAATGCGATCCTTAATTTTGTGCGATTCCACAAACATAAAGGTTAAATGCGTTAAAACATCGTAAATATCAGATCGTCCGCGTGTGATTTCAATGTTCATCTGCTCATAATCGATACGATAACAATTTCTGCGACGTTTAGGTGGAACAATTGGTTTAAAGTGCGATTGCGAATATCCTTCATCTGATGTTAGGTTGATGTATCGGCATTCTTCAATACCAATCGGCAAACGTTCTATCACATAAAGCAAACCGCTTAATTCTACTTTTTCATCGGCGATCGATCCATAAATTTCCGGACGTAAAAGTAATAAAGCTTCTCGCAGAGTTTCCCCCGAAACTCCCATTGGTTTGTAAAAACCACGGTTAAACAAATGCCGCATGGTAATGTACAAACGTTCTACCGCTGCCGATGATTCTTGTGCCCGTGTTCTTGTTATGTATTTTATTTCTGTCATTTTTTTAATTTGATAAAATCAATCCGATTGCCGGATCTACTATTTCTCTTGGTGCGTTTGGATTTCTTGGCTGAAACTGATTGTTTGGAAACCATTCGCCGTACATGTATCTGAACGATGATGTTTTTTCTACCTTATTGTTCATAACATCGGGCTGATAACGGAAATCTTCAAACAACTGATCTCCTTTTACAAAATTTGCCGGACGAAACTGATTATTTTCGGTCATTAACCATTCCACCGCAACAAAAATTCCGTTTTTAGGAATTTTAATATTGTACTTTAAAACATTGATTAAATTTTTCTTGGTTCCGCGTTTTACTGTTGTAATTATAGGTTCAATCAGTAAATCATCGCTCGGGCAACCGTATTCGTTCATTCGTAAAAACCGAATTTTAATGGTAGCTGCGGCAACTGCGCTTTTGGTGTACACAATTACTTTATCAATGTATTGAACCGATTTTATTTCGGCATCGTTCTCAAAAAACTTTCCGTACATATACGGAACATTTCCCGGAGCAAAATACATGTTTTCGAAATGTGCATTGCCAATGGTATGATGGAACGATTTTTCGGGCAGAACCAACAAAGCAGGCTGCGGAATTTCGTAAGATTCTAATGTAACATTTGTAGTTTTTGAAGCTTCTTCTCTAAAAATTTTATGTCCCGATGCGTTGAAAACCAAAGTATCTGTAGCCAAAGCAGATGATATATAAAACATACCTAACGAATCGGTTGTGGTGCCGTCGCTTCCATCTAAAACCCAAATATTTGTGAGCGGTAATGGTTTGTTTTCACTATTTACCACCTTTCCGCTAATCTGTGCAAAAACACATATTGGAGTTATTAATAAAATAAACAGCAACTTTTTCATACGCTATTTTAGTTCATGAATAAAATCGGCAATTTTACGGTCGTTCGCCAAACGAGGCAATTTATTTTGCCCGCCCAATTTTCCTTGCGATTTCATGTATTCGTTAAAACCACCAACAGGAACTTTGGTAATTACTAAAGTACGCAAAACATTTCCAACAATTAAATCATCGTAATAAACATTTTGATTTCTTAACGCAGCATCGATCTTCAATGCAAAATCCTCCAAATTAGTCGGTTCTTTTTCAAATTCTACCAACCATTCGTGATAAGGCAATCCGCTTTCGGGATTAATTTGTGGCGCAACCGTAAATTCAGTGACCATAGCATCACTCTCAGTCAAAGCCTGTTGCATTGCTTCCTCAACTTCTTTACCAATAACGTGTTCGCCAAAAGCCGAAATGTAATGTTTAATACGCCCGGTTACAACAATTCTATACGGTTTTAGCGACGTAAACATAACGGTATCGCCAATATTATACGCCCACAAACCTGCATTGGTGCTAATGATTATTACATAATTAACGTTTAATGCTACCTCGCCTATTGTGTAACGTTTTGGATTTTCGGTATAAAACTCATCGGCTTTAATAAACTCGTAAAAAATACCGGCGTTTAAAAGCAGTAACATTCCTTTTGCTTTTTGAGAATCCTGATAGGCGAAAAATCCTTCGGATGCCGGATACAGTTCGATACTATCTACTTTTCTGCCAATTAACTGCTCAAAATTTTTTCGATAAGGTTCGTAATTCACTCCGCCATAAATAAACAGATTGAAGTTTTTAAACAGATCGCCCACTTTTTGTCCGGAAACCTGAATTAATCGATCAAAATACATCTGTACCCACGAAGGAATCCCGGAAATAACCGACATATTTTGATCTTTTGTTTCCTGCACAATAG
>JAVXSC010000037.1:0-17802 GCA_036643355.1 Myroides sp.
TAATTAAAGATTTAGTGGTTGATCGCGGATCTTTTGACCGTATTCAACATGCAGGTGGTTTCGTGTCTGTAAATACATCAGGAAACACGCAAGACGCTAACGCATTGCCAATTCGTAAAGACAATGCAGACAAAGCATTTGATGCTGCTACATGTATTGGTTGTGGTGCTTGTGTGGCAACTTGTAAAAACTCGTCGGCAATGTTGTTCGTATCTGCTAAAGTTTCTCAGTTTGCTTTGTTACCACAAGGTAGAGTTGAAGCTACAGAACGTGTGTTGAAGCTATGGATAACGAAGGTTTTGGTAACTGTACTAACACTGGAGCTTGTGAAGTTGAATGTCCTAAAGGAATTTCTTTAGAAAACATTGCACGCATGAACCGTGAATATTTTGCAGCTTCTGTTAAATAATCAGATACAAAATATTTTAATAGAAAAATCCGGACTTATGTTCGGATTTTTTATGTTTAAAAAGATACTGATTGTTGAAGTTGAAGAATATCTGTATATTTAACTATAAACCCTACGTTTAATATGAAGATAGCCTTAATACAATTCGATACCATTTGGGAAGATAAAAAAGCAAACCTAAAGTATGTTCAAGATAAAATCTTGAATTTAACTGATGATGTTGATCTTATCGTTTTACCCGAAATGTTTACTACCGGTTTTACTATGAATCCGGAAATGGTTGCCGAAGAAGAACAAGGCGATACATTACAAATCATTCAAAAATTAGCTTTAGATAAACAAACTGCCATTACCGGAAGTTGGGTTGTAAAAGAGAACGGTAATTATTATAACCGTTTGTTTTTTGTCTTTCCCGACGGATCTTACAAAACCTACAATAAACGACATTTATTTACATTAGCTGGCGAAGAAAAAGTCTATAGATCGGGTGATGAAAAACTAATTGTTTCTTATAAAGGCTGGAATATTTGTTTATTGATTTGTTATGATTTACGATTTCCGGTTTATTCGCGAATCGTAAATCAAAATTACGATTTACTAGTTTACGTAGCTTCGTGGCCTGATCGACGAATTGACGCTTGGGATGCGTTGCTAAAAGCTCGTGCTATTGAAAATATGAGTTATGCTGTGGCAGTGAATCGTTGCGGTATAGATACAAATGGAGTAGAATATTCTGGACATTCTCAAGTTATTGATTTTATGGGCAAGCATATTGTGGAACCACTTATTGATGAGCAAATTCGTATAACGGATCTTGAAAAAGATCCATTGCAAACTGCCCGACAAAAATTTGCGTTTTTAAATGATGCAGATGATTTCGAGATAAAATAAAACCTTCCAAAAATCTGGAAGGTTTTATTTTATGGCATAACCAATGTTTCGTTTAATTCCCAATTGGCTCTAATATCAAATTCTTTTTGAAAGTTGATTACTTTTTCAGGCTGGCGTTTTTCCAGATAACTTCCGGTGTCCCATTTTTTATTGCCGTTAGCATCTTCAATAATCCGTATAAAATATTTATCGGGTTCAATGGCCCGGAATTCTATTGAACTTTCTTCTGTTATATATAGGTAATCGTACAACTTTTCATCTTTAGTCAACAGTTCAAAAATAATAGGGTAGTTTACCGTTCCCGAAAGTGTAAACGAAATATTTCCGTAATCGGTTAGTTTTCCGGTTTGGAAACGCTGAATCATCTCGGTTTTTAAGGCGGTATCATAAAAATCGGTCACGCTGTTTGGTTTTAAAAACACAGTGTATTTTTCATCTTCCACCTTATCAAACAAAATCTTAACAGTATTGTTTAGTGTATCGGTTTTAATAGTAAACGGAATTTGAAGCGAATCTTTCCCAATTACCTGAATTAAATCGTTGGAAATATTTTTGAATGGCGTATTTGTGGTAAACGAAATGGTGTCTCTAAACTGAATCGATCCACTTTTGGTAAATTTAATTTGGAGCGTATCAACTGGTTTTACAGTTCGTTGCGTAACTGTATGAATTTTTTCGTAAGCTGTTGTTTTGAATTTAAACTGAAGTGAATCGTACTTTTCGATCGGAGTAAATATAAAAATTGAATCTTTATCGGGAACTTTTTGAAAGCGCGATGCAATTGGTTTATTGTTCCCTAAAGCAGTTACTTTTAAATTTTTGGTGTCGCCTTCGTAAGCAGCCAACCATTTGTTCTGACTAACCAACGACGGACGGTAAGCCGTTGTTTGTTTGGTTTCGTTAAATAATTTTACGTTATAAACACTGTCTGTTGGCAATGTAATGGGTTTTGGATCAAAACCTATTTTATCTGATTTTGGATCGAACTTATAATTACTGCTTTTTTCCTGCAAGGCAACAAGGTAATAACTACCGCTTTTCAAATTTTCCAAATCAACGGTTGAAAGACTGTCTTTTGCACTTGCCACATACAGCGGTTTTTTCTTGTAGATGGTAGAATCGTTAAAACCTTCGGTTTCATAAAGCAGCACATTCACAGCACCTTTTGATTTTTTACTGTAAGCATCTTCAAAATTGGTGGTCAGTTTTAATGAATCGATATAATCTCCCGTAGAAAAAACATATTTGTAGTTAGTGTACGGATTTCCCTCGTTATTATCTTGAATACTTTCGCCAAAATTAAAACTGTAAGTTGTATTTGCTTTAAGCGTATCAAAAATCTTGATTTTTATAAATTTACTCGGGTAGCCCATTGGTGTAATTTCGGGCTGCGTATCCATTGGTGGCGAAATAATCAGCTGCTGGTTAACCTTGTTTAGCTTAACATATTCGTCAAAATTTATCTGAATGGTTTTTTCTTTGAAATGCGTACTGAAATTTTCCGGATTGGTAGATAAAATCACGGGTGCCAAAGTATCTTTCAACCCACCAGTAATCGTTCCGCGTTTCGCACAGTTTGTAAACAGCACTAATGTTAGTATAAGGAAAAAACTAAAATATCTTAAAAATCTCATCAACTTAAATTTACCCTGCAAAGTAACTATTTTTATTTGATTTTTTCAGCGTGTATATGCCATAGTTAGTATGCTTATTTTGTGGGTCGAATTTTTCAAGATGCACTTACCCGCAATTTCTAAAGTAGATCCCGTAGTCATAACATCATCAACCAACAAAATGTTTTTATTTTGCAGGTCTTGATATTTTTCGTTTACACTAAACTCGCTTTTGCTTTCGGCGCGTTGCCACATACTTTTCTTGGTTTGCGTATTGGTTTTCGATGTTTTAATAAGATAATCTTTGTAAAACGGAATTTTTAGCTGTTTGCTTAATTCGTTCCCAAAACCATCTAACTGATTATAACCACGTTTTTTCTCTTTCGATTTATGCAATGGAATACAAACAATAAAATCAATCCAGCTAAAAACAGCATGATTTTTTAAGTGTTGTAAAGTAAGTGTAGCAAAAAAGGTAGAAATTTTCTGCTGATTTTTATACTTTAGTTCGTGCATTAATTTCTGAACAATGCTTTCTTCAGAAAAATACAAAGTTGCTAAACAATGTTCAACCAAAAGTTTACCGTAAAAACGGCGTTTCATTTCGGTATTGTTGTTTATAGCTGGCGGAATAAAATCCAAACCAATCAAACAATTGCTACACAGAATATCATTCCTGCCATGCAGAACTTCATCGCAACCATAACAAAGATGCGGATAAAATAAATCAAAAACATCGATAATTGCCCACATTACCAACAAGTTTTATGTACCTTTGCGTTAATATACAATAAAAAAACAATATTTTACAACTATTTGTTTTACAAACTTTAACAAACTGCAATTTTAGTATTTTTGCACTATGGCAAAACAAGAAGACATTTTTAAAAATGTAATTTCGCATGCAAAAGAGTATGGATATATTTTTCCATCGAGCGAAATTTACGATGGTTTAAGCGCTGTTTACGATTACGCGCAAAACGGAGTAGAATTAAAAAAGAATATTCGTGAGTACTGGTGGAAATCAATGGTACAGATGCACGAAAATATTGTGGGGATCGATGCTTCTATCTTTATGCATCCAACCACATGGAAAGCTTCCGGGCACGTTGATGCTTTTAACGATCCGTTAATTGATAATAAAGATTCTAAAAAAAGATATAGAGCCGATGTTTTGATCGAAGATTACTGCGAGAAATTGTGGCAAAAGGCTCAAAAAGAAATCGAAAAAGCAAAAGGTCGTTTTGGCGATGCTTTTAACGAAGAAGAATTTATTACGACAAATCCGCGTGTTGTAGAATATCTTTCAAAAAAGAAAGAGATTTTAGAACGAATGGCATCTGGTTTAGATTCAGGCAATTTAGAAGATGTAAAAGCCTTGATTGAAGAATTGGGAATTGCCGATCCGGAAACAGGTTCTAAAAACTGGACCGATGTTCGTCAGTTCAACTTAATGTTCGGAACAAAATTAGGAGCGTCGGCAGATACAGCGATGGATCTTTATTTACGTCCAGAAACCGCACAGGGAATTTTCGTGAACTTTTTAAACGTTCAAAAAACCGGACGTATGAAAATTCCGTTTGGAATTGCACAAACTGGTAAAGCTTTTCGTAACGAGATTGTGGCACGTCAGTTTATTTTCCGTATGCGCGAGTTCGAACAAATGGAAATGCAGTTTTTCGTAAAACCGGGCGAAGAAATGACCTATTACGAATATTGGAAAGAAACCCGTTTAAAATGGCATTTATCGTTAGGTTTAGGGAAAGAAAATTATCGTTTTCACGACCACGAAAAGTTGGCACATTATGCAAACGCAGCAGCAGATATTGAATTTAATTTCCCGTTTGGATTTAAAGAATTGGAAGGAATTCACTCTCGTACCGATTTCGATTTAAAAGCACACGAACAACATTCAGGTAAAAAACTACAGTTTTTCGATAACGAAACAAATTCATCGTATGTGCCTTATGTGGTAGAAACATCGGTTGGTTTGGATCGTATGTTTTTATCGGTTTTCTCAAAATCGTTACAAGAAGAAACGTTGGAAGACGGATCAACACGTACCGTTTTAAAATTACCGAGTGTTTTAGCTCCAACAAAAGCAGCTGTTTTGCCATTGGTTAAAAAAGACGGCTTGCCAGAAGTCGCCCGCGAAATTATTGAAGAGTTGAAATGGGATTTTAACGTGGCTTACGATGAAAAAGATGCAGTTGGTCGCCGTTACCGCCGCCAAGATGCATTGGGAACACCATTTTGTATCACGGTTGATCACCAAACATTAGAAGATAAAACCGTAACCATTCGCCATCGCGATACCATGAAACAAGATCGTGTTTCTATTTCGGAATTACGAAATATCATAAACGAAGAAGTTTCAATGCGCAATTGGTTGCAACGAATGAAATAGTATAAAATATTGAATGTTAAAAGGTTGAAAGTAAGTTCAGCCTTTTTTTGTATATTTATCATAATTCCAAAAAACATATATTTATGACAAAAAAGTTACTATACTCTTTGGTTGTAAGTGTTGCGATGTCTTTTAGTGCTGGCGCACAAACTCAGCAGGTTGATTTAATGAACAATGAATGGTATATTCACAAAGTGGTATTAAACGGAGTTGAACATTTAGCGCCGATAAATCAAGAACGATCAGATTGGCAGGTTAATAGTAGTGAATTTTTGTTTAATGCAGCTACAATCTATCTCTATTATTGCACAAGCTGCGCTTGGCAGGGAATTGATTTTCTTCCCAATAATGAATTTACGGTTCAAGATATGGTTTGCTTGGCTATGAATGATTGTAACAGCCAGTCCGGTAACGGCAATACAGATTTTTTAGGTAAATTCTATGATGTTCTTACAATAAATCAGCCAAATACAGTATTTCAATACCAGATAACGAATGTAGATTCATCAACCAAACAATTAAAAATAACAAATGCAGATGGCAATGAAGCGTATTTTTACAGTTCAAAGCTTTCTGTAACTACCAGAGAATTTAGTAAAGTAACAGTGTTTCCAAATCCGGTAGAAAATAGTTTGAACATTAATTTAGAATCGGTTCCGGAAATGAACTGTAGATTTGTTCTTTACGATATAACTGGAAAGCAGATTAAAGAAATAGAAGATTTATCATCAAAAACAATTTCGATTGATACAAGTGATCTGCAAAAAGGCGTTTATTTTTTAACGATTTTAAATGATAAAGGAATGGTTCAAAAAACAGAAAAGATAATCAAGAAATAAAAAAAATCGCCCTAAAGGCGATTTTTTTATGCTATAATTTAAAAGTAATAATAGATCTTGGCGAATGGTTCATTAAATCTTCGCTGATGCTTCCGTTCAATAATCGGGCAAAGCCTTTTCTGCCGTGTGTTCCCATTGCAATTAAATCGGCGTTAACGCGTTCTGCAAAATTTAAAATTCCTTTTTCAATATCTAAATCGTTGTAGATAGAAAATTCGTAATTATCTAAATTATATTGTTTTAAAAACTCGTGCGCCATTGCTTCTGCAACGTGAGTTGGTTTAAAATTATTCGGTGTATTTACCATTAAAAAGTGCGGAGTAGAACCGTTCAGTTTTAAGAAATCAACAATTTTTTGGAAACCTTTTGCAGTTTCTTCTGTAAAATCGTTTGCAAAAACAACCTTTTCAAAACTCACTTCAGTTTCATCTCCTTTAATTGCCAATACCGGAATGTTCGATGTACGGATTACTTTTTCAGTGTTCGATCCTATAAACAATTCCTTAAAACCGCTGGCACCGTGCGATCCCATTACAATTAAATCAATATTGTTGGCTTTTGCAACTTCGGTAACTTCGTCAAAAGTACGTCCTAGTTTTAAAATCTGTGAAACGTTTAAACCGCTTAATTCTTCAGATAACGATGCTTGCGATAATTTAGCTTCGGCATGTTCTTTAAAAAACATAATTTCAGGCAGGTCGTAACCCGGTTGAATCATGTCCATAGTTTCGTGCGGCAAATCAATTATATGTAATAAAATAATTTCAGCGCTCGATTTTCTTGCAATACCAGCAGCAGCTCTTAAGGCAATATGTGCTTGTTCAGAAAAATCAGTAGGGACTAAAATCTTTTTCATCTTGTATGGTTTATTAGGTTAATAAATGTTTGTGTTAATTTTATAAATATACTTATAATATTCAGAAATAACCAAAAAAATCAATTACTTAAATAAAATTTGTATATTTGCAAAGTTATTTATTGTTAAACTAAATAATGAGGGGACATAATTGTCCCCTCTTTTTATACAAAAGATGGATTTTAAAAGTAAAGTTAAAGATTTATTAGAAGAAGGTTTGGCAGAACATCCAGAGCTTTTTTTGATAGATTTTTCTATTTCGGCAGATTATAAGATTTCTGTAGTAATTGATGGCGACAACGGTGTTGTGCTGCAAGACTGTATTGATGTTAGCCGCAGCATAGAACACCATTTAGACCGCGAAGAGCAGGATTTTTCTTTAGAAGTAGCTTCGGCTGGTGCAACCGCACCGTTAAAATTCCCACGACAGTATAGAAAAAACATTGGCAGAACTATTGAAGTTACTACCGATGACGACAGTAAAATAGAAGCCAAGTTGATTGATGCCAACGAAGAAGCTGTAAAATTAGAATGGAAAGCACGCGAACCTAAAAAAATAGGCAAGGGCAAAGAAACCGTTGTTAAAAACGCTGAAATTCCGTACATTAGCATCAAAAAAGCAGTAGTAGTTATATCATTTTAAAAAAAATACAGATAATTTCATGGATAATATTGCATTAATTGATTCGTTCTCTGAATTTAAAGATTTTAAACATATTGACAGAGTTACCCTTATGGCAATTTTAGAAGATGTTTTTAGAAATGCATTGAAAAAAAGATTTGGGTCAGACGATAATTTCGACATCATCATTAATCCTGACAAAGGAGATATGGAGATATGGAGAAACAGAATCGTTGTTGCCGATGGTGAGGTTGAAGACGAAAACTCTGAAATTTCATTAAAAGAAGCACAAAAAATTGAACCGGATTTTGAAGTGGGCGAAGAAGTTTCTGAAGAAGTTAAATTGTTTCAATTAGGTCGTCGTGCAATATTGGCATTGCGTCAAAACCTAATTACAAAAATTCAAGAACACGACAGCACCAATCTTTACAAACAATTTAAAGACATGGTGAACGAGATATATGCAGCCGAAGTAAGCCACGTGCGTCCTAAAGCAGTTATATTGATCGATGAAAACAATAAAGAAATCATTTTACCTAAAGAGAAACAAATCCCATCAGATTATTTCAAAAAAGGTGAAACGGTTAAAGGAATTATCGAAAGTGTTGAATTGAAAGGCAACAAGCCGCAAATCATTATGAGCAGAACATCGGAATTGTTCTTGGAGAAATTATTCGAACAGGAAATTCCCGAAATCGCAGACGGTATCATTACTATTCACAAGGTAGTGCGTATTCCTGGCGAAAAAGCAAAAGTAGCTGTAGACAGTTACAACGAAAATATTGATGCAGTTGGTGCCTGCGTAGGTGTAAAAGGATCTCGTATTCACGGAATTGTTCGCGAATTAGGAAACGAAAACATCGACGTGATTAACTACACAAGCAATGTAGAATTATACATTCAACGTGCATTAAGCCCGGCAAGAATAAATAATATATCAATAAACGAAACAAGCAAACGTGCAAATGTTTTGTTAGATATCAGCGAAGTTTCAAAAGCAATTGGTAAAGGCGGTCAAAACATTAAATTGGCAAGTTTACTAACTGGTTACGAAATAGACGTGATTAGAGAAGGAACACAGGTTTTAGAAGAAGACGACGTTGAGTTGCGCGAGTTCTCAGATGAAATCGATGCGTGGGTAATCGATGAATTTGTAAAAATTGGTTTAGATACAGCAAAAAGCGTATTAAAACACAGTGTAAGCGAATTGGTACGAAGAACAGATTTAGAAGAAGAAACAGTAGAAGATGTTTTGAACATTTTAAGTGCTGAATTTGAAGACTAATTAAACACACTAGAACAACAACACAACGCACAAAAATATACTAAAAGGATCGTATGTCTGAAAATAGAATAATAAGAATAAACAAAGTTTTAAGAGAATTAAATATTTCTCTCGATAGAGCCGTGGAATTTTTGAAGACCAAGGGCTTTGAAATTGAGGCCTCTCCGAACGCAAAAATTTCAGACGCAGAATACACTGCGTTAGATAAGCAGTTTTCGGCAGATAAAGGGAAGAAAGAAGCTTCGAAAGAAGTGAGTGAAGAAAAAAAGAAAGAAAAAGAAGAATTGCGTTTAGAACGCGAGCAGGAAGACAAGCGTAAAAAAGAAGAAGACGAAAAGCGTAAAAGAGAAGAGGAAAAACGTAAGAAGGAAGAAGACGACAAACGTAAAAAAGAAGAAGACGAAAAACGCGAGCAAGAAGTTATAAAAGCTAAAGCTGCTAAAGTATCTTCTATAAAAACAGTTGGTAAAATTGATTTAGATGCAAATTCTAAAAAAGCACCGGCTGCCGATTCTAAAAATTCTTCAGACGACAAAAAAGAACCTTTAAGTGCATCAAACAATACTGCCGATAAAGCAGAAAAAACAGCACCTGCTGCAGTAAAAGCAGACGCGCAGTCTAAACCGAAAACCGCTCCTAAACAAGAAGCAGAAAAAACGGAAAAACCTGCACAAGAAACGCAGAAAGAAACACCGGCTGAAACAGACAAACCGGTACAGAAAGCTGCAGAATCAACAGAAACTAAGATAGAAGCAACTTCTACTGAAGAAAGTGCAGAATCTGAAATCATAAAAACAAACTACCAAAAACTTTCAGGAACTACCTTTACAGGTCAAAAAATTGATTTATCTCAATTCAACAAACCTAAAAAGAAAAAAGAAGAGCCTAAGAAAGATGGTGCAAAACCAGGTGGTGCAAACAATAACGCAGCGAACAACAAAAACAAACGCAAGCGTATTGAAAAACCAGGTACACCGGGAACACCAGGTGCGCAAGGTAACAATGCCAATAAACCAGGTACACCAGGACAAGGTGGTCAAAACCGTCCGGGTCAGCCAGGTCAAAACCGTGGTGGTCAAGGTGGAAATTCTAAATTCCCTAACAACCGCAACAATGCAGGTGGTAACAAAAATTTTGGAAACAGAAACCAACCGGTTGTAAAAGTTGAGCCTACAGACGAGGAAGTAAAAAACCAAATCAAAGAAACGTTAGAGCGTTTACAAGGAAAACAAAACAAATCAAAAGCTGCAAAATATCGTAAAGACAAACGTGAACTTCACCGTAAAAAAGAAGAAGAAGCACGTGCAGACGATGATTTAAAAATATTAAAAGTTACCGAATTCGTAACTGTTGGTGAAGTTGCCACAATGATGAACGTGCCAATTACGCAGGTAATCGGAACATGTATGTCGTTAGGTATCATGGTTACCATGAACCAGCGTTTAGATGCTGAAACATTAACCATTGTTGCAGATGAATTTGGATACGAAGTACAGTTTACAACTGCCGATATCGAAGAATCTATTGTAGAAGATGTTGACAGCCCGGAAGATTTACTACCACGCGCACCAATTGTAACGGTGATGGGTCACGTAGATCACGGTAAAACATCTTTACTGGATTATGTTCGTAAAGCAAACGTAATTGCAGGTGAATCGGGTGGAATTACGCAGCACATTGGTGCGTACGGAGTAACTTTAGAAAGTGGTCAAAAAATTACCTTCTTAGATACACCGGGTCACGAGGCGTTTACAGCAATGCGTGCACGTGGAGCTCAAGTTACCGATATCGCAATTATTGTAGTTGCTGCCGATGACGACATTATGCCACAAACAAAAGAGGCTATTGCGCATGCACAAGCAGCAGGTGTACCTATTATTTTCGCGATTAATAAGGTAGATAAGCAAACGGCGAATCCTGAAAAAATTAAAGAGAAATTAGCAGGTATGAACTTCCTTGTTGAATCATGGGGAGGAACGTATCAGTCACAAGATATTTCGGCAAAATTCGGACAAGGTGTTCCTGAATTGTTAGAAAAGGTATTGTTAGAGGCAGAGATGTTAGAGTTGAAAGCTAATCCTAACAAAGCAGCTGTAGGTACCGTTGTAGAAGCGTTCTTGGATAAAGGTCGTGGATATGTATCAACAATCTTGGTTCAAAGCGGAACGTTGAAAATTGGAGATTACTTGTTAGCAGGTAAAAACCACGGTAAGATTAAAGCAATGCACGATGAACGCGGAAACTCTGTAAAAGAGGCAGGTCCTTCTCGTCCTATATCAATTTTAGGATTAGACGGTGCGCCAACAGCAGGTGACAAGTTCAATGTATTCGAAGACGAGCGTGAAGCAAAAGCAATTGCAGCAAAGCGTACACAGTTAATCCGTGAGCAGTCGGTTCGTGCACAACGTCATATCACGTTGGCAGAAATTGGTCGCCGTATTGCTTTAGGTGAATTTAAAGAATTGAACATCATCTTAAAAGGAGACGTAGATGGATCGGTAGAAGCGTTATCAGACTCGTTCTCTAAATTATCAACAGACGAAATTCAAATTAACATTATTCACAAAGGGGTAGGTGCAATTACCGAATCTGATGTATTGTTGGCTTCGGCTTCTGATGCGATCATTATTGGTTTCAACGTACGTCCAATGGGTAATGCCAAAACAATTGCAGACAAAGAAGAAATCGATATCAAAACATACTCGATCATTTACGACGCAATTGATGATATTAAAGATGCAATGGAAGGAATGTTGTCACCGGAATTAAAAGAAGAAATCACCGGAACAGCAGAAATCCGTCAAACATTCAAAATATCTAAAATTGGAACAATTGCAGGATGTATGGTTACAGATGGTAAAATCTACCGTAATTCTAAAATCCGCTTAATTCGTGAAGGTGTTGTAATTTATACAGGTGTTCTTGATGCGTTAAAACGTTTTAAAGACGATGTAAAAGAAGTTTCTAAAGGATACGATTGTGGTATTCAGATTAAAAACTACAACGATATTAAAGAATACGATATCATTGAAGGATTCCAGGAAGTTGAAGTTAAGAAAACTTTGAAATAATAGAATTTATATCAGATAGATAAAAAGGAGTCGTAAGGCTCCTTTTGTCATTTTGACAGATTTTGAACCGATGCAATTGTTTGGCTTAAAGTTTGATTGAATCTAACAAATAAATACGCATACATTAAAAAACAGAATTATGGGATTATTATTAATGGGAATCATTATGCTTGCCAGCTGGTTAGTTGGTTGGCAGCTAAAAAATAAATTCGAAAAATATTCAAAGGTTCATTTAAGAAATGGAATGAGCGGTGCAGAAATTGCAACAAAAATGCTGCACGACCACGGAATTTACGATGTGAAAGTTATTTCTACACCAGGTAGATTAACAGATCACTACAACCCAATGGACAAAACCGTTAACTTAAGTGAGGCGGTTTACAATCAGCGCAATGCCGCTGCAGCAGCTGTAGCCGCACACGAAGTTGGGCACGCGGTACAACACGCAACTGCTTATAGTTGGTTAACAATGCGTTCTAAATTGGTACCGGTGGTAAATATAGCATCGAACCTTGTACAGTGGGTATTAATCGGTGGAATTGTTTTAATACAGTTGTACAACAACACAACCGTTTTATTAATTGGTGTTGTGTTATTTGCTTTAACAACCGTGTTTTCAATAGTTACTTTGCCGGTTGAATACGATGCAAGTAACCGTGCATTAAAGTGGCTGGAAACTAAAAACATGGTAACGAGAGAAGAATTAAGTGGAGCCAAAGATTCATTGAAATGGGCAGCCCGAACATATGTTGTAGCCGCATTAGCATCGATAGGAACTTTACTTTATTACGTAATGATTCTGATAGGAGCCAGAAGTAGTAACGATTAAAAAAAGCGAGCATTTGCTCGCTTTTTTGTTTATTAAAACCAAGGTTTTCTGTTTCTTATATAGGTATTGAAAAAATCTTCGTCAGATTTGGTTAGATAGATAATTCCTTCAATCAAACCAATTACTCCGGCAACAAAAAGGACAAAATATCCTACAATAAAACAAGCGGTAACATAACCGACTAATCCCATTATCAACAGAATAATTCCTTCTGTATTGTAACCCAATACAAATTTATGAATGCCCAAATGACCTAAAAATATGGCTAAAATACCAGCCAATATTTTTTTGCTGTTGGCATCCTGAATATAAGATGGAGGTGCCTGATAATTATTATTTTGATAGTTATTTTGCTGATTTCCGTACTGATTCTGTTGTTGGTTGAAATTTGACGGATTTGGACCAGTGTGCCATTGTTCTTCTTTTCTTCCTTCTGAATTTTGATTTTCCATTACAATTAAGTTGTTATTTTTTTTAAATATAGCAATTATTTTATCAACAATAACTTGTGCCAGTTTTTCTTTGCTTTCCATTGTCCAGCCTGCGATATGGGGCGATAGAAGGACGTTTTCGGCAGAGATCAGATATCTGAAAGCATCTGGCAGTTCATTGTCGGTAAACATATTTTCGAACGATGATTTTTCGTATTCCAATACATCCAAGCCAGCACCTTTAATTTTGCCCGATTTTAAAGCTTCAACCAAATCATCTGTACAAACCGATTTTCCTCGTGCTGTGTTTATCAACCAAAACGATTTTGCAAAACCGTTGATAAAATCTTTATTGATGTAATGATGCGTTTCTGGAGTTTCGGGCGTGTGCAAGCTCAAAATATCACTGTGCAGTTGTAAATAATCTAACGAAACCTGCTGTGCATTTGCATCGCCAATATTGGATTTAATATCGTAACAAATTACTTTGCAGTTAAAGCCTTTTAAACGTTGGGCGAACGCTTTTCCCATATTGCCGTAACCAATAATTCCGACTGTTTTACCTTCAATTTCAATCCCTCGGTTTTCTTCGCGTTTCCAAACACCGTTGCGTACTTCTTTATCCACATACGACAATTTGTTCATAAGGTTTAAAAGCATTCCCAAAGCATGCTCGGCAACAGCAGTTTTATTTCCTTCGGGTGCAGCAATGAGTTTAATTCCTTTTTGTTCGGCATATTCACAATCAATATTTTCCAATCCGGCACCAACCCTTCCAATGAATTTAAGGTTTGTAGCTGCATCTAAAAAAACTTTGTCAATTTTAAATCGGCTGCGTAAAACAATACCGTCATACTGATGGATTATTTGTTCAATCGCATCTTTTGGAGCGTAGTAATTTTCATCGTTTTCAAATCCCGCAGCTGTTAACTGTTCAATTAGCAACGGATGATTTTTATCAAGGTGTAGTATTTTCATTTATGTATAGAATCTTATTCTGTAAGTGAATTTTATCAAACTAAATTATATAAAAAATTTCATTCGAGCGATTTAAAATAATTTTAAATAAACTTTCATTTTTTTTTGAAAGTTTAAAAACTTTGTTATACATTTGATCTATGGAATTCAAAGAAGCAAAAAATAAATTCGTACAATCTTGGGGAGCTTTAGGTTCGCAATGGGGCATTAATAAAACTATGGCACAGATTCATGCCTTATTAATGATTTCTACCGAAGCGGTTTCTATGGAAGATATTATGGAAGAATTACAGATTTCGCGCGGAAATGCTTCTATGAATTTAAGAGCTTTAATGGATTGGGGAATTGTGTATAAAGAATACAAAGCAGGCGAGAGAAAAGAGTTTTTTGTTGCAGAAAAAGATTTAGATGAATTGGCGGTAAAAATTGCAAAGGAGCGAAGCAAACGTGAGATTAAACCTGCTTTGAAGGTATTGAAAGAAGTTTCT
The DNA here is from genome assembly GCA_036643355.1 of Myroides sp. Taxonomy (GTDB): domain Bacteria; phylum Bacteroidota; class Bacteroidia; order Flavobacteriales; family Flavobacteriaceae; genus Flavobacterium. The sequence continues at coordinate 14,720 of JAVXSC010000037.1, forward strand.
ACCATTAAAACAAATAAGACCGAAGAAGAAAAACACTTTGTAGAGCAAACAGGCAAATTGTACGATTTTGTTTTAAAAGCCGACAATGTTTTAGATAAAGTAACCGAATATAAAGACAATTGGCTGGCGAAGCTGGTGGTTAAAATAATGAAATAAGATTAAAAAAATTTAAATAAAACTTTCAAATATTTCTGAAACTTTAAAATAATATAAATTATGAAAGCAATTAAAATATTAAATACCATAGCGATTGGAACTCCGTTTGCTCTTCTTTTAATGGAAGTAATCTGTAGAGATGGAGGATTTGTAATGTTTGCATTACTTTCAACCATGTTTACTGGTATTGTACAAGTGATATTAGGACTTTTTCTAATGATACGATTTCCAAAGAATATCTACTATAAATCATATATAATAGCAGTTGTTTTATACTTCTTAGTAGGGTTTATGGTTGCCTTTTCTGATTCTAATAATGATAGTTTTATATACATTTTTTACATCATGCCACCTTGTTTAGCGATGTATTTATCTATACTAATTTATAGTCGTCCCAATAATGAACTATCACAATAAAAACTTTTCTTATGAAAAAAATGGTCATTGCAGCAGGAACCGGTTTTTTAGGAACCGTCTTAATTGATTTTTTCAAAGAATCGTATCAAGAAATTATAGTGCTTACGCGCGGTAAATCACAGCATAAAAATAAAATACAGTTTGTTCATTGGAATGCGAATTCGCTGACGGGTTGGGAAGAAGTATTGGAAAATGCCGATGTGCTGATAAATTTAGCAGGGAAATCGGTTGATTGCAGATATACTCCTGAAAATAAAGCGTCAATACTTTCTTCGCGTATTGACAGTACCAAGGTGTTGAACGAAGCGGTTTTGAAGTGTGAAAATCCACCAAAGCATTTTATAAATTCATCTACAGCGACGATTTATCGACATTCCGAAGACAAACAGATGGATGAATATTCAGGCGAAATTGGTGATGATTTTTCTATGAACGTTGCTAAATCTTGGGAAAAGGTATTTTACGAAGTGCATACTGATAAAATATTGAAAACGGCTGTTAGAACTTCAATTGTTTTAGGTAAAAACGGTGGTGCATTTATCCCTTTAAAAAGATTAACCCAATTAGGATTCGGAGGAAAGAATAGCAACGGAAATCAATTTGTTAGCTGGATTCATGAATTAGATTTTGCTAGAGCAATTGCTTTTATAATCAATAATAAAATAACAGGAAGCGTCAATGTTGTTTCGCTAAAACCAGTGCGAAATGCAGAGTTTATGAGGAAACTCCGCCAAGCTGTTCGTATTCCTTTTGGAATTCCTATCACTGAAAGTATGTTGAAGATTGGAGCAAAGATCATTCAAACCGAACCAGAACTGGTTTTGAAAAGTAGAAACGTAATTCCTAAACGCTTAACCGAAAACGGTTTTACGTTTGAATATCAAGATCTTGAAAAAGCCTTTAAAAATCTGTTGTCATGAACTATAACATTGTTGCCTACTTTTTGTATTTCGCGATCACTTTTTTAATCATCGTGAAAGTCGGACGGATATGTTATCAGAATGGAAATGTCTTTGTATCACAATTAATTCCAAACCATGAAGACTTGTGTAAAAAGATCAATCATTTGCTGTTAATCGGTTATTATTTGCTGAACATTGGGTATTGCACCATGACCATCATTTCGTGGGAAAAAATACAGAGTTTTACCCAGTTGGTTGAAATAATCAGCCTAAAAACTTCTCTTATTATTCTGATTATCGCGCTTATGCACTATCTGAATATTTTATTACTTACAAACTATATCAAAAAATTAATTTAAAACTGTAAATTATGGAAACTACCAAAATTTTAATCGGTTACGCAGTGTATCTGCCTATAGCGTTGTTTTTAACCTATTATGTGTCTAAAACGCTTTTTAAAAACAGTAAAGTTTATATGTTGGATATTTTTAAAGGAAGGGAAGAAATTGCTTTTGCTACAAATAAATTGTTTGAAACCGGATTTTATCTGTTGAATATTGGATTTGCTTTGATGATTTTACAGATGAATCTCTATAACGACAGTTACCAGTTGCTTATTGAAAAATTGAGTTATAAAATCGGAGCATTTTCTATTTATTTAGGATTGATGCTTTTTATAAACCTGTATTTCTTTTTCAGGGGAAAACGCAAAGCAAGTCAGTCACAAGTTGTTCAACAATAAATAAAAAAATCCCAATGATTTATAGAACCATTGGGATTTTTTAATATTAAGATTTGTGTTATATCTAATTAAATTACTTCACTAAAACCCTAAAATCATTTTCGCAATGGTAAAGTAGATCAAAATACCAAAAATATCGTTGCTGGTGGTAATAAACGGTCCGGTTGCAATTGCGGGATCAATACCGTATTTATCAAGCATAATCGGAATAAACGTACCAATTAAGCTGGCAAGAATCATAACTGTAACTAACGCCAAAACAATGGTTGAAGATATTTCGTACGTTGTTCCCATTAAAAAATGCGTTGCCAAAAGCAGTAAAACTGCTAAAACGGTACTGTTTAAAAGAGCCAGTAACATTTCTTTACCCAAGCGTTTCCAAAGTGATCCTGACAAACTGTTGTTTGCTAAACCTTGTACAACGATTGCCGATGATTGTACCCCAACATTTCCTGCCATTGCGGCAACCAAAGGTGTAAAGAAAAATAAGGTAGCATATTTTTCCATGGCATCGCTAAAACTTTGCGCTACGTTCACGGCAATAAAACTCCCAATTAATGCCAAAAGAAGCCAAGGTAAACGTGCTTTTGTCAATTCCCAGATGCTGTCATCTGCTTCAACGTCTTGAGAGATACCCGCAGCCATTTGGTAATCACGATCGGCTTCGTCTTTAATAACGTCAACGATATCGTCAATGGTGATACGGCCAACCAAACGTCCGGTTTCATCAACAACGGGAATGGCTTCTAAATCGTACTTCTGCATAATGCGGGCAACTTCGGTATCTTCAGTATCAACCTTAACAGAATCTACTTTAGGTATATAGATTTCTTTGATTTGGGTGGTGGTAGATGAGGTAATAAGAT
>JAVXSC010000038.1:0-2459 GCA_036643355.1 Myroides sp.
TCCGATCATTAGCAATAATAAAATTCCTAAACGAATATCTTTCAAGGCTTCAAAAATCCCCAATACAGATTCTTTAATGGCTTCACCAATTGAATTTTTAGGTTTTTCAACCTTTGGTTCTTTATAAAAAAGTAATAAAATGATTAAATTGATACCTATTACGATAGCTGCCTGAATAAAGATAATTTTCCAACCATAAGTAGTTCTTAAACCCGATGACATTGCCGGACCAATAAATCCACCAATATTAACCATCATATAAAAAATACCAAAGCCCATGGTTCCTGTGGTTTCGTCTGTGTTTCTGGCAACAATTGCCGATGCTACCGGTTTAAAAAACGCCGCACCAACCGCCACCAACAGGAAAACCATATAAACACTCCAATACGTGTTTACTTCGCCTAGCAGGTAATAGCCCGAAATCATTATGATGTATGCAATAGTTAATGATACTTTATAACCGATTCGGTCTGCAATAACTCCGAAAACCAAAGGAAGAAAATAAAGTATCCCTACAATATTTCCCATGATGTTTCCTTTCTGCACGTGATCAAAACCTAAACCGCCAGTATCGGTTGATCCTACTAAATAAAGTCCTAGAAGTGTATAAATTCCGTACCAAGCCCAACGTTCCATTAATTCCATGAAGCTGGCAATCCAGAAATTTTTATTGAAAGAACCTACCGTTTTAAAAAATGACGGTTTTGTATTGTCTGACATATTTTTAAGAAAGTTTAAAACTTACAAATAAAGCAAAATATTTAAAATGATGCACAAAAAAAGCGACTAAAATAGTCGCTTTAAAATATAGTGGGTTAAAAATTATTTAACTTCCTGCATTAATTTTCTAATAATTGGCGAAATTGCTATTAACACAACACCTGCAATCAATGCGTAAATTGCCAATTGATAATATCCTTCTGTGTATAGATTCAATTTTTCTAAATTTGAAGCGTTTGCATTTGGTGACGACATATTTGCACCTAATAAACCTGCTGCATATTGACCGTAAGCAGACGCTAAAAACCACAATCCCATCATCATACCAACCAAACGATTAGGTGATAATTTTGTCATAATTGATAAACCGATTGGCGATAAACACAATTCGCCTAATGTCATTATTAGATAGGCAGATGTAAATATGTTTAACGAAGTGATTCCGTCTGGACCAGCGAAGAATTTTGTTGAATATAGAATAAAAAATGATCCTGCTAAAAATAAAAAGCCCATACCAAATTTAACAACGGTGTTTGGCTCTAATCTCTTTTTGCTTAACGCAACCCAAATTAAACCTACTAATGGAGCAAAAAGAATTACGAAGAATGCATTTGATATGTTGTTTACAATATTTGGATCAATAGTGAAAAATAATAACTTATCTGTTAAATTGTCTTTTGCAAATAATGATAATGAACCGCCACTTTGTTCAAAAAAGGCAAAGAAAATAATTGAGAAAGCTATAAATAATAAGGCTGCAAACATTTTCTTTTTAGCTGCCGACGATTCCATTCGTGATACTTCGTAGAAAAAGTAAATTAATGCAACCGGACCAATAGAATACATAAAATAATCGGTGTATTGTGTATCTACAATCATAGCGTGGATTAAAGGAATGCTTAATGCTGCACCTAAATAAACGGCAATTTCTCTTGTGCTTCTTTTTTTAGCAGGCATATGTTCTAAAGGAGAGTTTCCAATTGGGCCTAAAGATTTTTTAGTTGCTAAAAATAAAATTATTCCTATAAACATTGCTACTGCTGCAGCAAAAAAAGCATAATTCCAACCAACCGATTTTCCTAAATACACACACAAAGCACCACCTAATAAGGCACCAATGTTAATTCCCGAGTAAAATAAACTAAAACCGGCATCACGTCTTGGATCTCCTTCACGGTATAATTCACCTACCATAGAAGAAATATTCGGTTTAAAAAATCCGGTTCCTATAATACTTAAGGTAATTCCGTAATAAAAGAAATCGTGTGGATTTAAACCAATTAATATATTTCCTGTAATCATTACGATTCCTCCAAAAAACAATGATTTTTTAAATCCTAGAATTTTATCTGCAAAAATACCTCCAATAAAAGTAAAGGCATAAACAAAGGCTTGTATTGCACCGTATTTTAAGTTGGCATCTTTACCCGAAAGCAGTAACACATCAACCATAAAAATGGCTAATACACCGCGCATACCGTAAAAACAGAAACGTTCCCACATTTCTACCATAAAAAGATACCATAATTGCTTGGGATATTTACCCTCAAAATTATGTATTGCTTCTAAATGTTGATCTTCAGTTGTTGTCATATTTGAAATTGTTATTTCTTAAAAAGTTGTTAAGAAGTCAAATGTAATAAAATATTACAATTTCTCTAAAATGTAATCGGTCATTTTTGTATATAATTGTTCGCGGGTTTTACCACCGTAGATTCCGTGGTTTTTATCGGGATAGA
>JAVXSC010000038.1:2469-4597 GCA_036643355.1 Myroides sp.
TCTGCCGTACCGTGAATCAGTAAAAAGTTTCCTTTTAACTTGTCGGCATGTGTAATTGGCGAATTGTTATCGTAACCCGACGCATTTTCCTGCGGAGTCGTCATAAAACGTTCCGTATAAACCGAATCGTAAAAGCGCCACGATGTTACAGGAGCAACCGCAATGGCAGTTTTAAACACATCGTTTCCTTGAAAAAGAGCGTTGCTGCTCATAAATCCGCCGAAACTCCAACCCCAGATTCCTATTCTGTTTGCATCAACAAACGATTCTTTCGCTAATTGTTTTGCTACAAAAATCTGATCTTGAACTTCGAATTTCCCTAATTCTTTCTGCGTTATCTTTTTAAAATCGGCACCTTTAAAACCGGTTCCACGACCATCAACACAAACAATAATGTATCCTTTTTGAGATAACATCATGTGCCAGTAATCGTTAGAATCGTTCCAAGAATCGGCAACTTCTTGTGATCCCGGACCTGAATATTGATACAACAACACCGGATATCTCTTTTTAGCATCGAAATTTTTAGGTTTTATAATGTATCCGTTTAAATCGTTTCCGACTTCGTTTTTAAAAGTGGTAAACTCTTTTTTAGGCAGATCAAACTTTTTCAACTTGTCTTCTAAAGCGGAATTATTTAAAATTTCTTTGACGTTTTTTCCGGTCGATGCATCAACAAGCGAATAAGAAGGCGCTTTGGTGCTTGATGAATGATTGTTTATAAAATACTTAAAATCAGGACTGAAAGTTGCACTGTTGGTTCCACTTTGTGCTGATAACTGTTTTTTGCTCGATCCGTTTAACTGAATGCTGTACACATCACGTTTTGTAGATCCGTTTTCAACCGATTGATAATAAATGGTTTCGTTGCTTTTGTTGTAACCGTAGAAGTTTGTAACCTCCCAATTTCCGGTAGTTACCTGTTTTTTTAACGATCCGTCGTTATTGTAATGATAAATATGGTTGTAACCGTCTTTTTCGCTTGTCCAAATAAAACTGTTGTCGTTCAAGAAGGTTAAATTATCGGTCACATCAACATATGCTTTGTCTTTTTCGGTAAGAATGGTTGATGTTTTGCCCGAATTAGCATCAACAAACAACAAATTCAACTGGTTTTGATGACGGTTTTGTGTTTGCACACTTAAAACATTCGTGTTGTTTGTGAATTTTATTCGTGGAATGTAGTAAGCTGTTTCGGCATTTAAAGCTACGTTTTGAGTGGATGCTTTTGAAACATCGTACAAATGCAGGCTTATTTTTGAATTGTTTTCGCCCGCTTTAGGATATTTGAAAACCTGTTGCTGCGGATATAAATCTTCGCCATAAATATCCATTGAAAAAACAGGAACATCGCTTTCATCAAACTTAATATACGCCAGTTTTGTTCCATCTGCATTCCAGTCAAAAGCACGCACAAACGCAAATTCTTCCTCGTAAACCCAATCGGTAATACCGTTTATAATGGCATTTTTCTTTCCGTCTTTGGTAATCTGCGTCGTTTTTTTAGTTGCCACATCAAAAACATACAAATTGTTTTCAAACGCGTAAGCTATTTTCGATCCGTTTTTGTTCAACAAAGGTTCCTGAATGGCATTCTCGCTGATTTTAGTTAATGATTTTGAAGCGATATCGAACAAATAATAAACCGATGTAAACGAATGACGGTAAATAGGATTGCTGTTGGTGGCAATTAAAATTTTATCGTCGGTTTTATTGATAGAATAATCAGAAATTTCTTTGATTTCAGGAAAATCGGCAGTAGAAAATAACGTTTGAACCTTTTCTAACGTAGTAAAATCAAACGCATCAATAGTAAATGTTTTGGTGTTTCGGTTATAATCTAAAACGCTGTATTGATTTTTTGTATGTAGCGTATTTAAAGCATTAAGCTGGTTGGTTCTAAAAGTTCCGTTCCAAATTTGAGCAACTTCTATCTGTTGTTGCGCCTGTATAGTGGTGATTGGTGCTGCAATAAGTGTTGACAGCAGTAAAATTTTCTTCATAAATAAAGCTGAAAATTAAAAAGGGGAAATTACTTCTTTTTTTTGGTTTTTCAAGTTGATAAGATTTGGAAATCGTTTTTTTTGAATGATTTCAATAACTATAAATCAAGATTAATTACTAGGAA
>JAVXSC010000038.1:4607-17327 GCA_036643355.1 Myroides sp.
AGAGATGTGCTTTTTAGTTATATTTAGATTAAGTTTTATTAAATGAAATAAATAATTAATATTATCATAAGCTATGAAAAAAGTACTGTTTTTCTGTTTTATAGGAATTTTTCTTTCAATGTTATCAAATTGTTCTCCAGAACATTTTTTATTAAAAGATTTCGATTTTGCTGGAGTAGAATGGATAAATCCCAATGAAGCTAAAGATGAAAATAAAAAATTTGTAGTAAAAGATACGTTAAATGATAGATTATATTTTAGGTTATTTGCATATGGTGAATATGAGTATGGTTTTCTTAATGAAGTTTCTTTAATACAAAAAAGTTATGCTACAAGTGTTGAGAAAGTTCTAGATAATGAATTATTATTAAACGAGTTGGAAATTACATTAAATTCTGATATTTATTTTGAATCAGAAGTAATAGAAAGTGGGACTAATTTGTGGAATCATCCGAAATTAGAAGATTATAAATGGTTTTATAGAACCAAAAGCACTGGTGCAGAGTATAATGCAATAATTGGTTTCACAGATGCCTTGTATGATAAAATAGAAATTCCTAAAAAAGACTATGTTATTGAAATAACAGTAAAAACTACTGACGGTCAGGTTATGAGTAAATCTCAAAAAATATATTTAAATATATAATTTTACTTCATTTTAAAGTGAATAGAAAAAGAATAAAATCTGTCCACTTGTAGTAAATCAAAACGTAAAACCCAAAACCAAAAAAACGTATCTTTGCAAAAAAAATCCGCATGAGTATTGTTAATGGTTTTTCTAAACGTACAAAAGAACAAAAAATAAACTGGCTGGTTGAAACCTACTTTAAGAACGACCAAACGGTGGTTCAATTGTTAAAATCGTACTGGAACAGCAACGAAGAACTGCAAAAACTGCACGATGAGTTTATAGAAAACACCATTACCAATTTTTATCTGCCAATGGGTATTGCGCCCAATTTTGTAATTAACGGCAAAACCTACACGGTGCCAATGGTTATCGAAGAAAGTTCGGTAGTTGCGGCGGCATCAAACGCAGCAAAATTCTGGAGTAAACGCGGTGGTTTTAAGGCAACCGTTTTATCAACCGAAAAAATTGGCAACGTACATTTTATGTTTGGCGGATCAAAACAAAATCTGGAGCAGTTTATAGAAAAATTGCAACCTGTTTTTAGATCTCGTACTTCAAACATTACTCGAAACATGGAAAAACGCGGCGGCGGAATTCTTTCTATTGTGTTGAAAGATAAAACTGCCGAGCTTGAAAATTACTACCAATTGCACGCTACCTTTGATACAAAAGACAGCATGGGTGCTAATTTTATTAATTCGTGTTTAGAAGAATTTGCGAATGTTCTGCGTGAAGAAGTATCCAATTTTGATTTGTTTACTACCGAAGAAAAAGAATCGTTACAGATTGTAATGTCGATCTTATCGAACTACGTTCCAAATTGTTTGGTTCGTGCCGAAGTTTCATGCAAAATAGCCGATTTAAAATCAAAAGAAATAGAAAATCCACAGGAGTTTGCCGAGAAATTTGTGCAGGCGGTTACGATTGCTGAAATTGAACCTTTCCGTGCAACAACGCACAACAAAGGAATTATGAATGGGGTAGATGCGGTGGTTTTGGCTACAGGTAACGATTTTAGGGCGATTGAAGCCGGTGTACACGCATTTGCTGCTAAAGATGGAAAATACACATCGCTTTCGCATGCTGAAATTGTTGGTGATGAATTCCGTTTTTGGATGGATCTTCCGTTAGCATTGGGAACTGTAGGTGGATTAACAAATCTGCACCCGATGGTTAAATTCGCTATGAAATTGCTGGAAAAACCAAAAGCCGATAATTTAATGCAGATTATTGCAGTTGCCGGTTTGGCGCAAAATTTTGCAGCCATAAAATCGTTGACAACCACAGGTATTCAGAAAGGACACATGAAAATGCACTTAATGAATATTCTAAATCAGTTTAATGCCTCGGCAGATGAAAAAGTGACGGTTTTACAGCATTTCGCAGAAAAAACGGTTTCGCACAGCGCCGTTGTTGATTTTATTGAAGGTTTACGTAAATAGCTTATTTATAAATTACCACAGATGCACAGATATATTTTTAAATGTGAGTCGTAATAGATTTTCGTAAGTTCGAGCTTGTCGAGAACTTAAATATATAACTTCTCGATACAGAATTTAGAAAAATTCTTACTCGAAGTGACGTAACAGGTCATGCCGAACTTGATTCGGCATCTCATCAGTAAATATAGTGTGACTCTGAGTCAAGCTCAGAGTCACAACAATCATTGTCAAATCGAGCGTAGTCGAGATGTTTTAAAAAAATAATTATGGAATTTTACAGCAACGGCAAACTGTTTATTTTAGGCGAATATTATGTGTTAGAAGGTGCAAAGGTTTTTGCGTTGCCCACAAAATTCGGACAATATTTAAATGTTTTCCCCTTAAAAACCAAAACCTTAAGCTGGAAAAGTTACGATGCCGATGGATCTGTTTGGTATAACGATGAAATTGCTGTTAATGATATTATTTCAAACAATCAGCCAAATGATGATAAAGTTCGAAACACGCTTATTGATATTCTGTATCAGGCACATTTAATGAATCCTTCCGTATTAGAAAATAACGGATTTTTGGTCGAAACTAAATTGACTTTTCCACGAAATTGGGGCTTGGGAACATCATCTACCTTAATAAACAATATCGCACAATGGTTCCAGATTGATGCTTTTAAATTGTTGCAAAAATCGTTTGGTGGCAGTGGTTTCGATATTGCTTGTGCACAAAACAATACGCCTGTAACGTATCAGGTTGTAAACAATGAATCTGTTGTTGAGCAGGTACGTTTTAATCCATCGTTTAAAGATCAAATTTATTTTGTGTATCTGAACAAAAAGCGCGACAGTAAAGATGCTATTGCAAATTTCAGAAAAAAACAAAAGAATTTATCAGAGGAAATCAAGCAGGTTTCACAAATGACCGATGAATTATTGCAAATTCAAGATTTGGAAACATTTGTATCATTTTTTAAAACTTACGAACAAAATCTAGGCGAAATTTTAGAAACACAAACCATTCAAAAAGAACTGTTTACTGATTTCAACGGATTGGTAAAAAGTCTTGGTGGTTGGGGCGGAGATTTTGTTATGGTTGCATCAGATCATAATCCTACAGAATATTTCAAACAAAAAGGATACAATATTATTATTCCTTACAACGATATGATTTTATAAAAAAAGACATCAATAAATGATGCCTTTTTCAGTTGTTTGTTGTAAAAAAAGGTATTAGATAGGTTGTTATTTTTCTGGACGCAATTTGTCGCTAAATGTAATTTTATAAGGTTTGTCTTCATTAGCATTGCCTTTCATTACATAAATAAACTTGTGTTTGCGCGCCTTGTCTGTATTAATGTAAATTGTTTTCTTGGTAGCTTTATCGTAAATACTGGTAACTTCGGTATTAACAATACGCATGTTTTTAGCCAAACCGGTTTTTTTGTTGGTTAAAACCATGCCTTTGTAAAGCGTATTTTTGTCGTTTTTTACAACAACTTCTTCACCGGTAAATCCTTGCGTAAAAAATAAAATAGAATATTCTTTATCTGTAGCACTGTACGATTCTAAAAACTTGATCTGTGCACTTTCTGTAACCGATCTAAAATCGTTTTTAATCTGTTCGGTATAAAAAACTTCTTCTTTGTCTTTTCTAACTAGTTCTTTCTTGTCTTTTTCGTTTTTATCGGCATCTTTTACCGTGTTTTTTTTAGATGTTTTACACGATACAATACTTAAAACAGCAACAAGAAAAATTAAACTTTTATATTTCATAATAAATTTCATCTATAGGGGAATATGATTCATTATCTTTGTAAGATACAAATTTATAAGCATAAATCGTTCCAAACAAGTAAAATTAAGATTTAGTTGCAATTAGAACTTTTCATGTTATTAGAATCCACATTTTGTAGAAATTTATTGTAGAAATTTATGCACAATTTTGATGTTATTGTTGTAGGTGGTGGTGCCTCGGGCTTTTTTACCGCAATTAATCTGGCTGAACAAAATCCGGATTTGCGAATTGCAATTTTAGAACGAAGTAACGAAGTACTGTCTAAAGTCAAAATTTCGGGTGGTGGTCGTTGTAATGTAACGCACGCCTGTTTTATACCTAATGTTTTAGCGAAATTTTATCCTCGGGGCGAAAAAGAACTCAAAGGTCCTTTTCATACGTTTTGTACGGGCGACGTTATGGAGTGGTTCAGCGAACGCGGTGTTGCATTAAAGATTGAAGAAGACGGACGCGTTTTTCCGGAATCGGATAATTCACAGACCATTATCGATTGTTTTTTGAACGAAGCAGAAAACTTCAACATCAAAATAATAAAGCAAACTATTGTTCAGCAACTTTCTAAAGAAAATGATTTTTGGAAGATCGAAACTTCTAAAGATACTTATCAGGCTAAACAACTGGTTATGGCAACCGGCAGCAACGTTAAAATTTGGGATCTGCTAAAAACTGTGGATCATTCTATTGTAAATCCCGTTCCTTCGTTATTTACCTTCAATATTAAAGACGATCGAATTAAAGATTTAATGGGAGTTTCAACCGAAATGGTTTCGTTAAAAGTGAAAGGATCCAATCTAAAAGCAAACGGACCTTTATTAATAACGCATTGGGGAATGAGCGGGCCGGCAATTTTAAGACTTTCGGCTTGGGGTGCACGTGAATTGTTCGATAAAAACTATCATTTTCAGGTAATTGTCAATTGGACAAACGATTTTGTTTTCGATGAGGTTTTAGAAGAACTAATGCAACAAAAACAGCAACATTCTAAAAAAACAATTATAAAGCATCCGTTGTATAGTCTTACACACCGTTTATGGCAGCAATTGGTGAAAACATCTATGATAATGGAAGATTTAACATGGGCAGATGTTTCTAAAAAACAGTTGGTAAATCTGGCAGAACAATTAACGCAAAGTGAATTTAACGTAAACGGAAAAAGCACGTTTAAAGATGAATTTGTAACTGCTGGAGGAATTGATTTAAAAGAAGTAAATTTTAAAACAATGGAAAGCAAATTGCAGGATAATTTGTATTTTACCGGTGAAATTTTAAATATCGATGCCATTACCGGCGGCTTTAATTTTCAAAATGCCTGGACAACGGGTTATTTGGCAGCGAATGCCATTGCAGCAAAATATTAATAATATTAGCATTCAATGTAATTAAACGCATCGTCAGTTCGAGCTTGTCGAGAACTTTCTCAAATAGATTATTAAATGAAAATATCATACGTTTATATTCTTCTTTGTTCGGATAATACTTATTACACTGGTGTTACAGCAGATGTTTATAAGCGTTTTGATGAACATCAGGATGGTAAATTTTATGGTTCGTACACTTATAATCGACGACCAAGTTAGTTTATTTTTGTAATTTTATGGATATTGAACAAGCTATCCAATTCGAAAAAAAGATAAAGAAATGGTCACAAGCTAAAAAGAAAGCTTTAATTGAGGGAAGATTTGAAGATTTACCGAATTTAGCAAAGAAAGAAATATAAATCAAGATTTTCGTCAGTTCGAGCTTGTCGAGAACTTCTCGATACGCTCCATTCCATTTCGCTACTCGAAGTGACGAGCACAGTAATAAAATAACGTCAGTTCGAGCTTGTCGAGAACTTCTCGATACGCTCCATTTCATTTCGCTACTCGAAGTGACGAGCACAGTAATAAAATAACGTCAGTTCGAACTTGTCGAGAATTAAAAAATTAAACAGATAAAATGACAACTTTAGATACATTCAAAACTACAAACTACACAAAAATAAACAGTAAAGGTTCGTTTACATTTTCGGCACCAAGTAATATTGCTTTGGTGAAATACTGGGGCAAAAAAGAAAATCAAATTCCTGCAAATCCGTCGTTAAGTTTTACGCTGAATAATTGTAAAACGGTTACAACTTTGCAATACGAACCAAAAACGGAGAAAAATATTTCATTCGATTTATTGTTTGAAGGTCAGCCTAAAGAATCATTCCGACCAAAAATTCAAAAATATTTTGAACGTATTCAGGAATTATGTCCATACGTTTTAGATTATCATTTTACAATCGATACAAAAAATACGTTTCCGCACAGTTCCGGTATTGCTTCATCTGCTTCTGGAATGGCGGCTTTGTCTGCGAATATCATTGCGTTAGAAAAGTTGGTGAATCCTAACGAAACCGAAGATTATTACATGCAAAAAGCATCATTACTGGCTCGATTAGGATCGGGAAGTGCATGTAGAAGCATCAAAGGAAGTATCGTGGTTTGGGGAGAAACAGAAAGTATCGAAAATAGTTCTGATTTATTCGGAGTTGAATTTCCGTACGAAGTAAACTCGGTTTTCGAAAATTATCAGGATACCATTTTATTGGTTGATAAAGGTGAAAAGCAGGTTTCTAGCACCGTTGGTCATGAATTAATGCACAATCATCCGTTTGCAGAACGTCGTTTTCAGCAGGCACATGAAAATATCGCGAAGCTGAAAGAAATTTTAAAATCGGGCAATTTAACCGAATTTATTGCATTGGTAGAAAGTGAAGCCTTAACGCTGCATTCCATGATGATGACATCGATGCCGTATTTTATTTTAATGAAACCAAATACCTTGGAAATCATCAATCAAATTTGGAAATTCAGAGAAACAACCAATGTTCCGGTTTGTTTTACGTTAGATGCTGGTGCAAATGTGCATGTGCTGTATCCAAATAAATATAAAGAAGAAGTTCAGAAATTTATTGCAGATGAACTGGCAAAATACTGTCAGAACAATCAGTTTATACATGATGAAATGGGCTTTGGGGCGATAGAATTATAATTGAATGACTTTCCTGCAAGGTTTTAAAAACCTTGTAGGTATTAGTTTAAGTACTGATATCTTCGAAAAATAAATTATGCAAAAACAAAACTGTACACACTGCCACAAACCAATGATTTGCAATGCGAATGACATTGCAAATTGCGATTGTCAGAAAGTGGAGCTTTTAGATGAAACCGTTGCGTTTTTGTATGAAAAAACACAGCACGATTGTTTGTGTAACGATTGTTTAAAAAAGTTCGATGAGCTTACAAAGTTTTCATTGACCAACAAGTTTCCAAAAAGACCAACCGAAATGGTTGAAGGAGTTCATTTTTACATGGAAAACGGTTATTTTGTTTTTACCGAAACCTATCATTTTTTAAAAGGACGCTGTTGCAAAAACGGTTGCCGCCATTGCGTTTATGGAATTCATAAATAATTATCTGCCAACATGAAACCACAACTTTCTATAGATCTGCTTTTGTCTTTTGGTGCTGTTTGTAACGAGTACGAAAAAGGGAAGGTACTTTTTCACGAAGGTGACGAAGCTGCGTTTTATTATCAGTTGGTTTATGGCAGCGTAAAAATGTATAATACAAACGATGATGGAAAGGAATTTACCCAAGGATATTTTTCAAACGGACAAAGTTTTGGTGAACCGCCTTTGTTTATAAACGAAAAGTATCCGGCATCGGCAATGATCTTTCAAAAATCGGAAATAATCAAACTTTCAAAAGATAAATTCCTGAAAATTCTGGATGAATTTCCAAACATTCAAAAAGAATTTCTAAATCTTATGGCGCGCCGTATCCATACAAAAGCAACTTCTTCAAAAGACATCATCAATCAAAAAGCTGAATTCAGAGTACAGTCGTTTTTAGATTCGTACAAGAAATCAACCGAAAAAGAACATATTGATTTGACCCGACAAGAAATTGCGAATTTTACAGGTTTGCGAGTTGAAACGGTGATTCGTGCGTTGGGAAAAATGAAAAAGAATAATATTGTAGAAATTAAAAGTCAGAAAATTTACTACTAATAAAAAAAGAGATCGACTATTTGCGATCTCTTTATATTATTAAAGCATTCTAAAATTTATTCGGCAATCAATTTTCCTTTCATAATAGCAGAATGCCCAGGGAAAGAACATAAAAAGTCGTAAGTTCCGGCTTCTGTAATAGTAAATTCAACCGTTGCCGATTCTCCACCACCAATTAAACCCGTATGTGCAATAATATCTGTTCCGGCATCGGCAGGTATATGGTTGTTGTCTTTAGCAGCTGCAGCTTTTTCGGCAAAAGCAGTAAAATCAACGCCTTTATTCAGTAAAACAAAATTGTGTCCCATAACTTCTTTTGCCATTTTACCGGTATGTTTCAGCGTTAAAGCAACCGTTTTACCCACAGGAACTTTAATTTCGGTATTGTTAAACTGCATGGCATCGTTACTTTCTAATTCAACAGTAAAAGCATCGCTTGCAGGTGTCATAGTGGTTTGTTCTGTTTCTGTATTTGTAGGCTCCGTTGTAGCTGGCGTTTCTTTTTTATTACAAGATGCAGCCAAAACAACAATTGACAATAGTGCTAAGTGTTTTACAAATTTTTTCATGTTTTGTGTTTTAAAATTCTTACGTAAAGATAAAGAATGTAAAATTTGTGGTATATGACTTTAGTCATAAACGATCAATTTTTTATGATGGAATTTTGATTGAATATTTAAAGAGATACAATGGAAAAGAAAGATATTTTATTGCGTGCCGATATTGAATTATTAATCAATATTTTTTACGATAAAGTGAAAGAAGATGCTATTTTAGGATATTTGTTTAACGATGTAGCCAAAACAAACTGGCAGGTTCATTTGCCTAAAATGTACGATTTCTGGGAAGTTGTTCTCTTTGCAAAAGGTTCGTTCAAGGGCAATCCTATGTTGGTTCACAGGCAGCTTCACGAAAAAAGTGCTTTAAGTGAAGCACATTTTAATCATTGGCTGGTTATTTTTAAAGAAACGGTTGATGAACTTTTTGAAGGCGAAAATGCCGAAAACATAAAGTACAGTGCAGCCAACATTGCCGGTAATTTGATGTATAAGTTATTATCGGTTTGAAGTTTTTTTATTTGATAATCAGTTGGTTGAAAGGCATTTTTGAGCAATCGAAATATTTAACAAACAGCACTTTTGTATTAAAAAATTAACTACATTTGTTATACAAAATAAAACGATATGAAAGGACCGTTATTTTACTCGAAAATCTTGCTATTCGGCGAATACGGGATCATTAAGGATTCTAAAGGCTTGGCAATTCCGTATAATTTTTACAACGGTGCATTAAAAATTGATGACAATCCGAATGAAATTGCATTGAAATCTAACCAAAGTTTAAAAACATTCGCTTCGTATTTAAATCAGTTAACGTTGAACGAACCCGAATTGGTTCAGTTTGATATAGATGCGTTAAATAAAGATATTGAAGCGGGTATGTACTTTGATTCAAGCATTCCGCAAGGATATGGCGTTGGAAGCAGCGGTGCTTTGGTTGCAGCGATTTATGATAAATATGCTTCGGAAAAAATTACGGTTTTAGAGAATTTAAATCGTGAAAAACTGTTGACCTTGAAAAAGATTTTCGGCAGAATGGAATCGTTTTTCCATGGAACATCTTCAGGTTTGGATCCGTTGAACAGCTATTTAAGTTTGCCAATTTTAATCAATTCAAAAGATCATATTGAACCAACGGGAATTCCTTCACAAAAAGAAGAAGGTGTAGGAGCTGTTTTTCTTCTTGATTCTGAAATGGTTGGCGAAACCGCACCAATGGTCAATATTTTTATGGATAATTTAAAGAACGAAGGTTTCCGTAATATGATGAAATCTCAGTTTGCTAAATATACCGATGCGGCTGTTGAAAATTTCTTAAAAGGTGATTTTAAGACGCTTTATACTAATACAAAAGAACTTTCTAAAATAGCATTAAGTCATTTTAAACCAATGATTCCCGAAAAGTTCCACAACGTTTGGCAACAGGGAATCGATAGCAACGATTACTATTTAAAATTGTGCGGATCGGGCGGTGGAGGCTACATTTTAGGTTTTGCCCCAGATTACAATATAGCAAAAGAAGCGTTGAAAGATTACAAATTAGAATTGGTTTACAGATTTTAAAAAATGACACAGACACGACAACTTAAAAGAACTTTATTAAAATTTCTCAGTTTCTTTTCGGTAGTTCGTGGATACAATATCGCCGTTGTGGTGTTGGCACAATATCTTTCGGCAATCTTTATTTTTGGCTCTCAATCGAGAGCCATTAGTGTTTTAACCGATGGCGGTTTGTTTCTGATTATTTTCAGCAGTTCGCTGGCAATTGCATCGGGTTACATCATTAACAACTTCTACGATACCGAGAAAGATCTTATAAACCGACCTTACAAATCAAACCTTGACAAGAAAATAAGTAAAGAAACGCAGTTTAGGGTGTATTTCTTTCTGAATTTTTTAAGTGTGGCTATTGCCTGGCTGGTTTCGTGGCGTGCTGCGTTTTTTTATGCGGTGTATATTTTTCTGCTTTGGTTTTATTCACACAAGTTAAAACGTTTTCCTATTGTTGGAAATATAACGGCATCGGTATTGGTTTTGCTCCCGTTTTTTGGAATATTAATGCACTTTCAAAATTTTAGTTGGGGAATTTTCGCCCACGGATTTTACCTGTATCTGATACTTTTTATTAGAGAATCGGTTAAAGATCTCGAGAATTTAAAGGGCGATTTTGCCAATAATTATCAAACAATTCCGGTACGCTTTGGTAGCAATGTTTCTAAAAGTTTAATTACATTTTTGGTGTTGTTAACCTTGCTGCCTGCGTTTGCATTAATTGCGTACTACAAAGTAGGTTACATGCAATATTACTTTTATATAAGCAGCGGATTGTTGCTGGCGTTTTTAATATTTTTATTTCAAGCATCAACACAAACCGAATACAAAAAACTGCATATTCTTTTAAAACTGATTATTCTTTTCGGAGTTCTTTCAATTATATTGATCGATCCAAATGTAATCATCAACGGAAAAAATCTGGTAATTCCTTATTTATAAACAACTGTTGTATTGCTTGATTTTACCAAATATTTCCAGATCATTAAAAACGAAATTATGATCGTTCCCAGAAAATAGGCAAGTCCTATAAATAATAAACTTTGTGCATCTCTGTTAAAACTTTCAAATTCATTTACTTCAGACACTAACGCTAAAATCATATACATTGATAAAAGCATCAATACGCAAGGTATCAATACGCCAACCACCTTATTTTTGAAAATAATCTGAAAAATTAAAACAGCTAACAATCCAATGGCAACCGGATTTAATAAGTTGGAAGTTCCGTGCCAATAGAATAATACGGCGATGATTAGCAGATATTCAACTAAATTTGATAAGAATGAAATACTATTTTTCATAAAACGGTTGTTTTTAATTATTAACGAATATTTTACAAAAAATAGTATCTAAAAAATTATAAATTGGTAGTTGTATCGGTAATATCTTTTGAATAGTTTGTTGCAGGCACAATTACCGGTTTTGGTTTTACGCGTGCAAAAAAGAAAAATAAACACGTAACAAACCAGCCTGCCCAGAATAAATAACCACCTGCATGGAACTGACTGTTCATGTATTTATGACTTGTTGATGTAAAATCGTAAAAGGTGTACAACAACCCAATTAACCCAATGATTACAAAAATTAGGTTTACCAAACTAAAGTTTTTATACGTTGTTGTGCGTTTAACAGCCCATAAAATGGCAATTAGCAGTAACTGAACAATAAAAACCGCCGCAAAACCTTTGTACCAGTGTTTCATAAAACCATATTCGGTATAAACGGTTGATACGCCAATACGACCGATTAACGACATTTTAGATAGCAGAATTCCGGCAACCAAACTAATTACTGCCTGAATTAAAATAAGAATGATCCATTTGTTTCTCATAACATATTTACAATTTAAAACTTATGGTAAAGATGCTAAATATTCTCTTATCTTTGTAAAAATTTTTGATAATGAATAAGCAAGGCGGAAACAGCGGCAATAGAAATAATAAAAAATCATCTTTTACAAAAAAAGGTTCGTCTGACAAAAACAAAACAGGTGACAAATCTGTATCGGGTTCAAAATTCAGCAAACCATATAAAAAAGACGATAAGCCGTTTAAGAAGTGGACTAATGATAAACCTGCGTCATCATCAGCAGCAGCAGCAAAACCTGCAGTTTTAAAAAGCGAAGATATTCGTTTAAACAAGTATGTATCAAATTCGGGCGTATGTTCACGTCGCGATGCCGATTTGTACATTCAGTCTGGAAACGTTACCGTGAACGGTGAAGCAATTACAGAAATGGGTTACAAAGTAAAACCGGGCGATAAAGTAGTTTTCGACGGTGTTTTGCTGAATCCTGAAAAAAAGGTATATGTTTTATTGAACAAACCTAAAGGTTTTTCTACAGCCGACGATGAAAATGTATCAAGTGCATATGATTTGGTTCGAAATGCATCAACATCGGTATTACGTCCTGTTGGCAGAATGGATAAAAGTACGGTTGGTTTGTTGTTGTTTACAAACGATAACGAAATGATTCAGAAATTCACCAACACCGCACAACATTCCTCAAAACTATATCATGTTTCGTTAGATAAAAACTTAAAGTACGAAGATTTAGAAAAGGTACAAACCGGAGTTTATATTAACGAACATAAGGTTTGGGTTGAAGAAATTTCGTATGTTGAAAACCAGCCAAAAAGTGAAGTAGGCGTGAAGTTGAAAACATCGAACGTAAAAGTGGTTCGCGCTATATTTGAAAAGTTAGAC
>JAVXSC010000039.1:0-17215 GCA_036643355.1 Myroides sp.
CAAGTCTTATCCGTTACGGTCTTCGTGTCCAAAGTTCGCATATAATTACTGATTTTGTTGGGAAGAACAATACTTATATTACAGCCTTTTTCTATTATAAAACAAGCGAACTTCTGATGATAAACTCCGGTGGCTTCCATCACGATACGGACGGGGAATTCAACAATAGTATTCTTCACAAGCCATTTATACAAGGCCTCGAATCCTGTTTCTTTGTTCTTGAAAACCCGATGAGAATACAACTCAATGCTTAAATCTTCGTTTAGCCTGCCTAAACTCACTTCTAATTCTTTTTGGGAAACATCGACTCCTAATACTTGCTTTAAAACTTTCATTTCCAACTTTTTTTGTGAATAAAACTAAAATTATAAGATAAAAAATCTCCCTTCGTCTTGTCTCCTGGTTGGATATTCTGGATATAATCTTATGGTTGATTATTCCTTACATTCTGTTCAGACTCTAAAAGATAAAACAAGAATGAGGTTATATCTGTGGCTGAATATACATTACTATGTTATTTAATGCACTGTCAACTCTCATCCTTTTTTATCTTATTTTATTCAAATTTATAACTTTGCAAACATAGGAGATTTGCTGAATGTTCTGCAAAAGCTTGGCAGTCCGGAACATTTTCTAAAAGAATTGGTTGCTGAAAAAAAACTGGAAGAAGCAGCAAGTTCCTTTAATCCCTTAAAAATACTGAAAGCTTTGATTTTGAACTTCGGTAACGGATTTTCTTATATTGTATTCTTTATTCTTTATGTACTGCTTGGTGGATTTATTTTTATGATTTATTCAAAAATCGTCAATCCTGAGCAAACCGGATTTTTTTATACAAATGCCACTTCATGGGTATTGGGGATTTCAAAAAATTCCAATCCGCATGAAAAAGAACTGTTAGGCAACTGGTTTATTCCGGTTATGATACTGCTTACTATTCTTTTTTACGTTGTAATTACCTTGTTGTTAAGATTTAAAAAGAAATTCCTTAAAAGATAAATTCAAAATGAGACATACTTTAATTTTATGCATTACCCTGGTAACTGCAGGAACACTATGTGCCCAAAACTTCAGCGAGGGAAAGATGGACAGCCTATTCACTATATTAAAGCAAAAGGATAAATACATGGGCAGTATTGCCCTATCCGAAAACGGAAAAATTATTTACACAAATGCTGTTGGTTTTGCCGATATAGAAGCTGTAAAGAAAGTAGATACCCAGACACGTTACCGAATTGGCTCAGTTTCCAAACTGTTTACAGCCACACTAGTCATGAAAGCTGTAGAGGAAAAGAAAATTTCACTTCAACACACTTTAGATGCTTATTTTCCTAAAATAAAAAACTCGGACAAAATAACCATTCACCAACTTTTGAACCACCGAAGCGGTATTCATAACTTTACGGACGATGACGAGTACTTTGAATATTATACCCAACCACAAACAAAATCTCAGGTACTTAAAATTATAGAGAGAGGAAATAGTGATTTTGAACCGGATACCAAAGCGGCGTACAGTAATTCCAACTACGTTATTTTAGGCTATATACTTGAATCAATTTACAAAAAAGAATATCCCATAATTCTAAATGAAAAAATAACCAAGCCTACGAATTTAACAAACACTTTTGTTGGCGGGCAAATAAATCCAAATAAGAATGAAGCGTTTTCTTACGATTTTAAAGAAACATGGCTCAAAGAACCTGAAACAGATTTGAATATTCCTGGCGGTGCAGGCGCACTGGTCTCTAACCCTACCGATCTTGTCATATTTATCGAAGGTTTATTTAACGGTAAAATCATCAGCCAAAAATCACTGGAAATCATGAAAACCATAAAAGATGGTTACGGCAGCGGTATGTTCGAGCTTCCCAACATAGGCAAAACCAATTACGGACATGACGGCGCAATAGATCGTTTCAATTCTTTTGTAACCTACGTTCCTGCCGATAAGTTGGCAATCGCCGTAATATCAAACGGTGGTGTTTATAAAAAACGAAAATATTCTTTTATGCGCGGTAAACAGTTATTATGACAAACCATTCGAACTGCCAACATTTGAAAACCTTATGGTTTCCATTAAAATATTAGAACAGTATACCGGCAAATACAGCAGTGAACAGTTGCCTATAAAAATTACCGTAGGCATTGACGAGAACCAATTGACAGCGCAGGCAACCGGACAAAAAGCCTTTCATTTGGAAGCCAGTTCGGAAACGGTCTTTAAATTTGAAAAAGCTGGCATTGTATTGGAATTTGATGCGCAGAAAAATCAGATGATTTTGAAGCAGGCTGGGAAAGAGTTTAAACTGAACAAACAATAAAAGCGACTACATTTCACAATTTTCATTCTAAAATAATTGATATCCGTATATAAACAGCTTTTTTGAAGTATAGAAAAAGCTTACTTTTGCATCATTATAAAAATTTAAACAATATATCATGCAAGAACTAATCGGTAAAATCAATGCTGAAATGGCAGCTTTCAACGAAGACGCACAATTACAATCAGAAAAAGCAAACAAAGCAGCAGGAACAAGAGCCCGTAAATCGACATTAAACCTAGAAAAGCTTTTAAAAGAATTCCGTAAGGTATCTTTAGAAGAATCAAAGAAATAATAGAAGCTCCTTATGGAGCTTTTATTATTTAACAGAGTATGTATATTTTATAATCGTAAAATTATCTTAAATAAAATATACCGTATGGTATATTTAACTATATTTGATACTAATTTAATTCAATAAAATGTCAAAAGCAGACCTAACACGTCAGTTGATTATAGAAAAAACAGCTACTATCTTTAACAAGAAAGGGTTTGCAGGTACATCGTTGTCAGATATAACGAATGCAACCGGACTTACAAAGGGAAGTATTTACGGAAATTTTGAAAATAAAGAAGAAGTAGCACTTGCTGTGTTTAAACACAACGCAGGTGAATTATGGAAAAAGAAAGAAAACTGGATCTCGGGTCACAGTGATGCCAAGTCAAAATTAACGGCACTTATAGACTTTTACCGAAAAAACTGGAGAGAGCTTTTTGAAAACGGAGGCTGTCCTGTTATGAATGCCGCAACAGATGCTGACGATGTAATGCCCTTAATGAAAGACCGCGTAAAAAAAACAGTCGAAAACTGGGTAAATAATGTTGCGAAAATTCTGGAAGAAGGTATAGAACAAAATACATTCAAACCCACTATAAATACCATGGAATATTCACGCTTATTTATCATGATGATTGAAGGTGGAATTCTGCTTTCAAAAATTACAGACAAACCTGACAGCCTGTATCTGGCTTTAGACAGAGTTGAGAAGATTATAGCAAGCGAAATATTAATTTAATTTTTTTTAATCAAAAATATACCAATCGGTATATAAATAGAATTTAAATCAGAGAAAATGGACGCATTAGATAAAATAAAATCCTTTATAGGAAATGAATTTACAGCATCGCCCTCTCCTTTTATGCGCTGGTTAAAGCCGATTGTTTTAAGTGCAGAACAGGGAGCGTTGGAATTTGAATATACTGTAAGAGGCGAATGGCTAAATCCGGCAGGAAATCTACATGGTGGTGTGACCGCAGCAATTATCGACGATATCATCGGTGCTACCGTATTTTCATTAAACGAACCCGATTTCTACACCACAATCAATCTTGGAGTAGATTATTTTTCTTCGGCAAAAGCAGACGAAAAAATAATCGCCAACACACATATCATAAAAAAAGGCAGGCAGTTTTTAAATGTAGAATGCGAAATTTGGAACAGTGACAAAAGCAGAATGCTTGCCAAAGGAATATCGAATCTATTCAAAACACAAACAAAAATTGAATAATGAAAAGAGTTGTAATAACCGGTATGGGAACAATAAACCCACTTGGAAACAATATAGCTGATTTCTGGAAAAATGCCGTAAGCGGAAAAAGCAGTGCGGGAATCATTACCCGTTTTAATGCATCTAAATTTCGAACGCAGATCGCCTGTGAAGTTAAAGATTTCAAACCTGACACTTATCTTGACCGTAACGAAATAAAACGAAGCGATCTGTTTACGCAATATGCCCTTTACAGCGCTTCGCAGGCATTAGAAGATTCCGGGCTGAATATTTCCCAGATGGATCCGTTTGATATAGGTGTTATCTGGGGTGTTGGTCAGGGCGGTATGGAAACCTTTGAACAAGAAGTAGAAAATTATGTAACCGGAAATTATGTACCGCGATTCAGTCCGTTTTTTGTACCACGACTCATTGTAAACATGGCTTCTGGAATGATCTCGATGAAATTCGGATTGCAGGGAATCAACTACACTACCGTATCGGCATGCGCTACTGCAAACACGGCGATGATGGATGCATTCAACTATATCCGTTTGGGAAAAGCTAAAGTTTTTGTAACGGGCGGATCTGAAGCACCTATAACTGCAGCTTCGATAGGCGGATTTTCTGCCATGAAAGCCATGTCTGTACGAAATGCTGATCCACTTACTGCCAGCCGACCTTTTGATAAAGACCGCGACGGTTTTGTAATGGGCGAAGGTGCAGGCGCCCTTGTATTGGAAGAATACGAACATGCCAAAAAAAGAGGTGCAAAAATTTATGCCGAACTTGTAGGCGCATCAATGACAGCAGATGCGTACCACATGACTTCCCCGCATCCCGAAGGATTGGGAGCAGCCAAAGCGATGCAACTTGCGTTGGAAGAAGCGAAACTTAATCCGAACGAACTTGATTATTTGAACTTACACGCAACATCTACTCCTATTGGAGATATTGCAGAACTTAATGCGGTAAACAAAACCTTCAGTGGAGCAGATAATTTATGGGTTAGTTCGTCTAAATCAATGACCGGGCATTTACTGGGAGCTGCCGGGGCTATTGAAGCAATTCTTGCCATTAAATCGATAAACGATAACATTATTCCACCAACCATCAATGTTGAAAACCCTGACAGTGAGATTCCTCATGGCATACAGATCGTAACCAAAGAGCCAATGCATAAAAATATAAAGACCGCCATGAGCAATGCGTTCGGATTTGGAGGACATAATTCCACCCTTATTTTTCGTGAAATATAAATAAATTTAAAATGAAAGAAGTATTTATAGTAGCCGCCAAGCGTACACCAACAGGCGGTTTTTTAGGCAACTTTGCCGAAGTTTCGGCAACAGAATTGGGAGCTGCCGCAATTAAAGCAACAATTGATGCTACAAGTATCGATCCCAAAAATATCGATGCTGTTTATATGGGGAATGTTCTTTCTGCAAATCTGGGTCAGTCACCCGCTCGTCAGGCTTCAAAATTTGCAGGTATATCTGACGAGACCGATTGTACCACCATAAATAAAGTATGTGCAGCCGGCATGAAGGCTACTGTAATTGGCGCACAACAAATTGAACTGGGACTGGAACACCTTGTGATTACCGGCGGAATGGAAAGTATGAGCAACGTGCCACATTACACCAATAAAAGGAAAGTTAACAAACTGGGACACGAGACTTTGACCGACGGTCTTTTAAAAGACGGACTTACAGATGTATACAACCACTCACACATGGGGAACGCAGCAGAACTATGTGCAGAAAAATATCATATCAGCAGAGAACAGCAAGATGAGTATGCGTTACAGTCTTACGCAAAGGCAACCAATGCTACCACGCAAGGCAAATTTAAAGAAGAAGTTATTCCGTTTAAACTACGAATTAAACAGAACGAAGTTGTTGTAACCGACGATGAAGATATCTATAAAATAATTCCTGA
The DNA here is from genome assembly GCA_036643355.1 of Myroides sp. Classification (GTDB taxonomy): domain Bacteria; phylum Bacteroidota; class Bacteroidia; order Flavobacteriales; family Flavobacteriaceae; genus Flavobacterium. Next base: position 5,753 of record JAVXSC010000039.1, read on the forward strand.
AAAAGTTTCAAAGCTGAAACCAAGTTTTGTAGAAGACGGAACCATTACGGCAGCAAATGCCAGCAATCTTAACGATGGTGCAGCCGCACTACTACTTGCATCTGCAGATGCGGTTGAAAAATACAACTTGAAACCTCTTGCAAGAATTATAGGATATGCCGATGCCGCGCTGGCACCTGAATGGTTTACCATTGCACCGTCTGTAGCTATACCGAAAGCTTTACGAAGAGCGAACCTTGCATTGGAAGCCATCGATTTTTTTGAAATAAACGAAGCTTATGCTGCAGTAGCACTTGCCAATCAGAAAATATTAGGACTGGATCCTGCTAAAGTTAATGTGTATGGTGGTGCTGTGGCTTTAGGACATCCGTTGGGTGCTTCCGGAGCAAGAATCATCTGCACTTTAGTTTCGGTTTTACGACAAGAAAGAGGAAAGTACGGTGTGGCGGCCATCTGCAATGGCGGAGGTGGTGCTACAGCAATTGTGATTGAAAATTTGGATTAAAAGAAATTATATTTCTGTTTTTTATTCATAAAAATGCCCCAAAAAAGTAGACACTTTTTTGGGGCATTTCCAATAGAGCTTTTATCAAAATCATTATTGATTCAGTTGATTTTTTGGAAATCCTACTATATATCCGAAGTTTACTAATCTCATTATCAAGAATTCTATATCTAAAACCCTTCCATTGTTAGCTCATTATTAATCATCGATCCTGCAATTCCGCCTGTTGCAACCGCATAAGATACCGAACGCATGGGACTTGAATTATCTCCGCAGGCAAAAACGCCCGAAACAGTAGTTTTTTGAAACATATCTACTTTGATGTGCTTTGTTTCAGTGAATTCACAGCCTAAAGAATCAGGAATATCCGAATGTTGTTCAAAAGGAATTGACGCATAGACTGTGTCGAAAAATTCTTTTGATCCATCGCTAAAAATCAATGCATTAACCGATCCGTTTTCATGCACTACTTCAACCAGTTCTTTATCAATAATCTGAATTTTATTCTTCTTCAACCTTACAAGCTGTTCTTCTTTAAAATCAGGTATACCATTGGTAAGAATTGTAATTTCTTCCGTTAGATTTCTAACTAAAGCAGCTACATGGAAAGCTCTTTCTCCATTTGATAGGATAGCGGTTTTCTTTCCTTTAAATTCATATCCATGGCAGTACGGACAATGAATAACAGACTTTCCCCAACATTCTTCAAAATTTTTTACATTTGGGAAAAGATCTTTTACACCGGTAGCAAAAAGTAATTTTTTACCAGTAACTATTTTACCTGTTTTTGTAGTAATTTCAAAACCGGTATTCATTTTTCTAGCTTCCAAAGCTGTATCCTCACAAAATTGAACTGTATCATATTTTAAAACCTGTTGTTTGGCTTTTAATGCAATTTCTTTTGGAACAGCGCCATCATGCGTGATAAAATTATGGGAATGTGGTGTGTAGCGATTACAAGGTTTCCCACTATCAATTATAAGTACTTTTTTCAGGGAACGTCCTAGCGACATAGCAGCGGATAATCCTGCGTAACTTCCTCCTATGATGATTACATCAAATTTATTTTCTTTTTCCATAGTATCAAATTTTGCAAATGCAGTTAAAGGAAAAGGCAATGCAAACGACGTCAAAGCCAACCCACCTAATTTCAATATTTCTCGCCTGTTTATTTTTTTCATGGTATTTCAGATGTTTCCATCAGATGGATATTTCCTTGTTAGAACAGTAACCATTTTGATTTTAAATCCTCTTTTTGTTATTAGTTAGCTTTCTTAATGCAATTAAGTTGCAAAAATAAATTTTATATTTGTAAATGCAATTAAGTTGCAATAAAAAATATGAAAAAAAGCAGAAATACATTATCAAAGACCAAAATATCTGATCTTTTAACTCAATCAAAAAACGCCTTATCGCATTCTGAAATTCATGAACTTTTAGATGGGTTTTGCGATAGGGTTACAATTTACAGGGTATTAGACCGACTGATAGAAGAAGATTTTATTCATAAAATAGTGACAATTGATGGTGTGGTTAAATATGCAGCCTGTCATGATTGTTCAACAGTTAAGCATCATCACAACCACATTCATTTTAATTGTGAACAATGTAGCGCTGTAACGTGTATTGAAGATGTTGAACCGTCGTTCAAATTACCCGAACGATATAAAGTACACAATGTAAACTTTACTGTTTCGGGAATTTGTCCGAACTGTATTTAAGTTATATATGTTGAAACAAATTCTGTTTACAACCAATCTTTTTATTGGTTACCGCAAAAGTCATTCATTCTTTTAAACTATATTCATAAATTATTCCAAACAATAAGTTAATTGCACTTTCCTTCAGGTAACTACTATCTTTTAGTTAGTCATTTTAAAGTAATTTTGTAATGAAACAGACTTTCCTGATTCTATACATAAATTTTAAAAAAATGAACAAACATACAGCATACTCCATTTTAGAACTTGCCATCGTTTCTGAAGGCAGCACATTCCGAGAGACCCTTCATAATTCACTAGAACTGGCGAAAGTAGCAGAAGCCCATGATTACAAAAGATACTGGTTCGCAGAACATCACAATTCGGCTTCGGTTGGCAGTAGCGCCACTTCCATACTGATTGGTTATGTAGCTGAAAACACCAAAACGATAAGAGTGGGATCCGGAGGAATAATGCTTCCGAATCACTCGCCTCTAATTATAGCAGAACAATTTGGAACCCTTGCCCACTTATATCCAAACCGAATTGATTTAGGCTTGGGAAGAGCGCCGGGAACAGATATGCTTACTGCAGAAGCCATAAGATCTGACTTTATGAAGGCGGCACATTCATTTCCTGCAGAAATAGAGAAGATCGAGCATTATTTTTCGGTAGTAAACAACAAAGGAAAAGTACGGGCACCGATCGCTGAAGGTGTTGATGTTCCGATTTATATTTTGGGCTCCAGCACAGACAGCGCGCATCTGGCAGCACAGAAAGGACTTCCGTACGCATTTGCAAGCCACTTTGCTACCAATCATCTGATGCATGCACTGAAAATATATCACGAAGAATTTAAACCTTCCGAAGTATTAGAGAAACCTTACACCATTGCAGGAGTGAACGTTATTGTTGCCGATACCGATGAAGAAGCGCAAAAATTATTCACCTCACTGATCAGAATGTTTTTTGGTATCTTAACCGGAACTTCACAACCTCTGCATGCACCAATTGAAATGACCGAAGATCTTAAAGATATCTTTCAGCATCCAAGTTTAAATCAAATGCTTAAGTATTCTTTTGTGGGTACAAAAGAAACAGTAAAACAACAGACAAAAGCCTTTTTGGAAGACACCCAGGCAGACGAACTGATTATGGTATCGACCATTTATGACATAAAAGCCAGACTAAAATCTGCGAAGCTATTTGCTGAAGTAATGAACGAGATAAACTATCCTAACAATCTTTAATCTAAATAAATGGCACAAAAAAAAGTCCATTGTGACTGCATGGAAACCATACTACCCGTAAGAGATACTTTAGACGTTATCAATGGTAAATGGAAAATTCCGATTATTATTTCAGTCGGTGCCGGCAATGATCGTTTTACCGATATTCAGGAAAGTATTCCGGGTATCAGTCCAAAAGTGCTGGCAAAGGAACTTAAAGATCTGGAACAGCACCAACTGATCAAAAGAATTGTCATTGATGATTATCCGATAAAGATTTCGTACCAGCTTGAACCTTATGCAGACAGTTTAACACCTATTATCTGTGCACTTAAAGACTGGGGAATCACCCACAGGAAAAAGATATTTCCGGCTATATGATACGAATGCCTGCTTTACTATTTTATATTGTTAAAAACTAAAAGTCCCTAATTCGGGGACTTTTTATATCAAATAGTATCAAATCGATTACATTTAAAAAGGTTTTGTAATTTTGCAATTCACACTAAAAATCTAAATACGATGACCGTGAAATCTTTAGAAATCGAAGATTTTCTTAAAATGATAGCTGAAAAGCCCAAAGATCCTTCGGAAAAAGATTTCTGTGTGCTTACTACTGACCATAAAATGCTGTCATTTGATACAGTAACCTTAAATTTTCAGACCGTATTACTTTGTACTGCCGGTAGTTGCACAACTTCAGTAGGTCATCACAGGTTTCTAACCTCTTCTCATTCCCTATCTGTCATTCCTGCACACGCTTCTTTTTCAATCAGCGATATTTCAAAAGATTTTAAAGCGTTTCTGTTGTTGTTCAAACCGGATTTTCTGAAAAAGGGTTTTGTAAAAACTGAAATGATGGACGAACTGCTGTACATAAGTCCTGAATATGCGCCTATTTTTGATCTGAATACCGCAGATTTTAGCGATACCCTTTATAAGATCACTAAAATAAAAGAAGAAAACGATCAACAGTCGCCCTTCTGTACCGAAGTCAGCAGATTGTATATTTTACAGATCCTTTACGATTACAACCGAGTATGCGAACTATGTCTGATAAATTCCGACAAGCTTATAAACAGGCAGTATCAGATCTTATACCAATTTCGCAAGTTAACAGACGAACATTTCAGTACCCTAAAAACGGTAAAAGAATATGCCGGTTTAATGAACCTGTCTGCAAAATATCTGAGTGAATGCGTAAAGAATCATACGGGAACAGCGGCACTTTCGCTTATTCAGAACAGGATTATTTTAGAAGCGGAACAACTGCTTAATTATTCTACCCTGAGTATAAAAAGTATTTCGTACCAATTGGGATTTTCATCTGCAGCTTCTTTTTCACGCTTTTTCAAAGGATTAAAAGGAGTGTCTCCAGTCGAATTTCGGACGAAACCGTAAAACTGACAATACAAACCGCGTTTTTGCAATTGCCTAAAATTACTTTATTATGAAACTTTGCTACTTAATTTTAAAGCAGCTTACCATGATAAAAAAATTAACTGGGGCAATAGCAACATTATTTGCAGGCGCTTCCCTACTTTCCTGTAAAAGCAGTGCAATTACTGAAGAAGCAACAGATGGAAAAAAACTTCAGGCAGTACAGTTTAGAACTGCAAGACCAACCAACAATCTGGAACAAATTAAGAATTTCTATACAGAAGTCCTCGGTTTAGAAGTATTGGGATCATTTGAAGGGCATGCAGGATACGACGGTATTATGCTGGCAATGCCAGATAAAACGCATCATCTGGAGTTTACACAGTACGAACATTATACCGAATTACCCAAACCTACAAAAGAGCATCTTATGGTTTTTTACTACAGCGATACAGAAGCTTATAAAACAGCCAACGAAAGGATAAAAAAAATGGGGATTCTACCTGTTGAACCTGAAAATCCGTATTGGAAAGATAAAAGTGAAACGTATGAAGATCCTGATGGATGGAGGGTTATTCTTTTTAATGGTGTTTACAACCCGTAATAAGCATTTTTTTTAAACTTGTAAAAAAATTCGTCGGTTTACGGCTTTTTTATAATGTCGATTTTTGATTCTGGTTAATATTCAATTTGATTTTAATTGAGAATTTAATGAACACAAAGTTTAAATGGGGCTACTCTACATAGTCCAAAAAAAGGATTTGGCTCTATGTTTTTTGATTTGTTTTTATTTTACAATTCGTATTTACAATTAGACATTTCGCTTCTTAATTTCTATTGTTCATTTTTACATCAACGAATTATTTTACGTATTGGAAGCTGTGAATCTTCGATTTGTCTTGACACAAAAACGAACCAAAAAGGTCAAGACTCCATAAAAAAACCTACTCTTCAAATTTTTACACTAAACAAAATAAACTATTCATTCCTTATTATTTAATTGTAATGTATTCATGAATCTTCGATTTCGAGCAAGCTCTCAAACAGCATTTTGTTCTTAACGTGCAAAAACATTCATCGCTTAACGGCTTTTTTATAATGTCGGTTTTTGATTCTGGTTAATATTTAATTTGATTTTGATTGAGAATTTAATGAACCCAAAGCTTAAATGGGGCTACTCTACAAAGCCAAAAAGGGATTTGGGTTACTTCTTTGTTGGTTTATTCGTGGTTAGTACTACATAGCTATTCATTCTCCTTACCTCATGGTTGAGACATTCGGTTTCTCTGTACTTTTATGTCATCTTAATATTTCTACAGCTTGGAAGCCATGAACTTTGCGGTTTCGTTAGTTGAATGCCTGCTGTAAACGGGACATGCTTATCATTTTTGACCTAATGGCGCAGGATCCTGTTTGGTACTTAATTTGTTTTTGATTGGATTTTTTTATTTAATTTTTAGATTTAAATTTTTTCGTGTTACCAACCTGCCTTCAAGATTTATTAAAAGCAAAACCACCCCGACTGAGGTGGTTTATATAAACTGCGTTGATAAAATTTACCGATAAATTAGATACTGCGCTCGTCCCAATCTCTGATTTCACGCTCGATATCTTCACGCGTTCTACCTGATTTTTCCTGCATCTTACCTAAAATTTCATCAAATTTTCCTTCTGCGAAAGCTTTATCGTCGTCAAACCATTCACCGTACTTTTGTTTAACGGCTCCTTTTACACGATTCCATTTTCCTTCTAATTCTAATCTGTCCATAGCATTACATTTTTTAAAATTATATATTAAAGTTACTCGGTTCATTACGGATAAGCAAAATTCTTAAGAGATCATTAGCATTTTTATTCCTTTAAAATTCAAGTTTTATCTTTTTTTGATCTCATTTGCCATGCTGTCTACTGTATATCTAAATATCTGTTTTAGTTTCGTATGCCGCTTTGTAGACAATATCATCTTTTATATCTGCTTTTGTATTCGGTTTCACATGATCTGCGTCTTTTTTTAATTCAGATAATTTACGCTCCAATGTTGCGATCACCTCTTCCTTTTGATTTGAAGCACGATCGGTAATCGTTTTAAGTTTTTTATCGAAATTGTTTTCTTTTTCCGATACAAAATCCAACAGCATATTGCTAAAAGTGCTCTTTGAAGCGTTCACAGCTCCAATGCCTGCCTTTAAATTATCTAAAATCTTATGGCGTGTTTTTGTTCCTTTTCCAGGTGCAAGTAAAACTCCGACTGTTGCGCCTGCTGCAGCTCCAGCCAATACTGCTCCAAATTTTATCAAATGTCTCATAATTTCTACTTTTTAAGGTTTAATGTTTGTTTTAATCATTATTTGGAAAGCCAAAGCATATAGTTTTGTCATGAATTTCACAAGCAATGCTGCTTTCAACAGCTAGCCACTAATCTGTTTAGGATTGAATGCCGCGACCCCTACAAAATTTCTTTCTTTAGAAGTTCCTTCGTACCATGAAGCCGTTGCAGTGTCAAAAAATGACATTACGGTTATGTACATATTATTAACTTTACAATTGATCATATACCACCCTGACTGCGCTGGCTGGCATAGAGGAAATTCTTTCCATCTAAGAACTTTAGTCATTGGATTTTTATTTACAAGATTAATAATTACTGATTGCCAAAGTGCTTATTTTTTAACTTCTTACAAATGCTCAAAAAATTAATACAACACAGCTAACTTTTGCAAAACTATCTGGCTTGCTGCAATGACTGGTTCATCTGCTTGCTGTGATGATTAATAACATAACCCACCTTAACAGTTTCGTGATGATTTAACCTGAAATACTGCTGTTTGTTTTTTGAAGTAATTGACGCAAGCCTACTTTCTTTATTTATTTCTTTTAGACGTTCAATATCGTATCTGATAAAATACGGTGTGCCTTTAAGCAGTGCTTCTACAATTTCAACAGCCACCATTGCCGCAAACATACCTGCATCTTCATGTATGTATGATACTACAATATTATATATTTCTTCATTTTCTGATATTACTGCAGTGCTAAAGTCCGTTTCATTATCTGCAAGAGTCCGCAGTTCTGCAGCGATATGTGCAACTACCTCTGGTATAGTAATACCATTATCTAGTGTTCTGAAAAATCCGCCCGTGACACCCTGCTGACATTTGCGAGAATAAAGGCTTGGAATGAGTGTTTTAATGCGGTGTGAAAACCCTTCGATTTCATTTGTAGATTTTAATTTCAGATCACCGATATTCAATTTCATCTGGATTAATTTCTGTGTTTCTGCGCCCCAAATATGAGAGGCATTTACAACTTGTATTTTTTCGATTTCCATGGCTTTTCTTTTAATTAAAAAGTATGAAAAATTGTGCCAATAAAAGCAGTCTTCTTTTTTAATTACACTTGATACGACTAATGATCATATAAAACTATAGAATTAAGACACTATTACCAGAATAAATTTCTACAAGCATTCAGTTATTTAACTAAAAAACAAGTCATTACATGATTAAAATTAAATTTTTATTAAGAACTAAATCTGCAAACGAAAAAAGTGTGCTTAAGGCATAATGGTTAAGTAATATACCTAAATCGTATAGAATTAGTATACAAATTGTAGAATTTTTTTACTGGTCTTTAACTATTCATTTATTCGAATGCCTGAAAAAATTTGATCCTTAAATCGTCAGGGTAACAATAATAAACCTTATTCCCAAAATTGTTAAAACAGACTCTAAATCAGCAGAAAAAAACCGCTCTTTTACGAACATTAGAACAGCATCCCTCTGTTCCGTACTAAACAATTGGTGCTTTAGCTGCTTCAATTATTTTCTGGTTATATTGTTCACTTCCATGATATAATTAATAATTTTCAGGTACGGAACATTGTATTCTGCTTTGGTATTCAGTGCTACTGCCTGATAGCAATAGTGTAGTGCCCTATCAGGATCAATGTCTTTAAGAGCCTCCAACAGCATAATGTTGAATTCGTTTTCGTAAGGATAAATGGAAAAATAGGCATGACAGTTTTTTAGATCTCCGTTAGCCACAAGGATCTGTAACAATACCTGTTCTGCTTCCAAGGGCAGTTTGAAACCTTCGTTTAAAAACTCGTTTAAATTTCGGGCTATCGATGATGAAAGATCGTCTTTCTGTTCTTTATGTGCGTTAGCATATATGCTGGCAACAGTGTTTACTATTACCCCTTTTCCAAAATCAACTTCAAAAAACCGGCCGACTAAATAATCGGACTGTGCCTTCCATAAGGAACTGTCTTGCAAATTGTTCAACATCAGCGCATATTTTTCAATAATTGCAAGCTGGTATTTCTGCAGTCTTGTACCCGGTACCCGGTATTTATAATATTTGTTGTTAAGGTTTGCAATGATCTCTTCTAAAAAACGGAAGGCTTTTTCCTGTGCAATTAGCGACTGCATATACTGAAAAACAGGCTCCAGAGACTGTTCAAGGTACTGAATGATTTTTTTTAGTTCGTTTAATTCTATTTTTTTACGTTTCGCCATTACGGAAGTGAACGCCTTTTGAATAATCTCTTCTATTTCTTTTATTTCGAAATTTATCGTTTTAGCCGAGAATTCCAACAGAAACATCATTTCTGCCTCTTTATTTTTACTGAAGTAATCGTGAAGCCAAGTGGTTATTTGAGGAAGGGTAAGATCTTGAAGGATCTGTTGTGCCGCACTTTGCTTTGCCGCTTTCTTTGTGCGTACCTTCTTACCTGGTATTTTTCCTTTTATGCTGTCTGTAATATTTAAAAGCAATGCTGTTTTATGTATGCAGAAAGTTTCTGCTATACCGCAATCGCAACTGTGACATGTTACTTCTGTGCTTTTTAATGTGAGGGAGACATCGAAACTTTCAGTACCATCATCAACAAATGCGATGTAACTTCCGTCTGTCTGCTGTTCTACTTCACGTACGTTCAGTTGTGCAATTTTATTTTTTTTTGTTGCGGATAATTTATCCAATATTTCTGCAGCCTTCATATATCTATTTTACAAACATGTAAAGTTATATTTTTTTGGGGAATGGTGCTTTAATATCGATGGCAATCAGGACAGGCTTCTTGTTTTTGGCCTACTACACTAGATCCTGTATTCGGAATATAAATATTTCGGTTTCTCTCTTCTTTTACGTCCTAGAATTATTTTACAGCTTGGAAGCCGTGAATCTTACGGTTTGATAGATCAAAAGAAGCAAAAATCTTATTTCTTTTATCTTGCCGTATCATTAAAACGGTCGACTACGTTTTGTAAGCTAAATCATAAAAAAATATTCATTCTTTTCTATTTATAGTAATGTATTCATGAATCTTAGATTTCGCTTTGCTCTCTTATGATTTTGCGCTTACTGCAACTTGTCAACACTCGATTTAATGATAATGGCGCCTCGATTCTTAACTTCTTCCGTTCATTTTGCCTTGATGCAAAACGAACCAAAAATTACTCACTGATACTATTTTGTTTTAGTGTTCGTGAATCTTCGAGAAAAGTCATCTAGACTGAAACTGCAAATTGGGCTGCTCTTGATTTCAAGACTTCAGCTTTTCACCGGTCAAAATATGTTTCATTTCCTAAAAGAAACAAACTCGAACAAGTTCTCAAACAGCATTTCTTTTCACGGAAATTTACGTCCAATCTTTTATTTGATAGTTTGGAAGCCGTGAATCTGCGATTTCAACATTTTTGACACTCGTCGAAAATCTAATGTCGCTGGATCCTCTTTATTACTCAATTTGTTTTTGACTGAAAATTTAATAAACCCAAAGCTTAAATGGGTTACTCCACAAAGCCCAAAAGGAGCTTTGGGTTACTTCTTTGTTGTTTTATTCACGTGTCAGTACTATATATCTATTCATTTTCCTTTCTTCATGGTTGAAACATTCAGTTTCTCTATACTTTTATGTCCTCTTAATGGAAACATGAATCTTTTAGGTTTCATGCCCGAAAAAGTACCAAAAACGCTTTTATTGCGGCGATCTTGTAATCGGTCGAAATTCACTTTTGAGGCTATATACGATCAATTGCTATTTATACATTAATGAAATCGTGAATCTTCGATTTGATCGAAACGGTGTTTCACACAACGATCCGCTCTCCCTTCCGCTAAAACCAGACAAGCCATGCAGTGGTTCGACACTTCCCGAGAATCGGGACAGGCTGACTAAAAGCTCATACCGCTAGTTTAATCTCTATTCAGTTTTTAATCAAAAACGAAATAGCTTTATACAGTAATTCATACTGCATCGTATCTATTTACTTTCCGGGGACAGTGTAATTTAGATTCAACTTTTTTTAATACTAAATTGATTGAATGCTAATAATATGTATCAAAAAGCAAAAAGAAGACCGTTACAAGCACGTAAGCTACAAGACCAATTATCTGTAATGAAACAGGAGCGGTTTCGATATTAGAGTAAGTATGAATATTTTTTGATGTATTAAATAAAGGTTTTATCCGGTACCAGTCCCACCCTATCAGCAAAAGTGCTGCGGCAACCATAAAGATCATAATGAGTGATTTGTCATTTAAACCAACGCTTAACGTAAAAACAAGAATATTGGAACAGATGCCGAAGAATAGCAGTGCTGCCAATGCCGTGTAACGCTGGGTAAATAATAACAATGCTGTAAGC
>JAVXSC010000040.1:0-16703 GCA_036643355.1 Myroides sp.
TTATTTAGATCGAACATAAAAATCACATTCGAAATAATCAATATGAATTTACGAAATTATTATGGGAATTGGTTACGTATATTTTATATTTTTGAGGGTTGATTTTAATAGTATGAAAATTAGAAAAGCCGATACAAAAGATTATCCTCGAATTATGGAAATTTGGGAAAGTTCGGTTAAAGCAACACATGATTTTCTGAAGAAAGAAGATTTTGAACTGTTTAAAAATTTGATTCCAAATGAATTTCTGCCGCAATTGAATGTTTTTGTGATGGAAGATAATGGGATTATTCCAGCTTTCTTTTCAGTTTCTGATGATAATCTGGAAATGCTGTTTGTTGATGCCGAAAGTAGGGGCAAGGGCTTTGGAAAAATTGCAGTTGATTATATTATTAACACATTGCAGATTTATAAGGTTGATGTTAACGAACAAAATCCGCAGGCGGTCGACTTTTATTTAAAACAAGGATATCAACAAAAAGGTTACTCCGAAACCGACGGTATGGGAAAACCCTATCCGTTACTGCATTTAGAATATTCAATAAATAAATAATTACTATGAAAAATTTAGTTTTAGCACTTTTTACCGTTACAACATTGGTTACTACAGGTTGTGTGTGTAAAAAAAACAAGGTGGAAACAACCGAACAAAATCAGGAAAACGTAACAGTTACAGGCAAGATAACTGCCATAACTAACGGAAAAGACGGTTACACAGCGGTGTTACAGGCTGCCGACAAAAAAATGTACAACGCTACCATAAGCAGAATCAATCTGCAAAAATCGGGTAGTGAATATAAATATAAGCGTTACGAAGAAGGCGAAACCATTACCGTTTCAGGATCTACCTGGGTTGATACCGAAGGTGTAACGTATATTACCGTAACAGAATTACAGTAATCTACTCTTTAGATTGCACCAAAACCCAATAGCGAAAAGCCAGAACGGCTTGCTGAACCTTGCTTAATTTGGCAGGATCTTTATCTATATAGCTGGGCAGTATTTTTTTATTGATACTGTTCAGCATTTTAAAAAACGATTTTTTCATGCTTTTTTATATAAAGATATTCAATTAAAATCAAAAACCTGCAATTGGTAATTTAGCATTTATTTATAACAAATCCGTCATCATTTTACGAACTTTACAATAGCTATCAATCCTTAAAAGCTGTATGTATGAAAAGTATTAAAATGCTGAATGTGGTTAACCTCTTCTTTTTGTGTTGTTTTGCACTGCCGTTTTCATCGTGTGGACAAAGCACATCTAAATATAACACTAAAGAAAAATCAACAGATAAAACTGTTGCCGAAAAACAATTAGTTTCATCAGGCAAAACAGAAACCGCTACATTTGCAGCCGGTTGTTTTTGGTGCGTGGAAGAACAGTTTAAGCAGTTAGAAGGAGTTGTTTCCGTGACATCGGGTTACACCGGCGGAACAACCGAAAATCCAATATATGAAGAGGTTTCTAACGGAAACACCAATCATGCCGAAGCCTGTGATATTGTGTTTGATCCTGCTGTAATTTCGTATAAAGAACTGTTGGAAGCTTTTTTTGTAACACATGATCCTACACAATTGAACCGACAAGGGAATGATGTTGGAACGCAGTACAGATCTGCGGTTTTCTATCATAATCCCGAACAAAAACAACTCACCGAATTTTACATAGATCAGCTTAATAAAGAAAAGGCTTATGATAAACCGGTTGTTACGCAAGTGGCTCCGTTTAAAAAGTTTTATAAGGCAGAAGATTACCATCAGAATTATTACGAAAACAATCCCGATCAGGCGTATTGTCGTTTGGTGGTTAAACCAAAAGTTGATAAATTTAGAAAAGCATTCAGTGAAAAACTGAAAAAGTAATTTAATTGAAAAAGAATCCTATGAAAAAGATCCTATATTGTTTTGGTGCGATTATGCTGTTAAGTGCATGTACCAAAAAAACAGAAAAGATTGAAAGTAACGATACGGTTACATCTACAATTACTAATTCAAGCCAAACCGATTTTTCGGGAATGTATAATTACCAGGAAAATGGTACTACTGTAACGTTGCAGCTTACGGTTGATGGCAATAAGGCAAGCGGAAACCTGATGTACGCCTTAAAAGAAAAAGACCGAAATTCGGGTACTTTTATTGGCGAAATTAAAGATGGAATTCTGCTGGCAGATTATACGTTTTCTTCGGAAGGAGTTTTGTCTGAAAGACAGGTTGCATTTAAACTAACTGAAACATCTGCGGTTGAAGGTTATGGCGATGTTGAGCAAATAAACGGAAAAATGGTGTTTAAAGATCCTGCAAATTTGGAATATGATAAAGGGCTTGTATTGACAAAGAAATAATCTAAGCCTAATAATAAAGAGTAGGTTTAAAATAATGTGGCTGTACAGAAAAGGAATTTACCTTAATCACTAAGATGAATTTCTTTTTGTGGGTCTTTTAACCCTCATTGAGCATTCATTTAATACTAAAAGATTAAACTGCTACGGAATGTAATATTTTTTTTAGATTTCTAAGGTCTTAAAAAAAATAATATAACTTTACAGGAGATATCCCTCTTTTATGGGATACATTAATAGTAAGTAATATGACTACATACCCTATGCCGCCTAATGAAAACCAAAGGCTTGAAAGTTTAAAGCTCCACGAATTATTGGATTTAAAAAAAGATCCTGAATTGGATATTTTTGCAGAAGCAGCATGTTTGATTACCGATTGCCCTGTGGCGATCATTGGAGTAATGGAGGCAGATCATCAGCGTATACAAAGCTGTGTTGGAATGGATGTAGATTTTGTTCCGCGTCGTGAAACAGTTTGTCAGTATACTATCATGAGTCGAGATGTTCTTATTATTGAAGATACCTTCCTTGACGAAAGAACATCATCCAAAAGAATGATAATCGATGGAAATATCAGGTTTTATGCTGGTGTTCCTTTAGTTGATGAAAACGGGTTGGTACTGGCAACAATATGTGTTGTAGATTTTGTCCCTAAATCACTTTCGGATAAACAGATTGTATCTTTAAAAAATCTGGGCAAGGCAGTAACTAAAACACTGCTTCGCAGAAGAGAGAATATTCAGGCTGAATATTTTTCAGAAATTTTTAATGTTACCAATAATCTTATTTGTGTCTTAAAAAATGATCAGGTATTTAAAGATGTAAATCCAGCATTTGAAGCTCTGTTTCATAAGAGTAAAAGTGAACTGGTTTATTTGAAGTTATCAGATGTATTGGGAAACAGTAAAGATTTGCAACAAAAATTAGACGCGTTATCTTATAATTCTGGAGGATTTACTACCACAACAATAACAACACTCGATAATCAGGAAGAGTTGTTTATAGAATGGTACTTTAAACCTAACAGACAAAATACCGAAATAATATGTTTTGGCCGAAATATTACTCATGATATTGAAGAACACAGAAAACTAGAAAGTTCGGAACGCCGTTTTAGAAATTTCTTTGAAAATGCGATAGGACTTATGAGTATGCACGATCTAGATGGAAAGATTCTTGCCGTGAACGAAAAAGGGCGAGAAATACTTGACTTTTCACCGGAAGATGTCGGCAATTTGTCATTACAGCAACTGGTACCGCCGCAACACCTGCAAAATTTAAATGATTATATGCAGCGTATCATAGAAAAGGGTGAAGATACCGGAACAATGATTCTACGTACAAAGACCGGAAAAGATATTTACTGGATGTACAACAATATGCTGGAAACCGATGAGAACGGTAAACAGTATGTGGTAAGTACAGCACTGAACATGACCGAGCGGATACAATTGGAAAGGGATTTGATTTATACCCAGAAAATTTTAGAACAAACAAATAAAGTAGCGAGTGTAGGAGGGTGGGAAGTGAACCTGAAAACGAATAAGATATTCTGGTCTGATTCTACAAAAAAAATTCACAGGGTTCCGGAGCAGTATACCCCAGATTTAGATAGTGCAATCGCATTCTATGAAGAAAAAAGCAAACCAAGAATAGAGCAGTTGTTTTTGCGTGCGGTAGAAAAAGGACTTCCTTACGATGAAGAGCTAAGGCTAAGAAGGGACGACGGTTCATTGATATGGGTTCGTGTGAAAGGGATTCCTGAATTTGAAGACGGTGTATGTGTGCGGGTGTTTGGAATTATTCAGGATATCGATCAGTCGAAGTGTACATATCTTGAACTTGAGAAGAAAGAAGCCATGTTACGGTATTTTGTAAATTACGTGCCGGCTGCAGTAGCAATGCTAGACAATAACTTAAATTATATATCGGTAAGTAAAAGATGGTTGCAGGAATTTCATGACAATTGTTCGGATATCATCGGACAGAATTTATATGAAGTAAATCCGAATATTCCCGACGAAAGAAGGGCTATATACACTAAAGCTCTTCAAGGACAGGCGTACAAAAATGAAAATCAGAAGTTTGAAATACCGGGTGAAAGCACGCCACAGCATTTTAACTGGGAGGTGATTCCTTGGCATTTATCTAACGGTACGGTTGGTGGAGTAGTGATATCAACCCAGAATATAACAAATTCCGTAAAAATAAATCAAGAATTAAAAGAAGCAAAAACATTAGCAGATTTAGCAAGTAAGGCAAAGTCTGAATTTCTTGCCAATATGAGTCATGAAATACGTACACCGTTAAATGGTGTAATTGGTTTTTCTGATCTGCTGCTTAAAACGCCTTTAACAGATATGCAGGTGCAGTATCTTAATTACATTAGCGATTCTGGAAACAGCTTATTAAGTATTATAAACGATATTTTAGACTTTTCTAAAATTGAGTCAGGCAAACTAGAGTTGTTTATTGATCGATACAATGTTTACGATTTGGCAAACCATGTAGTTAACATTATACTGTATCAGGCGCAAAGTAAGGGACTGGAATTACTGCTTAACATAGAACAAGGGCTTCCAAATACGGTTTGGATTGATGAAGCCCGTATAAAACAAGTGTTGATAAACCTACTGGGTAATGCAGTAAAATTTACCGAAGTGGGAGAAATAGAATTTGCCGTAAGCAGATTAAAGCAAAACGATGAAAAAATGACATTACGTTTTTCTGTAAGGGATACAGGTATTGGGATTCCAAAGGAAAGACAAAAACGCATTTTTGATGCTTTTACGCAAGAAGACAGTTCTGTAAGCAAAAAATATGGGGGAACAGGACTTGGATTGACCATTTCAAATAACCTACTGAAGTATATGGGAACGAACCTTATGCTTGAAAGTGAAATGGAAAAAGGATCTGTCTTTTATTTTGATATCGAAGTTCCGTATGATAAGGATGATCTGCAGGAAAATGATGATGATATGACAGAAATAGGCAGGGTATTGGTTGTAGACGATAATCAGAATAACAGAACCATTTTACAGCACATGCTGGCGTATAAAAATATAAAATCTGAAGCGGCGGCAAACGGCTTAGAAGCGATTCAGCTTTTAATGAATGGAGAACGATTCGATATGATTCTGATGGATTATCATATGCCGGTGTTATCGGGATTGGAGACAATTGAAAAAATAAAGGAATTGTTTAAAATTCAGGGAGAAATGATTCCACTTATCGTACTGCATACTTCGTCTGAAGAAAATGAATTCATATCAGCATTTAGAAAAGACGACAAATCGTACTGTCTTTTAAAACCTATAAAATCGGATGAACTTTACAGAACGCTAAGATATGCTCTTAAAGACTCTAAACAGAATAACGGTAAAAAGGATAGGGTAGTTTCTACAGAAGAAATGGTGATAGAACAGCCTATGACAGTGCTTTTGGCAGATGATAATCCGGTAAACAGGGCACTTAATAACAAAATGATGCAGCTTAGTGCACCCAATGCTATCTTAATAGAAGTTAGTGATGGAAAACAGGCATTAATGAAATGCAGTGAAACAATTTTTGATTTAATTTTAATGGATGTTCAAATGCCTGTTATGGACGGTATAGAAGCTACAAGATCAATCCGTACGCTTCCTGATTATAAAGATGTGCCTATAGTAGGAATCAGTGCAGGTAATTCTGTAGGCGAAAAAGAGCGATGTTTGTCTGCAGGTATGTCCGATTTTCTTCCTAAACCTATAAGACAGGCTGAATTGTTTGCTGTAATTAAGAAAAATATTGCTGTTGATAATTACACAACTAGGAATTCGAATTTAGATACTTCAGATGACTTGGATAAAAAAATGATTGAAGAGCAGCTAGGTGATGATGAGGAGTTTAAAGGTTTCTTTATAAACTTAGTCATTCAAGAACTTACCAATACTAAGCAAGAACTGCAAAAAATTATTTCAGATTACGAAAGTACTACAGCTAAAGGATTTCTTCATAAACTAAAGGGTACGTCAGGCACTTCAGGATTGGTTAAATTAACCGAAAGGGCTGCATTCTGGGAACAGGAAATAGAATCTAATCCGGATTTGTATATTATGGAGCAAGAGATAACAAATGAAATTAATAAGGGGATAGAAATTTTCCGACAAATGAAAAAAAAATAAAGATATGTTGATTTTAATAGCCGAAGACGACGAATTAATATTAAGGACGGTAGAGGACTGGTATTGACAAAGAAATAGTTTTTGTGAAAAACATCAAACGAAATTCATTCAATAAAAAAAAGGACTGCTCAATATATTGAACAGTCCTTAAGTCATAGTGTTTCCCGTATTATTTTAACTTCTAAACTTTTCAGCTAAATTATTTAAAGCAGCCAGTTTTATCAATAGGTAAAATACCTATTTTTTAGAAGAATTAAGGTCAACATCTATTAATCGGTTGTTTAAACAGTACAAAATAGCGGTCATCATACTTTCAAACTCGTATTTCTTCTGAATGTTCTGTTTGTGATTGTTAACGGTTTTTGGACTTATGTAGAGTGCTTCGGCAATTTCCCGCGCCTTAAAGCCTTCAGCCGTAAATTTAATGATCTCTAATTCTCGTTCTGTAAAATTGATCGTTTCTTCCGGAATTGTTTTTGTTTCAGTATCATTCAAAATTTTATTAAAAACCGATGAAAGACTGTCTTCAAAATAAAAACCATCGTTTGATAAATTCCAAATAGCATTCTCAAGTTCGTGTGGCGGAGTATTCTTGGTAAAATATCCGTTAACGCCCATTTTTATTACGCGATCAATAATATCGGTTTCACTCATTAGGGTAAGTATCAATATTTTCATTTCCGGATAGCGCTCTTTTATGCCCTTTGCTGTTTCAAAACCATCCATTTCGGGCATCTGTAAATCAAGCAGTAAAATATCTGCCGGAGTATTCTTAAGTTTTTCCAGTAATTCAGAACCATTGCCTGCTTCCAATACCACCTGCATATCTGCAAAGCTGTTCACCAGCATTCCCAGACTTTTCCTGAACAGTGTGTGATCATCGGTTATCGCTACTCTTAACATACTTGTCTGAATTTAAAATAATTTGAAATTTATTACCAATGGAAACCGGTTGCTGTATCAGTTTTGCATCGATATGTTTTATACGGGAACTGATGTTTTTTAAACCCATTCCTAAACTGCTTTGAAGTTTTTCATTAAAATCGAACGCAGCACCGTCATCGGTTATTTCAAAAAGCAATGTATTTTGATCTAAAGTTATTGAAATAGAGATTTGTTGCGATTGTCCGTGTTTGATCATATTTGTGGTAAGTTCCTGAACAATACGGTATATTTCATAAGCTTCGGACGAAGGAATTTCTATAACATCGCTGAAATAATTCTGGTTAATGATAATACTGTTCGATTTTTTTATTCGATCGAAATAACTTTTTAACGTAGGTACCAATCCGTAACTTTCCAATAGCGGCGGCATAAGGTTGTAACTTATGTTTTGTACATTAGTTAATGCATGGGTTAAAACAGTAGAAATTTCCTGCAAAATTTCTTTTTTAGACAAATCTTCTTCTTTATTGTTTAAAAGTGTAATAAAGTTTTTCACCGCACTTAAATCACCACTTAAGCCATCGTGTAAGTCTGATGCAATGCGTTGGCGTTCTCTTTTTTCGGAATTTAACGATGCTTTTAAAAGACTTTCAGATTTTTTTCTGTTTAAACGGTCTACCCTTGCTTTGTAAATTACCGATATAAGTATAATGCCTACTGCCAGAAAGACCATTACTAATGTACCAATCCAGAAAAATAATTTTATTTGGACTTTATCTTCCATGTACCGATTATTAAAAATATTCTTAATATTAGTATTGCAAATACATTAATCCACCAGTAATCGTATAGGTAAATATCGCTGTAAACAATGTTTCCTAATGAAAATAAAAGCAGTGTGCTAGAATAGTAAAGAATTACAGCCGATATAAAATAAAATGTAGACAAATCCCAAAGATTCTCTTCTACTTCTATATTTTTAAAAAGATCTCTAAACCAAAAGCAGCAGGCTATTAGAACACTAAAAGTCAATGCAGATTTGTTTATAGAATGTGCTTGCAAACTGCCATTGTCTTTCCACAAGAAAAGCGAACAACCGAAAACAGCTAATAAAAAAATAAAAAATATATTGATGACTGTTTTGTATCTTCCTTTAAATAGTTTTGAAAAAAAGTAGTAGAGTGAAATTATTTCAAGAAAAGAATAAATTTGAAACCAGTAAGAGGTATTGATTTGCATAAACCCGGTACCTACTATTTCATAGACACTTGCAATAGCTGTAACCAAATAAAGGGAACAATAGGTTCTTTAAAACTAAGAGCTATTCTTTTAAAAAGCAGAATAATTAAGGGGATGATTCCAGAATAAAGGGTTATGTTGATAAATAATTCCAAAGGTATTTTTTTAAAGATGTTTTTTCAGTTCAGACGAATTTATTCTTACCCTATTTATAGCACAAAATATTCTGTATACCTGATTAAACCTCAAATTTAGAAAAAATATACCACAACCTTTCCCAAAAAAAGAACCTTATTTTTTATGATAATGCTGTTGTACAAAAACAAATGATTCCTTAATTAAATGATGAATTTCTTTTTTGTCGGTCTTTGTAAAACCATGATTACCCTTTTTAACTTTAATGAGTTTGTTGGTAACAGCAAGTTTGTTGAGTTCTCTATGCAGTTTTTTCGATTGTTTAAAAGGAACAATAAAATCTCTGTTTCCATGCAGAATTAAAATAGGAGTCTTTGGCGCAGTCTGTAAATGTTCAATAGGTGAATACTGTCTTGCCACGGCAATTGCTTCTTGTTTATTTATATTAATATCGAAAGACGTCATTGCCAAGATCAATTTCTCTCTTATATCATATAATTTCGGTAAAAGCAGTTTATAGGTTTTTCTGGTAAACCAGCTGGCGTTGGTTTTTAGAACTTTGTTTAAATCGGTCGGGCCGAAATTATCCAGAATAAAACGAATTTTAGGCAACTCATTATCTTGATCTGTGCTAAAAGCAGTCATTAATGCCAGATGTGCCCCTGCAGATTCTCCCCAAAGCCCTATGTTTTCCGTATCAAAATTATATTCATCAGCATTATCTGCAACCCAAAGAATTGCATCTTTACAATCGTTTAGCTGTTCGGCAATATCAACTGTTTTACTAACCAAACGGTAATTTATTGCTACAACGGTATAGCCGTTTTCCTGCAAAGTATCTTTAATCCCTTCGGTATAATGGTACTTAATTTCTTTATCGCCTTGCGCCCACGCGCCGCCGTGAATAAATACAACAACCGGACTTTTATCGTAAACCTTTTGTTTAGGCAGATGAATATCTAATTTAACAGTATCTTTTTCTGCAATTTTATAGGGAATGTCTTTTAAGAATGTCTTTTGGTCGGCACTGTTTTGCGCTGTTAGAGAAATAGAAAACAAACCGATGATCAAGAATAAGTATAACTTCATTTTTATGCTGTTAAAATGAAATTCTAATTTATAGCTTTTTTATGTTATAAGAAATAAAATTTAGATCATTTTAAAGTAAGGTTACAACAAAAAATGTGCTTAACCGTATTGATTAAGCACATTGTGTTTGTAGATTTATTCTTTCTTGTCTGCTCTACGTTTTAATGGAATATCCGGCAGGTTTTTATTCAACAATAACGGATAATATTCAATTTTAACCGAACTGTTATCCAACCCAAAGGCTTTTTCTTCTGATAAACTTCGTCTACGGATAAATGCATAACAATCTAAAATGAATTTTTCGTACCAAGGCAGATCATTATCAAACGATACTACTTTTTCAATAATAATGTATTTATGATCGGCAGTAATCTGGTTTTTTCGTAAGGAATGATACGTACTTAATCGGTTAAATTCACCGCACATGCTTAAATCTTCCAATACCTTTTTAAACAACGGACTTATTTTTGGCGCGATACGGAATCCTAAATAAAAATCGACACGCATAATTTTATCCGAAAATTTCTTAATCTGATATTCCATTCCATAAGGTTCATCAATCACGTTTACATGCAGCATCCAATACACATCGGCACGCTTTGGTCGTTTGTAAAGTATCGAATAAATAACCTTCGATTCAATTTCGTTCTTGTTGTGCGCGTTCGTCAGATAAATTAAATTGTTAGAATACTGCGGAATACTTTCGTCGTTACTTAAATCTTCAATAACGCTGGTATAATCGCTTAATTTTACAAATTCGGTATAATTTTTACGGATGCGCTTACCTAAAAACCAAATCGTCATTACAAAAGCAATAGCACCGGCTACAATCAATGAAACGTATCCACCGTGATGAAATTTATCAATATTCGCTATAAAGAACGATACTTCAATAACGCTGTAAACCAGTACAAACGCCACAATGATCAACTTGTTGAATCGTTTTAAAATCATGTAATAAGTAAGCAGAATACTGGTTGCAATCATACACATGATAATTGCCAAACCGTAAGCGGCTTCCATATTGCTTGATTCTTTAAAGTACAACACCACCAAAATACAGCCGATACATAAAATCCAGTTGGTTGATGGTATGTAAAGCTGCCCTTTGATATTGGACGGATATTTAACCAAAACACGCGGCCACAAATTCAATCGCATAGCCTCGTTAATCATGGTAAACGATCCGGTAATTAACGCCTGCGCTGCAATAACAGCAGCTAAAGTTGCTACAACAATACCTATTGGAATAAACCATTCGGGCATCATTAAATAAAACGGGTTTTGAATAAATTCTACACCGTTATCAAATGTTTTTAACTGAATGTTGGTGTGCGATAGTAAAAAAGCGCCCTGCCCCAAATAGTTTAAAGCAAGAGTTGTTTTAACAAACATCCAACTTAAACGGATGTTTTTAATACCGCAGTGACCTAAATCGCTATATAATGCTTCGGCACCCGTTGTACATAAAAACACAAAGCCCAAAACGTAAAATCCTTCCGGATGTTCGGTTAACAGCAAATAGGCATAGTAGGGGTTTACTGCTTTAAGAATTTCAGGTACTTCAGTGATCTGTAAAAGACCGACACCGGCAAGCATTAAAAACCAAACCAACATAATAGGCCCGAAGAATTTACCTATGGTTTTGGTTCCGTAACTTTGAAAGAAGAACAAAATCAAGATGATTCCTATTACAAAAGGGATGGTCTGTAAATCGGGATAATAGATTTTAACCCCTTCCAGTGCCGATGAAATTGAAATAGGCGGCGTAATAAAACCGTCGGCAAGCATGGCGCTACCACCAATCAATGCGGGAATAATCAGCCACTTTTTCTTGAGTTTTTTTACCAAGGTATAAAGCGAAAAAATACCACCTTCGCCTTTATTGTCGGCTTGTAACGTAAGCCACACGTATTTAATGCTGGTTTGCAGCGTTAGTGTCCAGAGAACGCATGAAACGGCTCCGAGCACTAAATTGGAATTTATGGGCGCGTTTCCAAAAATTGCTTTCATTACGTATAAAGGCGATGTACCAATATCTCCGTAAATAATACCTAACGTTATTAATAAAGCACCTGCGGTTACCTTATTAACGCTGTGTTTTGCTTCCACTTAAAATAGGAATTGATTAAAATAATTGTTGTTTTTTGTCGGTTTTCTGTTGATATTCTATTTCAAAACAGATTCAATTATCAAACTGACAAAAAGTTGCCAAATGTATAAAATTTGTATATACTAAAGTACTAAAATTAAATTTTTTAAATGTAAGGTAATTGTTGTTTTTTGAATGTTGATAGTAGAATGCTTTTTGGAGTCTTTTAAAGCCTAATTTTTAGTTAAATAATTCACTATATTTACGTAATTAGCATTATCAAAATTAATAATTATGAAAAAGTATTTACTGGTTTTTATAACCGCATTGAGTTTTAACGGCATATACAGCCAGGTTTTATACACCGAAAGTTTCGACAATCACAGTGTTGGTAATTTAGGAACCGATGTTACTGGTAAAATACCTGGGCAGTGGGGCTGGTACACATCTTCATTTTATACGCAGGCAAACAGTTTTTTTACCATAGTAAACGAAATCGGCAGGGGCAAGGTATTAGATCTAAGCACCGGTTTTACAGATGGAGAAATGCTTCAGGCGTGGAAAACAAACTTACATACTTTCATGGCTAACCGTGCAGCCGGGAACGATGTGATAATGTTTGAATATGATTTTTATACCGGACCACTACTTCACGGAAACGGTGGAGGTTATGCGAGTATAAGATTATATAGTATTGGTGATCCTAACTCTACGATGAATCAACCTGAACAACTTATTAATTTGAATTTCGATAAAAAAAGAGGTTTTTCAGATATTGATCCTAATCAAAATCCACATTTTAATACCTGGGTTAAATTTGTTTTCTATTTAGATTATCCTAACAAAAAGGTGTATATTCATTTACCTTTTTTTAATATAGTCACTTCTCACGATTTTTTAAAACACATAACGTCGACTAATCTTATACAAGATTATCCTTTATCAAATATAGTGTTAGACGTGATTGTATCAAAGGGCGCAAATGATCCTCAAATTTATAGTCGTAACCGTTACGATAATAT
The DNA here is from genome assembly GCA_036643355.1 of Myroides sp. GTDB lineage: Bacteria > Bacteroidota > Bacteroidia > Flavobacteriales > Flavobacteriaceae > Flavobacterium. Next base: position 12,968 of record JAVXSC010000040.1, read on the forward strand.
TAAAATAACCGCAATAAATGCAGTACCGCCAAGTGTTATTACTTTAAGCACCAACAAGCACTTGGCTGCAAAATTTAATTTATACCCCAACCCGGCAACAAATGTGGTAAACATTACCAACGCTGAAAACATGTTGGTAAACCAAGTTACGGTTTATGATATTGCAGGCAAACAGTTAAGCAGTCAAAATTTTGCTAACGAAAGCCAAATACAGTTAAATGTAGAGAGTTTATCAAATGGTACGTATATGATACATATAGAAACAGCGAATGGTAAAGCGGTTAAAAAACTGGTTAAAAAGTAGTTTTGCTTTCTGTATAATGTAGATTGTATTGTTGTACTAAATAATATATAAAAACTCTCTGATTACAATAGTCAGGGAGTTTTTTGTAAGGTATCAACAAACTTCTCAAAAAGCTTTTTGGTTTTTTCTTCAATTTCTTGGTAAGTCAGTCGTTCTTTGGTTTGGTAAAAGAACATCATAACGTAAGGTTCTTTTAAATCGTTCAGTAGTAATTCTTTATTTAAACGGTAACATTCACGCAGCACACGCTTAAAATAATTGCGGTCAACCGCTTTTTTAAAGTACCTTTTAGAAACCGAAACGCCCATTTGCAGCGGAACATCCAAATCTTTCACTGGCACGTAAACCAATCGCAATGGATATTTCGTAACCGTACGTCCTTCCGAAAAAAGTAAATCAATATACTTTTTTCTTTTCAGTTTTTCGGTTTTGGGATACGTATGGTTCATAAATCAGTACTATGTGGCAAAAATACTGTTTTGTATCGGTTTTAAAACAATTAATTAAAAATTTACCACATAGCTAATTAAGCTACTATAATAATTTATAAGATTTCATAGTGAGTCTCAAACCTATAAAAATTACAAAACCTATGTGTCTATGTGGTTTAAAAAAGCTGTGGTAAAAACTAAAAATTATTCCTATTTTTACTAATTCATAAAAAACAGAACAACAATGAAACTTCATGCCATTGAAGCAGGTAATTTTAAGTTAGACGGCGGTGCTATGTTTGGTGTGGTTCCAAAGGTACTTTGGAATAAAACCAATCCTGCCGATGCCAATAATCAGATTGATCTTGCCGCACGCTGCCTCTTAATTGAAGACGGCAACCGATTGATTTTGATTGATACCGGAATGGGCAACAAACAGAGTGACAAGTTTTTTGGCTTTTACAATATGTGGGGCGATTTTGATTTGGAACGTTCTTTAAAAGACAAAGGTTTCGGCAAAAATGATATTACCGACGTGTTTTTAACCCATCTGCATTTTGATCATTGTGGCGGAGCCGTTTCTTGGAACGATTCGCGTACCAGTTACGAACCTACCTTTAAAAATGCGACGTATTGGAGCAACGAAAACCATTGGGATTGGGCTACAAAACCAAATCCACGTGAAAAGGCATCGTTTTTATCAGAAAACATTCTGCCGTTGCAAGAAAGCGGTCAATTGAAATTTGTTCAGCCGAATTCAAATCCAGCCGAAATAATATCAGACCTTAACTTCGGTGTTTTGTTTGTAGACGGTCATACCGAAAAGCAAATGATTCCGCATATAAAGTATCAGGACAAAACCATTGTTTTTTGTGCCGATTTATTGCCGACCGCCGGACATATTCCGTTGCCGTATGTTATGGGATACGATACCCGACCTTTATTAACCTTGGGCGAAAAGGAACAGTTTTTAAAGAATGCTGCAGCTAATAATTATTATCTGTATCTGGAACACGATGCGCACAACCCAATAATTACCTTACAAGAAACCGAAAAAGGCGTCCGTTTAAACGAGGTTTTTTCTATTAACGATATTTTATGATATTGATTTGTAACATATCCGTTTTTTTAATACCAATTAATTAGAATAAAATTTAAGATTATATCAAATGAAAATCAACAAATCTATTTACTTATCAGCTTTAGTAGCTTTAGCCCTAACCAGCTGTAAAACGGCACAAACATCTTACTTACAAGATTTAAGTGCGTTAAAACCAATTGAAAGTGCAGACCAGTTACCAACAAGAAAATCAGCTTTAGCAGAAAGTAGTTTACAACGTTGGAGTCATTTGGATGTACTAAAAGATACCGTTCCGGGAATGTCTGTAGATCGTGCATACCAGGAAATCATTAAAGATAAAGCAGGAAAAAAAGTAATCGTAGCGGTGATTGATTCTGGTATAGAGGTTGATCATGCCGATTTAAAAACTCAAATGTGGGTAAATCCTAAAGAAAAAGCAGGAAACGGTAAAGACGACGATAAAAACGGATATACCGATGATATTCACGGGTGGAACTTTTTAGGTGAAACCAATGAAGAACAGTTAGAATTAACACGTATTGTTTCTCGTGGCGACGACGGATCTTCTGAATACAAGCGTGCCGTGAAAGAATTAGAAGAAAAGCGTGCAGAGTTAGAGCCTTTAAAAGCGCGTCTTACATCAATGCAGGAAGTACATGATAAAGTAGCTAAATATGTTAAGAAAGAAACTTTTACAAAAGCTGATTTAGATAAAATTGGTGCTGATGCTCCTGCTGATATCGCAAAAGCTAAAAACATGGCATATGCATTAGTATCAGGCGGAAAAGAAGCAAACGAATATTTAAAAGATTTTGCAGGATACGTTAACGGTCAGTTAGATTATAACTTAAATCCAGATTTTAAAGGACGTAAAACGGGTGATGATATTTTTGATATCAACGATAAAATCTACGGAAACAGCGATGTAATGGGCGATCGCGATCATGCAAAACACGGAACGCACGTTGCAGGTATCATTGCACAAACACGTCACAACAATATTGGTGGAGACGGTGTAGCATCAAACAACGTTGAAATTATGTCGGTTCGTGCGGTGCCAGATGGTGATGAGTACGATAAAGATATCGCTTTGGCAATTCGTTACGCAGCAGATAACGGTGCAAAAGTAATCAACGGAAGTTTTGGTAAATATTTTGCGCAAAACAGCCAATGGGTTATGGATGCCATTAAATATGCAGAAAAGAAAGACGTGTTAATCGTTGTAGCTGCCGGTAACGACGCTATGGATTTAAACCCGGCAACTGGCGAAGAAATTAAACGTTACCCTAACGATCGTATCGAAGGAACTAAAACAGAAATCGCTGATAACTTTTTAGTAGTTGGTGCATTAAACCCTTCGTTCGGAGAAAAAATGGTAGCAAACTTCTCTAACTTCGGTAATGTAGATGTAGATGTCTTTGCTCCAGGTGTAAAAATTTACGCAACAACACCTCACGGAAAATACGAATATTTACAAGGAACATCAATGGCATCTCCAAACGCGGCAGGTGTAGCAGCAATGATTCGTTCGTACTATCCAAACTTAAAAGCAGCACAGGTTAAGAAAATCATGATGGATTCTGGTGTAGCTGTTAACAAACAAGTAATTGTTTCGGGCGATAAAGATGACAAACGTAATTTTGCAGATATTTCTACTTCAGGAAAATTCGTAAATCTTTACAACGCTTTAATCATGGCAGATAAAGTTTCTAAAGAGAAAAAATAAAGTCATAATTAATTTAGTAATTTAGCTGTTCTCTTTCGGGAACAGCTTTTTTTCTTTAAGAATATGAGCTATTTAAACAATTAATGAGTAACACAAAGTTTGTCATTCCGTAGGAATCTAAAAAGAGATAATACTGAATAATACGGCAGTTTTTTTACTGAATTTATTTAGATATCCAAATAACAATGAAAAGT
>JAVXSC010000041.1:0-16031 GCA_036643355.1 Myroides sp.
TTAAAGTAATAAATTTAGGTGTTCCCGATGTTTTTATAGAACATGCAACGGTTAATGAACAACTTAAACAGTGTGGATTAGATGTGGAATCTATGCAGAATTTATTTAAAAAAAAAAAAATACGTAATGTTTAAATTTAAGATAGTTGTTTTTTTTATGTTATTGTCGGCAGTAGGTTTCTCGCAACCGTTGGATTCTCTGCACATAAAAAAGACAAGTACAGATGTAAATACTTTTTACAGAACGCAGTTTTCGGTTTTTGATACGCTGGTAAAAAGAAACGATACCCTTTTTTTACGACCAATTACGGTAGAACCTAAAATGGTTTTGCAAGATTCGGTACTCATGAATTTAAAATCGGGCGATGTGCAACAGGTTGTTGTTTCAACGTTCGAAGTTACCAAACGCAATAAAAATACCGATCTGGCGTACTTTTTAATATCAAAACCAACCGGATTTGTTTATGACAGATTACCGCGTGCCAATTCGCAAATTCCGTACGATGCCTTGTCTCCGATTCGTTCCGAAGTAAGTTTCTGGAAAAAAACGAACAGTTTGGGATTAGATATCAACCAAGGAACCTTCTCTAACTGGAATGCCGGTGGTTTTAGTTCTGTTTCGGGCATCGTTAAAGGCGATTTTACAAGAAAATATGAAAAAGGACGAACAGTATGGTTGAACGAATTAAAAGTGCGTTACGGTTTAAATAAGCAGGAAAATCTGGAATTGCGTAAAACCGACGACGTTTTAAACATCAATTCCTCTTTCGGTTATAAAACATCGGTAAAATCAAACTGGTATTATTCTGCAAAAATGACGCTGAATACCCAAATGGCAAACGGTTACGCGTATCCCAACGTAGAAGATCCTATTTCGCGTGCTTTTGCACCGGCGTATCTTTTTGCGGGTATAGGTTCGGAATATTTCAAAAACAATTTTAAAGCCTATATTTCGCCACTAACCTTGAAATCTACGTTTGTTTTGGATAATACTTTGGCGAATAAAGGCGAATTTGGTTTAGATGGTGGTATTTTCGATGCTGATGGAAATTTACTGAAAGCCGGAAAAAAATCTAGAAACGAACTGGGTTTTTTGTTTACCAGCGAATGGAATAAATCGATCATGAAGAACGTTAATCTTAAAAACAACCTGACACTTTATACCGATTATCTGAATAACTTTGGAAATGTTGATGTAGATTGGCAGTTGCAGTTAGAAATGAAGGTAAACAGTTTAATTAAAGCAACTTTGGGCGGACATTTGATTTATGATGACGATATTAAAAACAAACGCGATGTAAACGGAACACAGATTACCGAAGGTCCGCGCGTGCAGTTTAAACAATTGTTAAGTGTTGGTTTGGTTTATAATTTTTAGTACTGATCTGTTTTTGTCGTCACTTCGAGTAACGTAATGTAATGAAGTGTATCGAGAAGTTGTGTTCTCGACAAGCTCGAACTGACGGTTGTAAATATTTTTTTAGGGATTGGATGTTACTGTTTTAATAATTTGTAGATGATGAAAGTTTTTTTTAGCATATTGATACTCTTGGTTTCTGTAAAAACATTTTCGCAGGCTATAGATAGTTTGCCGGCTTTGGACAGAACCATAAAAGTAACCGATCCGTTTTATCGCGAAGATCAGTTTTATGTGGGCGTAACGCATAGTTTAATGATGAAACAACCCGATAATTTTTCGACGAATTCTATTTCTATAGGAACCAATTTTGGTTTTCTGCGCGATTTTCCAATCAACAAACAGCGCACAGTTGCAATTGCTCCGGGTGTTGGATTTGCATTTTATAATTTGCGACACAATATGGCATTGATTGATAACGATCCCGTTACTTTTGAAGTTGATAACGATCGTGAAAAAAATGTACAGAAACTGTCGTATATCGAAATTCCGTTTGAAATCCGTTGGCGTAATTCAAAAGTACATTCGCATAAGTTCTGGCGAGTTTATACGGGAATTAAATACAGTTATCTGTTGAATGCAACTTCAAGATACGAAGGTGTTTTAGGAAATCACAGCTTTAAAAACAGTGATTTATTATCAAGATCAAATTTAGGAGTTTATATTTCAGCCGGTTTCAACACCTGGAATTTATACGGTTACTACGGTTTTAAACCATTATACAATAAAAATACAATTGATACGGCAAGCCATATAAATATGTTGAATGTAGGTTTGATGTTTTACATCTTATAAAACAAAATAAACGACGGTACAAAACCAATCAACGCACCAACAATAATTTCTACGTTGGTATGTGCCCTTAAATACAATCGAGAGGAAGCTACCAAACCAATAATTAGCAATAACGCCGGTAAAATGTAAAACGGGTTTAAATAGTAGGTGGTGGTTTGGTTAACAAACAGCGGAATGGCACTGCAAACGCTTGCTACGTGTACGCTATACTTACGCTTTAGTAATATACCGAAGAATAAAATAGTGTACGAAATACAGTAGCCGATAAAAAATACTTTTAAAGAGGAATTGGAGGCGTTTTCCCAGATTTTAAAAATAAGAATGTTTATAATTACGATATTTAAAAACATAGGGGCACTGCGTTCGCGCAGATTCTGAATCATTACCGATGATTTCAACAACCCTAGTGATTTCAAGAAAAAGTAAATACAAACAGGTAACAGAAAAGTCATTAAAAAAGCCTGACCGGTTGCTAGATATTGTTCTAACGGAATAAAGAAATCGGCATTTAATAAGTAAAAACATCCTGTGATTATAGTTGGAATAAAAACAGGATGGAATATGTAGGATATTATTTTAGCAACATACTTCATTAAATCTTTTTGCGCATTCTTGCTACCGGAATATCTAACTGTTCGCGGTATTTTGCAACCGTTCTACGGGCAATAGGGTAGCCTTTTTCCTTAAGCATTTCTGCAAGTTTATCATCTGGTAAAGGTTTTTGCTTGTCTTCGTCTGCGATAATTCTTTGCAGAATGTTTTTAATTTCTATGGTAGAAACTTCTTCACCCTGATCATTCGTCATTGATTCAGAGAAAAATTCCTTAATCAGTTTGGTTCCGTAAGGTGTATCAACATATTTACTGTTGGCAACACGCGAAATGGTCGAAATATCCAAACCAACCATATCGGCAATATCCTTTAAAATCATCGGACGAATTTTTGTTTCTTCTCCCTCTAAAAAATATTCTTTTTGATATTCTATAATGGCGCTCATAGTCACAAAAAGAGTTTCCTGACGTTGCTTGATAGCATCGATAAACCATTTGGCACCATCTAACTTTTGTTTGATGAACTGTACCGCATCTTTTTGAGCTGATGATTTTTGGTTCGCTTCTTTATAGGTTTGCAACATTTCCTGATAATCTTTAGAAACGTGCAGTTCCGGAGCGTTACGACTGTTTAAATGCAGTTCAATTTCGCCGTCATCGACCTTTACGGTAAAATCGGGGATAATGTGTTCTATAGCGCGAGAATTTCCTGCAAAGCTTCCGCCCGGTTTCGGGTTCAGTTTTTCAATTTCATCTATAGCCTTGCGAAGTTGCGATTGCGAAACGTTGTACTTCTGCAATAACTTGTCGTAATGTTTTTTGGTAAAAGCCTCAAACTGATTTTCAATAACATCTTTTGCTAGATCTATTGATTCGTTTGGAGTTTTATTGTGCAACTGCAACAACAGACATTCCTGCAAATCGCGAGCACCCACACCGCTTGGTTCCAATTCGTGGATAATATTTTCCAAGATACTTTTAACCTGCTCTTCGCTTGCGTAAATTCCCTGCGTAAATGCCATATCATCTACAATATCCTGAATATCACGGCGAATGTAGCCCATATCGTCCATGCTGCCAATTAAAAACTCGGCAATGGTACGCTCTTCATCGGTTAAAATAAAGGTGTTAAGTTGTTCAATTAAGTTCTGATGGAAACTTACCTGCGCTTCAATCGGCATAAAGGTTTCGTCATCATCATCGCTGTAATTGTTGCTTTTAAGCTTGTAGTCGGGGGTTTCGTCGTCGCTTAAATAATCATCAATGTTGATGTCGTCTGTGTCGATGTGTTCATTGTCGTAATCATCAAATTCGTCCGAATTATCTTGAAACTCATCTGCATCGTTCACTTCATCTTTCCCAGATTCCAACGCCGGATTTTCAACCAATTCTTCTTTTAAACGTTGTTCAAATGCAAGCGTAGGCAATTGAATCAATTTCATTAATTGAATTTGCTGAGGCGATAATTTCTGCGATAATTTAAACTGTAAATTCTGTTTTAACATTTTATAATGCTCCTATAACTTTTAGTAATAAAAAAAGTTTGACACAAACTAATTTATTCAAAAATAACAAATAATTAGCGTTGTGTCAAACTTAATATGCTATAAAATCTATGAAAGATTCTTTTTTAAAATTCTGCGTTTTGTGGTGTTCTTGGGAACGGAATTACGTCGCGAATGTTGGTCATGCCGGTTACGAACAATACCAGACGTTCAAAACCTAAACCAAAACCAGAGTGAACTGCCGATCCAAATTTGCGGGTATCCAAGTACCACCATAATTCTTCTTCGGGAATATTCAGCGCTTTCATTTTTTCTACCAACACATCGTAGCGTTCTTCACGTTGCGATCCGCCTACGATTTCACCGATTCCAGGGAATAAAATATCCATTGCACGAACCGTTTTACCATCGTCGTTCAAACGCATGTAGAACGATTTGATATCTGCAGGATAATCAAACAAAATTACCGGACATTTAAAGTGTTTTTCAACCAAGAAACGTTCGTGCTCGCTTTGTAAATCGGCACCCCATTCTTCAATTAAATACTGGAATTTTTTGTTTTTATTAGGTTTTGATCCTTTTAAAATATCGATTGCTTCGGTGTAAGAAACACGTTTGAAATTGTTTTCCATAACAAATTTCAGTTTCTCCATCAACGTCATTTCCGAACGATCTGCCTGTGGTTTCGATTTTTCTTCATCGATCAATCGTGCTTCCAACTGCAACAAATCGTCTTCGCATTTTTCAACCGTATATTTAATTACGAATTTGATGAAATCTTCCGCCAAATCCATATTATCGTCTAAATTATTAAAGGCAACTTCAGGCTCAATCATCCAAAACTCGGCTAAATGGCGCGATGTGTTTGAATTTTCTGCACGGAAAGTAGGTCCAAACGTATAGATCGATCCCAGTGCCATAGCATACGCTTCACCTTCTAACTGACCAGAAACGGTTAAGTTTGTGTGCTTGCCAAAGAAATCTTCTTTGTAATTAATGCTTCCGTCTTCATTTCTTGGAGCAGAACCATCTAAAGGCAACGCTGTAACCTGAAACATTTCACCGGCACCTTCTGCATCAGATCCCGTGATAATCGGCGTGTTTACATAGAAAAATCCGTTGTCTTGAAAGTACTTGTGAACCGCGTAAGAAAGCGTACTGCGCACACGCATAATAGCACCAAACATATTGGTACGAATGCGTAAATGAGCATTTTCGCGTAAAAATTCTAACGAGTGTTTTTTAGGCTGTATCGGATATTTTTCGGCATCAGAATCGCCTAAAATCTCCAACGTATTTGCCTGAATTTCATATTTCTGACCTTTACCCTGACTTTCAACCAACGTACCTTTAACGCTGATTGCCGCGCCGGTTGTAATACGTTTAATGGTTTCTTCAGGAAAAGCGTCTAATTCTAAAACGCATTGTATGTTATGAATGGTAGATCCGTCGTTTAACGCAATGAACTGGTTGTTTCTAAAAGTACGAACCCAGCCTTTAGCCACTACTTCTTGTAAAAGACTTGAACCTGCTAAAAGATCTTTAATCTTAGTATGTTTCATTATATTTTGCTATAATTTAGATGTCAATAATTACAGTGGGTAAAATTACAACTTTTTTTAGTTTTTGATACGATTAATTTTTAAGCTGTTGGTTGCCTATTTTTATATCTTTGATTTGTATATAGATAATTTTTGTTAGTAAATGAAAATAGATAGATTTGAAAGAAATGCTATAGTAATTTGTGTTTTACCAATTATTGCTTTTATAATAGCTAACTATACTCAACAGTATAGGGTTTCTAATAGAAATATTTATTTAACCATGATTGCAACAATTTACATGTTATGGGCTGTGTCTCTTTTGTGGGGGCTAATTAATTCAATATTCATATTAACTGACAAAAATCATAAACTTAAAAAAAGAATTTTTTGGTCTATAATAAGTATGTTGCCTTTAATTTATTTGGGAATTATGTTGTGTACTTCTTTTATAATTGATGAAGTTAATGATGATGATATAATTCTTGAATCTGGCGAAAGAATTGATGGTTATTACCGTAATTCTTGACCTAAATTTAAAAGATTAATCCGTGCATCTGTGGTAAAAATATTTTAAAATAATTCTAAACAAAAAAACAAAATAAAATGAGCATTAAAAAAGCATTACTAATTGAATTAGAACGCGAAAAAGGAAATACAAAACGCATTATTAGTCGTTTGAACAATGAAAGTTTTGGTTACAAACCACACGAAAAGTCAATGACTTTAGGAGAATTGGCAAACCATATTGTAGAATTACACAACTGGGTTGATTTTGTTTTAAGCAAAGAAACCTTTGATTTCCATGTTGATTATACGCCTACAAAATTAACTTCGGTTGATGATTTATTGAGTAAACTAGAAAGTGATTTTGAAAAAAACAAAGCAATCATTGAAAAAATGGATGAAGCAGTTGTTTTTGAAGATTGGGCTTTAAAAGCAGGAGATCATGTAATTGCAGCGATGCCAAAAACCGGTGCGTTGCGTTTTATTGTAACCAACCATTTAATTCACCACCGCGGACAGTTAACGGTTTATATGCGTTTGCTGGATATTCCTGTTCCGGGAATTTATGGTCCGTCTGCAGATGATAAGGCGTAAAAAAAGCACCACATAAAATCACATTAAAATTTTACCACATAGAAACATAGAAAACCATTTTATATAGATTAAAAAACTATGTTTCTATGTGATTTTAATTAAAATTATTCGTTTACAGAATCAATAAAACGTAATAATTCGGCGGTATCTAAATTACTCAAGGTGTGATTCCATTCGCCTACAATGATTTTGTTTAATTTATGCAAACGTTCGTAGGTATAGTTGTAATCTAAAACTTCGTCATTTTTTCCTAAAAGAATCAATCCGTTGGCTAAATCTGCTGACGGATTTTTTAATTGATTTGCCAACAGCATCGGGAAAAGATAATTGTCTATTTTTCGTTGTTCCACATTCAATAGCGGATTTATCAATACAAACGAAACTTCTTTATCAGCAAATTGCTCTAAAAGCTGGTATGTGAAATTCCCACCGGTCGATGATCCGATCAAACAAACCGGTTCTTTCCAATCAATTTCGTTTTCAAGTTGCAAAGTCAGTTGTTCTAAAATATCCGGCTGATGTTCGTTCCATTCCAACGCAATTGCTTTTGCATTTTTTGCCGTTGCGTGTGCCAGAATTTTTTTAAACTTGGTGCTGTTTGCGCCTGTGGTGCCAAAACCGTGAATGTAAACGTACTGCATTATTTTTGTGTGAATAATTTTATGGTGTAATCAATTAAAGCGGTGTTTCCTGTTGAACCGTGTCCGGGAATTACTATTTTGGCATCGGTAATCGTGCTTTTTAATTTAGTTGCTGTTTCTGCCCATGCTGCTTCATTTGCATCAGCTAAATTTCCTTTTCCAGCGTTTAATTCCTTAATCAAACATCCGCCAAACAACACTTTTTCGTTAGGATAATACGCTACAATATTGTCTTTGGTATGACCTTCTCCAAAAAAATAAAGTTCTGTAAATTGGTTTCCGACTGCTATTTTTTCTTGATTGGTAAACGATTTTAAAGGAACAGGAAGTTTCTTTTCTTTTGCAATTTCGATTGTTTTGCTGTTTGCTATCGATGGAATATTGTGCTTGTGAAACGCATTTAATCCGCCTAAACAATCATCATGAAAATGCGTTGGGACAACCGCATTTATTTTACTTTTTAAGCTGTTTTGAATCCATTGGATCAATTCTTCTGAAATTTCATCATTCACAGGCGTATCAAAAACCACTGTTTCGTTATTGTTGTGAACAATCATTCCGTTGCAGGGAACATTACCAAAACTTTCGGTTTGTAAAAACGATGTATGCTGATACACGTTCGGCGAAACCTGTGTAATTATCAATGTTTCGGACTGATAAAAGGTTTTGTTTTCTGATTTTTTCTTTTGTGCAGAACAGCTTAAGGTTACTATAAAAATAACAGAAAGCAGAAATAATTGAATGATTTTCATGGAATGCAGATTTCATTCAAAAGTACAAAAACAAAAAATCCGTTTCAATTTAAAAACGGATTTTAATGGTTTATATTTTCGTAATCTTATTATTTACACCTGCAACTGCGGTGATAACTTTACCGTCGGCAGCCGATGTTTTCTTGTAATTTACTTTGTTTCCGGTTCCTTCAACACTGATCGATTTTACATCGTCAACCGTAACAACATTGTCTACACCCTCAATTTTAATGGCGTTACACGAACCTTTAATGGTGATTTTGTTGTTGGTGCCTTCAATTCTGATCGTTTCATCACCGGTAGCTTCAATTGTTTTAGAAATACCTACACCTTCAATAACGATTTCTTTCTGCTTATCGTCTGATTTATGTTCACTTGCAGTATTAGGAATCAGTTTTGCCGCAGTGGCAACGGTTACAATTCCTAAACATAAAACGGTAAGTGCTATAATTCGCTTTTTCATAATTTTCATTTTTAATAAATATACAATTTTAATACCAGTTTCTTCAATTGTCTATTTAAAATTTAACTCAACTATGATTAACATTTGTCAAGCTGAACTTGTTTAACTTCGTTCTGTTCGCAAGCTCGGGTCAGCTTCTCATTATTTTACATTTAAGTATGCGATCCTGAATCAAGTTCAGGATGACTGCGACGAAGACTGGGAATTAATAATACAGATGAAATCCTAAATTGGTGCAAAGAGCGTAATGTTTTTGAAACAACGCTTCAACAACATCGGTAACATCATCAAAATCGGGGTACAGACTAAAAAAATGATAATCTAACAACATACTGCTTGTAAAGCTTTGATCCTGATAACCCGATATAGCTTTTGCGCCCGTTACATCTAAAAAATATTGGGCAGTTTCACTATCCAGATTAAGCGTTTTAGAATTGGCGAAATGCAGTATTTTACCTTTTAATTTTCCTTCAAAAAGCTCGGCGATTTCTTCTAAAGTGTATAAATAATCGTTTACAATGATCTCGTTTTCACTTCCGCCACAGATAAAATAAAGCAGATCGTAATCTTTAAAATTCCGATCCTCATAAAGTAGCGTGTTTAAACTGTTTTCAAAATCTTCAATAGAATCAACGGCTTTGTAAACATTCACCATACTGTGCTGTTTCACAAGTTGTTCCAAAAGCGGAAAAATTTTGCTTTCTGCAGATTCATCGACCGTTTTAACGCATTCCAAGCAAAATAATTTCAGTTGATCGTTAGATAAATACATCGGTTATTTTTTATCAAAGATATTATTTCGTTTACTTTTAAAAAAGCAATCGTTTTTGCCAATCATTAAATTTTTGTAATATTTAATATACTATTTAAATTTCTTTAACGTTTTAACAATTAGGTTTGCAATAACCAAATTGTATTTATGGAACAACTGTTACTTTTCTTTTTACTTTCGATACCAGCTTTTGCACAAAAATCTTTTTTAGTAAAAGATAGTTCAACTAATGAACCAATTGCATACACAAGTGTTTTTACTGAAAACGGAACTTTTAAGGTAAATGCCGAACCAGACGGAAGTTTTACAATACCCAATGAATTTTTACACGAAATTTTTGTTTTTGATGCCGTTGGCTACGAAGCTAAACAACAGCTTTTAACCGATATTGTTTTATTGGAAACAAAAAGTGAAGTTTTAGATGAGGTTGTGATTGTGTCAAGTTTAGGAACAAAGGAGATTAAGGTTGGATCAGTAAAGAAGTCAGAACAGAAAACTGGATTTGGTGCTGGTTCTATTGAGAATAATTGGCGTTTTGGAAGGTTCTTTAATTATAATAAAGAAATTGAAAGCCATCCGTTTTTAAAAGATGTATCTTTTAGATTAGATGCTCGACAAAAAGTAGCTACTTATGCTGTTAAAATATATGAAGCAGATGAACAAGGTTTTCCTGCAGAGCTTTTACATGATGAATTGATAATTGGTAAGATTGAAAAACGAAAAAAAATATCAAAAATAGATTTACAATCATATAATATTATGATTCCTAAAAATGGCATTGTTGTGGTTTTTGAATGGCTTACTATCGAAAGTAATTATTACGAAATTGAATATTATTCTGAAGAAGATAAAAAAACTAAGATAACTAAAGGATACAATCCTATAATTCGGGCAACTACAACAACTGATAAAAAAAATCTTTAATTAAATACCATGTTGTGACTAAAGATAAATGGGGAAATATAACTCAAGATTTTTTATTAAAACGTATTGATAAGGGATCTTATCCTTTGATTATGTGCGAACTTACCCTTACAAACTAGAACCAATACAAATATTTTTGATAGCTATTTATTTAGCAGAAAAGCCACTCAAATCGAGTGGCTTTTTAATTATACTTTCATGATTTCTGCTTCTTTTTCAGCGTAGATTTCATCGATTTTTTTAATGAAATTATCGGTTAATTTCTGAACGCGGTCTTCGGCATCTTTACAAACATCTTCAGAAGTTCCTTCTTTTTCCTGTTTTTTTATATCGGTATTCGCATCTTTACGTGCGTTACGGATCGATATTTTAGCATCTTCCGCTTCGGTTTTTGCCTGTTTTGCCAAATCTTTACGACGTTCTTCTGTTAACGCAGGTATGTTAATGATAATCATATCACCATTGTTCATTGGGTTCAATCCTAAATTGGCAATCATAATTGCTTTTTCAATAGGCTGTATCATATTTTTTTCCCAAGGCGTAACCGTTAACGTACGCGGATCGGGTACGTTGATGTTTGCTACTTGTGATAAAGCCGTTGCCGACCCGTAGTAATCTACAAAAACAGCACCCAACATTTGCGGGTTAGCTTTACCTGCACGAATGTTTAACAAGGCTTTGTTTAAATGCTCAATAGAACCGCTCATTGATTCTTTTGCTTCGTCTATAATAAAATTAATTTCTTCTGTCATTGCTTAAAATATCTTTGTTAATAAACCGTTGTACCAATATTGTCGCCTTGGCAAACTTTTAATAAATTACTCTCTTTGTTCATATCAAAAACAACAATTGGTAGGTTGTTTTCCTGGCTTAAAGTAAATGCGGTAGTATCCATAACATTCAATCCTTTTTCCAAAACATCGGCAAACGAAATGTTTTCGTATTTAGTTGCGGTAGGATCTTTTTCAGGATCGGCAGTATACACACCGTCAACTCTTGTTCCTTTTAAAATAACATCTGCACCAACTTCAATTCCTCTTAAAACAGCAGCGGTATCAGTTGTAAAATACGGATTTCCTGTTCCTGCACCAAAAATTACAATTCTGCCTTTTTCTAAATGACGAACCGCTCTACGTTTAATATAAGGCTCTGCAATTGCTTCAATTTTTAAGGCAGTCTGCAAACGGGTAAGCATTCCGGCATCTTCCAAAGCGCCTTGTAACGCCATTCCGTTAATTACCGTTGCCAGCATTCCCATATAATCGCCTTGTACGCGATCCATTCCTTTACTTGCTCCGGCAACACCTCTAAAAATGTTTCCTCCGCCAATTACAATGGCTACTTCCACACCTAAATTAACGATTTTTTTTATTTCTTGGGCATATTCTGCCAAGCGATTTGGGTCAATGCCGTACTGGTTATCGCCCATTAAAGCTTCACCGCTTAATTTTAGAAGTATTCTTTTGTATTTCATACTGAGGAAAATTTATTTGCAAATATATTATTTTTGCTATTCTTTAAAAACGCTTAAGGTAATTTATCTTTTATTTTTTCGAAGTTCTTTTTTGCTTCCTGATAACCGATATCAAAAATTTCATCCATTCTTTTTTTCGATGTTTCAAAGGTACTGTAATTTGCCAGCGCTTCGGGCTGAATATGCCAATCGCACAATTCGTTTTGCGGAAAAGTGTTTTGCATCATCATAATTTCAAAAGCTCTCAAAGCAACCGATTTTATCGATGTAAACCGAGTTTGATTGTACATTAACACCGGATTTACGTTGCTGCCTATTAAAAAATCGCAACGCCCCTGAATGGTATTTACCGGATAATTGTTTAAAATACCGCCATCGCTGTACACTTTATTGTTGATGATTACCGGCGAAAATACTCCGGGAAAGGCACTTGATGCCAATATTGCCGAAACTACTTTTGTGTTTTTATGAAAGATTTTTAACTTGCCTCGTTCGATTTCGGTTGCCGAAATATACAGTTCGATATCTAAATCTTTAATGGTTTTATCGCCAAATTCTTTATCAAGATAGCGGGCAAACTGATCAGCATCTAAAAAACCTGCTTTTTTAAAAGATAAATGCGTCCAGCTGAACAAACTTACCGATTTAAAAAAAGTAAGAATGCTTTTAGGTTTCATTCCGTTGGCATACAACCCGCCAACAATAGATCCTGCACTTGTTCCCGATATAATTTCCGGAAAAATTTCTTGTTCGTTTAAAAACTGTAATACACCGGCATGGGCAATTCCTTTATGACCGCCGCCCGATAATGCCAAACCGAAAACGGTTGAATTGTTATTCATTATTTTTTGTAACGTTAAATCGTTATTTTTGTATAAAAATACAAATTATGCAGGCAATATTTCAAAAAGCAATCGAAAATTCGATGTCTTATAACGATTATTTAAATTTGATCGACCAAAAAATTAACGAGAACAGTTCAACCGGGCATGAGCAAAACGAGATGCTTACCGATTTTACAAAACTGAACCGTGCCAGAATGAAGCGTTTAGATAAAACCCAGCAGATACTTCCAGAATTGGAAAACATTACAAAACAGATTGCCGAAAAACAGGTTTGGATCGTGCTTACAGAAAGTTGGTGTGGCGATGCTGCGCAGAATGTTCCGGTATTGCAAAAGCTTGCTGAAATAAATCCAATGATTGATTTACGTTTGGTTTTACGTGATGATAATGAGGAGTTAATGCAACAGTATTTAACCAACGGTGGGAAATCTATTCCTAAATTAATTGCTGTTTCTGCCGATTTAAATAAGGAACTATTTACTTGGGGACCACGCCCTGCAACTGCACAAGTTGAAGTAAAACGACTGTTAGATGAAAACGGAGGTTTTAACGACAAAGTAAAAGAAGGTGTACAAGTTTGGTACAACAACGATAAAGGAGTTTCTATACAGAATGAACTGATGGAAATTTTGTAACAAAGAATCCCTGTAAAATTTACAGGGATTCTTTTTGTTTTTTTAGAACGAAAATGTAATAAGATTAAATTGTTTTAAAAATAAAACTTTTAGATGCTGTCGAAATTTCAGATTTTTTTAAACTTTGATTATACCATTTCTTTTGAAATTTTAATGCTAAATAATTATTTTCAATAGTACCTTCAAAACCTATATACTGGAATGGTAAATCATCTAAGTCTCCAAAGTATTCATTTTTAGAAGCAAAATAAATGTTTATTCGATTTTTGTCTGAAATTTCGTATTTCCCGAATTCACCGCTTAAATTTTCCATTGGATTTGAAAGACATCCTTTGAAATGGGTTATTATCTCATTTTTAATATCACTTTTAATTGGTGTATCGATAGAATCAATTATTCCTACATATCCATTTTCAAAAAAAAGGAATACAGAGGCTACACCTTGTTCTACTTCACATGTGTAAAGTTTGTTAAATTCCATTTTATTGTAAATTGTTGCTTGTGTTTTATGAGATGTTGTTAAGAAATCTTATTTACTTGAAGGTAAATCACTTTTAAAATCATTTGGATAAATTATTTTATCAAATACTCCACAGAAGAAAAGGATAATTAGGATTACGATTACTATAATAGTTGTAGTCATATATTATTTTTAATAATTTTATGGTTTTATTGTTCACTTAAAATTTTTTCTATTTCATCTTCATCTAATCCCATATCTTGAATCAATATATTTAAAGCTAAGGTTAATTTTTTTGTTGCTGTTAATGGTGATGTATTAGATACACTGATAAAAGCTCTAACAACAAATTTCTTATTATCATAAGATAAACTTCTTAATTCTTTAAATAACAATTGATCACCAGCAACTTGTATTGTAGATAATTTACTTTGATATTCTTGCATGCTTATTTCCATTATACCAGCATTAAATTCGATAGCAAAACCTTCACTTTGGTCTATTTCTTGATCATCTTCTAAAGCAATATAAACCATACCTAGTACTATAATGGTTTTTTCTCTTTTAGTAAGAGAAAGTGAGTGGTAGTTTTCCATATATTTATGTTTTTAATCAAAAATATAAATATATTTCTATTAAAAAAATATTTAAAATAAAAACGCAGCTAGTTAAGCTGCGTTTTTGATTATTTCAACAAAGCATTCGTACGTCTGATTGCTTCGGCATCTTTATAATCTAACCATTGTTGACCTTTAGTTTTACGCATGTAGTTATCGTAATATCTGTTGAAAACTACATTTTTTAAACCGTTGAACAAATTTTTTGGTCTGCCTGCCAACGATCGTAAACTTAACGAAAATCCTGGAGTTTGATATTTCATATAATGCCACCAACCTTCGGGCATATACAACATTTCGCCGTGCTGTAACTGCGTAATATATGGATTTACCTTTTTAAGTGCCGGGAAGCGTTCAAAATCGGGATTGTCAAAATCTATTTCTTCATGACAAATCCACGAATACGGCAAACGGTACATGTATTTTGTTTCTTTAGGATCTACCAATACACACTGCTTTTTTCCATCGAAATGAAAATGAAAAATGTTTGGTAAATCAATATCGTAATGCATAAAAACTTTAGCATCTTCGCCACCAAAAAAAACCAACGGCAAATTTTTAAGTAACCTGATTCCTAAATCTGGCCAACGCATATCGTCTTTCATAGACGGGGCATCTTTCATAAGGTTGTATAAAAAAATACGTAAATCGGTTGGTCCTTTTTCTAAAATATCAATGTATTCAGCCATTGTCATTTTAAAATCGGGCTCGTTTACTTTTTTGGTATAATCGGTTTTTCTGCTGTCGTAAAGCGGAACTGTTTTATCGCCGGCAATTTCTTTAATAAAATCTAAATTCCACTTGGTAAATGCAGGCCAGTCTTCAATTTGATTGGTAATTACCACAGGTTTCTGCTTTTTGTAGTAATTCTCTATGAACTCTTTTTTCGTAAGCTTTGTTACGCGTTCAATCTCTATATAATTAAAACTCATACTTAAATTACAGCTTAAATACTATGATGGATAAAAGTAGTGAATTTAAAGATTTGTTGTTTTTTATTGAACTTTTTTTTAACAATAAATCCTTAACTTTTCGGGTTAAGGATTTACTTTTTTTATTTAACTTAATGATTTAGTTTTCATTAAATCATCAAAGGCTTTATTGGTAGCGTCGGTAATTTTTGCATGAATTCCGTTGCCGTAACTTACTCTGTGTACACCCAAAGCAGCAAACTCTTCATAAGTTTTCAAACCATCTTTCATAAAAACGTTTAAGGGAAGTTTGGTGGTTTCCAAAACCGCTTTTATGTCTTCATCGGTATTTATCAATGGAACAAAAAATCCGTCAGCGCCAGCAGTTTCATAAGCTTTAATACGCTTTAAAGTTTCATTGATAGCATCGGGATGTTTGGTTGTGTACGTATCGATGCGCGCATTAATGTAGATGTCTTTTCCTTTTGATTGAAGATGCGATTTTATTGCTTTGATCTTATCAGTCAAAACAGAAATATCACCTAAAGATCGATCTTTTCCGTTGGTTAATCCGTCTTCCAGATTGATTCCTAGAATACCGGCATCAACCAATTTTTCTACATTTTTC
>JAVXSC010000042.1:0-15318 GCA_036643355.1 Myroides sp.
CCGAAGCATGGTAAAACTGCTTATGGGTTTACTGTTATTAGGAAACGGAGCAAATATTCTGATCTTTTTAATGGGTGGATTAACCAAAGGTAAAGCCCCGATTATCAGACCAGAAAATAGTAAATTTTTAGAAGTTTATGCAGATCCCGTTCCGCAGGCATTAATACTAACCGCAATTGTAATAAGTTTTGCATTAACGGCATTTGCAATCGTACTATTAAAAAGAGTTTACACAACAACAGGATCAGACGATTTGGATTCTTTAAATATTCAAGATTTAGATATATGACAACAAACTTTATACTGGCACCCATATTAATGCACATGTTTACCGCAATTGTGTTGTTATTTTTCTGGCAGAAAGTTCTGATCCAGAAAATAATAAGCATTGTTGGTAACAGCATTGCATTTCTGCTGTGTTTGCGTTTGTTCGAAATGACGTTGTCTCAAGGATATTTAACGTTACAGTTGGGCGGTTGGCAGGCTCCATTCGGGATCACGTTTATATCAGATACATTGAGTGCCATCATGGTTCTTTTAACGGCGTTGGTTTCATTAGCTGTCGGAATTTACTCAACTGCAAGTTTAAATGTAAGCAGAATTAAATACGGCTACTTTTTTATTTTCCACTTTTTAATAATGGGCCTTTTAGGCGCATTTCTTACCGGCGATATCTTTAATATGTACGTTTGGTTTGAAGTAGTGATTATTTCGTCTTTTATTCTTATGACGGTTGGTGGAAAAAAAATGCAGATGGAAGGCGCGATAAAATACGTCACCATGAACATGCTGGCATCGGTAATATTTCTTACTGCAATAGCGGTTTTGTACGGAATTACAGGAACATTGAACATTGCCGATATTGCCAATAAAATTACCTTGGTTGAAAATAAAGGCTTGGTAACGGTAACTTCGCTGTTGTTTTTTGTCGGTTTTGGAATTAAATCAGCGGTATTTCCATTGTATTTTTGGTTGCCATCGGCTTATCATACACCGCCATCGGCAATTGCAGCAATATTTGGCGGATTGCTTACAAAAATGGGAATTTACGCTATGTTGCGCGTATTCACTGTAATTTTTCAACCCGATTATTTTACCCTGACATTATTTTCGATAATCGCTGTTTTAACTTTGATAACTGGAGCTTTAGGAACCATTAATAAACGAAGCATCCGTAGAATATTATCATATTTGATCATTTGTCATATCGGATATTTAATTGCAGGATTGGGTTTAAACACCGAATTGGCTTTTGTGGCACTTGTTTTTTATCTGATTCATGATGTAATTGTAAAAAGTAATGTGTTTATGATTTCAGGTGTGATTTTAAAAATGCGTGAAACGGTTGATATCACTCGATTGGGAAGCCTACTGAAAGATTATCCTAAATTTTCATTCGTGGTTGCATTGGTATTCTTTTCTTTGATTGGAATTCCGCCTTTATCAGGTTTCTGGCCAAAAATTCTATTGTTTCAGGAATCGTTCAAACAAGAAAATTATGTGTTATTAGCCGGATTAATCGTAGCCAGTTTCGTAACACTTTTTGTAATTGTCCGTATTTGGTCTGAAGCTTTCTGGAAAATATCACCAAAACCCATCACAGAAGAAATCGATCATTTTGCACCATTTTCTTTATCAGGGAAAATTGCATTAATCGCACCAATAGTCGGCTTGGCAGCTGTATCTTTATTCATAGGATTAAACGCCAATAGTTTTATAAAACTATCAGAAAAAGCAGCTTACGAAATGAAACGCCCCGAAATTTATATCAATAACGTATTAGGCTCAAAAGAATAATTATGTTACAAAATTTCTTATTAAACATATTACTTACATTTGTTTGGGTGGCACTTACCGGACAGCTGGACTATGCCAATTTTCTTTTTGGATACACCATGGGGTTCTTTATTTTGTGGATGGTAAACCGATCAATAAGAGCCAATACAGAATATTTTTACCGGGTTCCTAAAATTTTTGCTTTTATATTTTTGTTTTTTTACGATTTACTAAAAGCCAATTTCGAAGTTATGAAAGATGTTGTTACGCCAAATTACAACATGAAACCCGGAATTGTTAAATATGAAATGGATGCAAAAACAGATTTCGAAATTACCATGTTGGCAAACATGATTGCGCTTACGCCGGGAACTGTTGTTGTGGATCTTTCTAAAGACAAGAAATTCATGTACATTCACGTAATGTATCTTACAAATAAAGAAGAGTTCAAAAGTACATTGAGTAATAGAATTGAAAGAAAATTATTAGAAATACTTCGATAATATGACAGTTGAAGATTATATAGCTTATGTTGTAATGCCCATTATTTGTCTGGCAGTTTTTTTTATAATTCTCCGATTTATAAAGGGTCCGCAGGTGGTAGATAGGGTAGTAGCACTAGATTTGTTAATTACCGTTGGTGTTGCTTTTATAACGCTTTTTAGTATTGTTGTAAATAATCCTATGTTTTTAGAAGAAGCCATGATTATGGCGCTGATTGCCTTTTTAAGTACTGTTGCATTTTCTTATTACATATTTAAACGAAAAAGAGATGAATGATATTTTAATAATGATTTTAAGCACTTTAGGAGCTGTTTTTATTCTGATTGCTTCGTTTGGTGTATTTAAAATGCCCGATTTTTATTCACGATTGTCCGTAACAATAAAAGCTGCAACTTTAGGAATCGGTTGTATTTTAATTGCGGCGGTTTTATATTTTTCAGATTTTTCGGTAACAACAAAAGCAATTGCAATTATGTTTTTTCTGTTGATTACATCGCCCGTTGCTGGTTTTTTAATTAGTAAAGTAGCGTATATGACAGGTACAAAACTTTGGAAACATTCGCTTATGGATGAACTAAAAGATGATTTGGAAAAAGAATCGAGTAAGCAATCGAAAACAGAAAAAGATAGTTAATTTTTCAGTTGTATGAAAAATAAAATCATTGCACATCGTGGCGCTTGGAAAGAATTTAATCTGCCACAAAATTCCGTAGCTTCATTAAAAAAAGCAATCGAACTGAAATGTTTCGGAACAGAATTCGATGTTCATTTAACAAAAGATCATATTGCGGTTGTTAATCATGATGCTGATTTTTTGGAGCTGAATATCGAAACCACCAATTATAATGATTTATTGATTAAGGAATTACCAAACGGAGAGAAGCTTCCAACCTTGAATCATTTTTATTCTGAAGGATTGAATCAAACCGAAACCAAACTAATTTTAGAAATTAAGACTTCTGAAATCGGCGGGACAGATCGAACAAAACAATTGATTGATGTTATGGTAAACAAACTTCCAACCAACGCAGATCCCGAAAATTTAGAATTTATTTTGTTTGATTTTGATTCGGCTGTGTATCTAAAAAACAAACTTCCTGCTTTTTTTGTTCATTATTTAGAAGGAGATAAAACTGCCCAAGAAATTTCAGAAAGCGGTTTAAACGGAATGGATTATAACTACAATTTGCTTTTAGCTGATAAAAACATCATTAAAGCATTTAAAGATTTAAACTTAAAAACAAACTCGTGGACGGTTAATAATTTAGAAATTGCAAAAAAATTTATACTTCAAGAAATTGATTGTATTACAACTGATTATCCGCAACTTTTTTTACAGAAAGGTTTGTAATATTAGATTATAACCGCTGGTAATCAAGACCTCACAGGTTTTTAAAACCTGTGAGGTCTGTAATAATAATTTATATCTTTATTAAAATAATTCTTTTAACAACTCCTTTAATTCAATCATTCCTTCTGATGCTTTTTTGGGAATCACTTTTATCTTCTTTCTAAAATAACTGGTTTCTGCAGGATTCAAATCAACATAAAAAAAGTGTTTAGCTTTATCGGCATAATCAATCAAACCTGCTGCAGGATATACTTGCAAAGATGTTCCTACAATAACAATAATATCAGCCTTTTCAATGATTTTTACAGCATTTTCAATTTCCGGAACTGCTTCACCAAACCACACAATATGCGGACGTAATTGCTGGTTTTTATCGTTTATTGTTCCTTCTAAAATATCAGTTTTCCAATCATAAATCAAGTCTTCGTTAACAACACTGCGTGCTTTTAAAAGTTCGCCATGTAAATGAATAATCTTATTACTACCGGCACGTTCATGTAAATCATCTACATTTTGAGTAATAACATTTACATTAAAATGTTGCTGTAAATCGGCAATGATTTCATGCGCTTTATTGGGTTGAACTTCCAACAACTGCTTTCTTCTTTGATTGTAAAAATCTAAAACCAATTTCGGATTTTTCTCAAAACCTTCAAAACTGGCAACTTCCATAATATCGTGTCCTTCCCACAAACCATCGGCATCTCTAAAGGTTTTTATACCGCTTTCTGCCGAAATTCCCGCACCTGTTAAAAAAACTAAATTTTTCATTGTATCTGCAAATAGTATCTTTGCTACTAAATTAAAGAAAAGCAATGAATTTATCAGAATTATATAAAAGTGAAGATTACAGAAAATATTTGGAAGATTTTATCACCGAAAACAGAAAGCTAAAGTTTGATGAAGTCTTGGAAAATAGGACCAAGCATTTTTGCATTGCCGTGGAAGATGTGTATCAGCTGCATAATACAAGTGCAGTAATGAGAAGCTGCGAGGTTTTTGGAATTCAGGACTTGCACATGATCGAACAAAAATTCAGCAAAACAATTGACAAAGAAATTGCGTTAGGAGCTGAAAAATGGGTTGATATTTACCGACATTCATCAACACAGAATTGCTTGGACAGCTTAAAGAATCAAGGTTACCAGATTGTTGCAACTACACCGCATGTCGATGCTCATACTTTAGATGACTTTGATATTAGCAAACCATCAGCAATATTTTTTGGGACAGAAAAAAATGGATTGTCTCAAGAAATTATGGATCAGGCAGATGCTTATATTAAAATCCCCATGTATGGTTTTACAGAAAGTTTGAATATTTCGGTTTCGGCTGCCATTGTAATTAACAGCATTACCAATAAATTGCGTAATTCCACATTAAACTGGAAACTTTCAGAAGAAGAACTTTTAGCTAAAAAAATAGATTGGATGCGTAAATCAATCAAAGATATCGATTTTATTACCGAGCGTTATTTGGCTGAAAATAGCAAATAAAAAAAGTGGGTTTACCGAGATAAACCCACTTTAATAACCAAAAAAAACACTTATGAAAAACTCAAAAATTCTAAAACATTCTAATTACTTGTCCTGTAGTAGATGAGTTATAGTACAAATGTACAACGTTTTTTTTATTCTGCAAGTGGAATTAAATATTTTTTTATGTTTAGCGGTAAATTATATTTTTTTGTCGGTTAAAAGCTGTAAAACAGTGGTTTTGTAAGTATCGCCCACAGGAAATTCTTGTTCGTTTATAAAGATAAATTTACTTTGAACCGATGTAATTCTTTGCACAGGAATAATAAACGATCGGTGAATTCTAATAAAATCAGATAGTGGTAATTGTTCCATAATATTCTTCATAGACATTCGTGCAACAATTTTACTTTTACCGTCGATATGAATCTGAATATAATCATCTAAACCTTCAATAAACAATATGTTTTTCAGATAGATTTTGTTCAATTTATAATCGGCACGTATCAATATAAAAGGATCTTCTACACCAGAAACAGGCAGTTGCTTTAGTCTTTTTACTTTTTCAACAGCAGTTTCAAATCGTTCGTAAGCAATTGGTTTCAGCAGATAATCAACGGCATCTACATTAAAACCTTCTACCGCATAACTATCAAAAGCAGTTGTAAATATTACCAATGGTTTGTTTTGTAGCGATTTATAAAAAGAAACTCCGTCATTTTCGGGCATCTGAATATCTAAAAAAATCAAATCAACCGGAAATTTCTCCAAATAATTCAATGCTTCTTGTTGCGACGTAAACGTTTTATCTAACACAACATCCGTATTCTTACTACACAAATGCTCTAAAATTGTTAAAGCCAGCGGTTCATCGTCAATTGCAATTGCTTTTATCATTTTAAATTTATTTTTAGTTGCACTTTGTAATCAGTATCGGTATTTTCAATATTCAATTTGTACTTGTTAAGATACAGAATATCCAAACGTTTTTGAGTATTAATAATTCCTGTTTCGGTTTTTTCTAATTCGCTGATATTTTTTGCTATTTTTTTATTGAAAGTTTCCAGCAAAATTTCGTTATTTTCAACTGAAATATGAATTTTGATAACTACATTTTCTGTTTGATTTACCCCATATTTAAAACAATTTTCAATAATCGGAATAAAAAGTAATGGCGCAATTGTTTGATTTTCGACAGATCCGGAAATTTGATAATCGATTTGTGTATTCTTTGTTAAGCGTAATTTTTGTAGATCGATATAATCAGAAATATAATCTAATTCACTTTTTAAAGATACTTTTTCTTTTGAACTTTCGGTTACCACATAACGCATTATCGACGATAATTTTAAAATCGAATTCGGTGCATAGTCTGATTTTACTAACGATAAAGCGTACAAAGAATTTAACGTATTGAATAAAAAATGAGGATTAATCTGTGCTTTTAAATACGAAACTTCGCTTTTAAGCATATCCTGTTGCATGCCGTTTATGTATTGATTGGTCTTTAATAAGATACCGATTGATAACGCCAGATAAAATTGATAGGCATTTTTATCGATTAAAAATTCCATAAAAAAAGGCATTTCCGGTCGTGGGCCCCTTCCTTTATAACCAGGATTTTGAGCGGTTAATGCACAATGAATTTGTTCGTTTGTAATGATTAAATCGGGAAGTTTAACTGCAATCAGCAAGAAAATAACCGACACTACAATAAATAAAATATATTTTTTTTTATGATATAAGTAAGGTACAAACAGGAAATAGTTCAGATAAAAATAAACTACAATAATTAGGGTTTCTATACAGCGTTTGTAGAAAATAAGCGAACTAAAAAACGAAGGATTATTTTGTAAATCGGGCGATGTTATAAACGGTATTCCAAAAAATAAAATGGAAACTACTAATACTATTGCGGTTTGTTGATGTTTTTTAAACATGGTAATAAATTAAACATCAAATATAAATTAAATAAAAACACATGCTAATTTATTGAGGTTAAGCGGTATTTTTTAAAAGAGAACAGGCTGACGAATGTCAGCCTGTTCTTATTTTAAAACTTTATGTAATTCTACTGGTTTGCTTGTATCGAAATGATAACGGTAGGTTCTTAACTTCCTGCTTAAATCGGCACCTAAACTTTTGGCTACATTGATCATTTTCGGGTTAAAATCGCCAATCCACTGCATTTCATAATCGGTATAAGACAGTTGCTTATCCATGATTTTCTGACCTTCAATCATCATAAAATTATCAACACCTTTTCCTTGCCATTCCGGAACCACTCCGAAAGCAATACCAATTATTCGTTTACTTTTATTAAATGTTTTATACCACAGAAATTTAAGCTTGTGAAAAATATCGAACTTTCCATTCAAGTGTTTAAAGTACTGGTTTAAATCGGGTAAATTCAGCCAAAAAGCAACAGGTTCGTTTTTATAATACACAAACCACACAATTTTTGGATCAATAACCGGTTTCATGGTTTTAAAAATCAGTTTACCTTGCGATAGCGAAAGATCTTTTCCACCGCCATGACTTGCCCATGCTTTATTGTAAACAGTCACGAAATCGGCAACATACTTATCTAAATTTTTCATATTTAGATATTCTGCCTTAAAATCTTTGTCTTTGGCAATATGTTCGTGACGATCGTGTAGTTTTGGTCTTAATTGCTGATTTATTGCAACAGAAAAACATTCCTGATTAAAATAAGTTTTAAAACCATAATTTTCGAACAAATCAATATAATACGGAAAATTGTAGTTCATGTTGTACAAAGGTTCGTAGAAACCTTCAATCAGCAAACCCCACCATTGGTCACGCTCACCGAAATTTATCGGCCCGTCCATGGTTTGCATGTCATGTTGTTTCAACCATTCCTTTGCCTGATCAAACAAATAATTTGCAGCAGTTTGATCATTGATACATTCAAAAAAACCAATACCGCCCACAGCCGCTTTTCCTTCGTATTTAGGATTTACGAAAGCAGCAATTCTACCAATTATTTCATCGTTACCATTAAACAAAATCCAGCGAATGGCTTTACCACCACGTTTAAAAAGCTTATTTTGTTCAAGATCGAACACTTTTTCAATGTCCTGATTTAAAGGCTGGATCCAATTTTTATCGTTCTGGTACAGTTTAACCGGAAAATTTAAAAATTGCTTACGCGTTTTATTGTTTTTGACTTCTACTGTGTACATAATCATGTTTAATCAACACAAATGTACAAAAAGTTTGTGAGGTTGATTTGCTTAAAAATCGGGATCAACCTTAAAAATGACCCATTCTTTAGTGATTGGATGAAAAAATTCCAGCGTATGTGCGTGCAAATGCAGTCGATTTGATTTTGTTCCGTACAAATCATCGCCTTTAATTGGTGCATTCAATCCCGATTTATGAGCCGAATGTACGCGTAACTGATGTGTTCTGCCTGTTATTGGAAAATATTGGATTCGAGTTGAATTTTCGGTTTTCGATAAAACTTTAAAATCTGTAACGCCCATTTTTCCGTATTCGTAACAAACAATTTGTCGCGGACGATCGTCTAAATCAACACGTAAAGGCAGTTCGATTTTACCTGAATCTTGTTCGATCAATCCATCTAACAAAGCAATATAACTTTTCTTGACCTTACGTTTTATAAACTGTTTTTGAAGATGTTCGTGCGTATCTTTATTTTTTGCAAGAACCATTAATCCGGAAGTGGACATATCTAACCGATGAACAATTAACGGACCGGTCGCCTGCGGATACCTGCTTTTAATGCGTTCGTAAACTGAATCGCTGATATTGATTCCGGGAACCGATAAAAATTCGGCAGGCTTGTTAACAACTACCAAATAAGGATCGTCGTAAATAATTTCCAATTCTTTGTCTTTTGCCGGATTTTGTAAAAACGGATTTTCGTCGACCTGTAATCCTTGTAGCATGTGACTTAAAATAGGCTCACATTTTCCCCAACACGACGGATAAAACTGCTTATGTTTACGAACTTCGGATTTTGGAGATTGTCCCCACCAAAATTCAGCCAAAGCAATTGGCTTTAAATTATTTTTGTAGGCATACTGAAATAATTTGGGCGCGCAACATTCGCCGGCACCAGCAGGAGGTTGGGAGTGAAGCGCTGTTTTAAAGATATCGAGCAGTGATTTTTCTTCATCTTTCGCATTTAAAAAAGTGTAGTTTGTAAAAAGCCAGTTTTGTAACGCGTTCGACTTTGTTTTGCGAAGATTCTTTAATAGTTCTATTTGATCTGTTAAGATGGAAATTTCTTTATTGATCGAATTTAATTCAGCTTCAAAATTACCGGTTAATTCTTTCAGTAAATGTTTTTCGTATAAACTCTGCTTGATTAAATCGGCTTCAAATTGTTGATATTCATTAATAGAAAGTGTTTCTTTCTTTAAGATTCGTTCTTGCTTTCTTCTTTGTTTATTGATTTTAATATTTTCTTTAAACGAATCGATTTCTTGTTTTGCAGCTGCTTCTAAATCAGTTTGTTTTTTTTTAAAATTCTTTAAATCTGTAGTATTTTCTAACGATTCAATTTGTCGATTAATCGCATTCAGTTCTTCCTCTTTTCTTAAAAAATAGCCGTTGTCTGTAAGCATATCAAATACAGGCGGAACAAAAAATGCAACCGAATTACTGTTTGCCAGTTTACCCGAATAAGCAGCCAAAAAACCTAATGTACCTTTATTTTCAACGATTAAAATGCCAAACATTTTACCAATTGGCAATAAATCAGAGTTGTTTTCTAAACCGAAATTATGCTGTAATTCATCATTAGCTTCCAAGAAATATTGTACTTGTTTAGCAGCGATTTCACATAACGGATGTACATCATAATAAAACGGAAAATTTAATTTTTGAGGTAATTTTATATGGGATACATCTTCGTTAAAAGAAATAAAACAAGGTGTTTCTGCTGAATTTGTACTCATGTAAATTTTAATTAAATGTCTGAATTGTGCAACTAATTGCGTTTTTTTGAAACGGTTTAGAACTGTAAATAGCCGTATATTTGTACAAAATTAATAAGAAATGTCTTACGTAAGTAAAGTTTTAGATGGTACTTGTCCGAAATGTGGCGAAACCAAAGTTTTTAAGGCAAAAGGAAATCCGTTTTTGTTTAAAATGCCGGTTATGAATGCGCGTTGTTCAAAATGCAGTTATTCATTTCACCGCGAGCCTGGTTTTTACTTTGGCGGAATGTACATGAGTTACGCATTAACGGTGGCAGAAATGGTGGCTGTTTTCGTATTAGGCTTACTGTTCAATGTTGGTTTTTTAAGTATTTTCTTTGGCGTTGTTTTAATTGTACTGCTGTTATCTACGTTTAATTACCGTATGTCGCGATTAATGTGGCTGAATTTATTCTATAAAAACGAAGACGAAGTTTAACAATTATCTTTCGTTTTTATACATTTTTCGAAAATCTGATGCCGTAATTGCAACCTGTTTTTTAAACAAACGCGAAAAATAGGTGTAATCAGTAAAACCTAAATCAAACGCAATTTCGTTTAAGGTTTTGTCGGTATAAAGCAATTGACGTTTCGCTTCCAGAACAATACGATCGGTAATAATTTCGGTTGTTGTCTTTTGGGTTATCGACTTAACAATTCTGTTTAAATGTTTTTGTGTAATATTCAATAAATCAGCATATTCGGTTGCTGATTTTGTTTTTTTAAAATGTTCATCTACCAATTTTTCAAATTTTGAAAAGACTGATTGATAATGTCTTAAATCAGATAAATTAACAGCACTTTGGGTTTCTAAAAATCGGTTTAAATAAATATAGATCTGTGTTAAATACGATAAGATCAATTGTTTTTTCTTCCATTCTTCTTTTGCAGATTCCATTAAAAGTGTTTTAAAAAGATCTTCTATCAATCTGCATTTTTCTTCACTTAAATAGATACATTTCTCGGAATAATTCGATTCAAAAAAAGGAAAATCTTTAATGGAATTATTCACATACGTCATTTCATAAAAATCTTCGGTATGAAAAAAAATGTATCCGTCAATATCGTCTGAAAGTTCCCAAGAATGCGTTTGTCCGGGATAAAGAAAAAAGACCGATCCTGGTTTTACTTCGTACTTATGAAAGTCAATTTCGTGAATTCCGGTGCCTTTCGTAAACAGAAAAACAGCATAAAAATTATGCTTGTGGGGCTTCTCAATTCGCGAGTGATGTAAAAGCAAATGATTGGTTATGGTGTTGGCATAAAAAGAGTTTTCAGGTTCTTTATTTTTAAAATCATTTATTTTTAACAGTTCAATTTCAGACATTTTTAAAAATTTATTTGCGTAATCAATTAAAAATCAATACATTTGATTCATTACAAAATTAAACTTTGTATTTCATATTTATTTAAAGATTGCTGGGGTTTCTTGGCAATCTTTTCTTATTTTTAAATAAAAATGCAAATCGCAACGTTGTTTAAAAATTTACAGCCGTATGTAAAACCTTACAGAGCACTGGTTATGGGCACATTACTGCTTACTTTGGTAGGATCGTTAACGGCACAGGTTAACGCTTGGATTTTGCGTTACACGGTTGACGAACTTACTTTGATTATTCCGCAGCAGAATGCTTTGCAACTTGGTTTAAAATTACTTCTTTTTATTTCAATTGTATTAATTGGTAAAGAAATTTTAAATGCTTTTATAACTTTCGGACAAAAATATTACGGTGAAAAACTGCGAATTTATATTTCTAAAGATCTTGCACAAAAAATTATCGATAAAATTTTAACCTATCGTTTGTCATTTTTTACATCGAACGATAACGAAGCAGGAAGATTGCAAACTCGAATTGATCGCGGTATAGAGAGTTTAACAAGGCTGGTTCAAAACTTTTTTATTGATATTGTACCATTGTTTGCAAATGCAATTGTGGCGTTGTTCTTTATGTTTCAGGCAAATTTTTACGTGGGCTTGGTTGGTTTGTGCATTGTTCCAATTTATTTTATAGTTACCAAAAAGCAGGCACAGAAATTAAGCGGTTGGCGTAGAAATTTACGTGGTTTCCGCGAATCTAAATCACAGGGAATTATCAGTATTATCGATTCAATTACGGTTATAAAATCGTTTAATAGGGAAGATATCGAATCAAAAAAGCAGCTGCAGCTTCAAAACGAATTAACCAACAACCAGTTACAAACACGTAAAACCAGTTTCTTTTTCGACGGGTTAAAATCGTTTATTGAACAATTCGGTGTGGTAATCATCATTATTTTAACGGCATATTTTGTGCTTACGGGCAATATGACCATTGGTACCATTATGTTTCATATCTTGCTTTTCAACAACGTGTCGGCACCTATAAGACAGTTGCATAGAATTTACGATGAAATGAACGATGCCATGATTTATTCTGAAAGTTATTTTGAAATTTTAGATGCTAACAAAGAGAAAGAAGCATCGGGAACCGTTAAAACCGAGTTTTTAAAAGGTCATTTTAAACTGAATAATGTGTCATTTGCCTATCCAAACGGAACAAAAGCACTTTTTGATATTAATATTGATATTCAACCCAATAAAATTACAGCTTTGGCAGGTTTATCCGGAGCAGGAAAAAGTACGATTATCAATCTGTTGGATAAATTTTACACACCCTCGTCTGGTGAAATTCTTTTAGATGGAATTCCGTTAGAAGATTACGATACTCATTTCTTAAGGGAAAACATTGGATTGGTGCTTCAAAAAAATCATATTTTCAGTGGATCGATTGCTGATAATATCCGTTACGGAAAAGTAAATGCAACAAACGAAGAAGTTATAGAGGCAGCAAAAAAGGCATATATTCATGATCAGATCGTAAAATTGCCCGATCAGTACGAAACAAAAGCAACGGCTCTATCAGGCGGACAACAACAACGAATTGCAATCGCACGGATGTTTTTAAAGAATCCGCCAATAATTTTTCTCGATGAACCAACCGCAAGTTTAGATGCTATTGCTACTGAACAGATTAAAAACAGCTTGGATGCCATTAAGAAAAACCGCACGGTTGTTATTATTTCACACAGTATTTCACAGATCATCGACGCCGACATTATTTACGCCATGAAAGAAGGAAAAATTACCGAGGTTGGCAAACATGAAGAAATTTACAAGCAAAACGGCGTGTACAAAGAAATTTTCGATGCTAGTGCACGAAGCATGAATATTGAAAAAATTGCGAAAACCTATGATAGTTAATTAAAATTTACTTTGTTTTTTTTTCAGTACATTTATTAAAAAAAGTAGCTTTTATGAAAATCACCAAACCTGTAAAAATCATAGGCATTATTGCCTTGTCTGTACTATTGTTGGCAGTTATTGTAAATGTTGCAATAAATTTGATCATTAAAAATCAGCTTCCTAAAATTATCGAAGACAAAAACGATACCGCCTATAATTTGGTGTATGACGATATGAATTTCTCAATTTTCAGCAATAGTCTGTCTATAGAAAATGTGAAATTGACACCAAAGAAGAACGCTGATATTAAAAAAGACATCGATTTTTTTGGAAAGGTAGAACGCATCAGCGTTACTGGTGTAAATTTCTACGAACTTATCAAAAATAAAAATCTAAAAGCATACACTATTTCTGTTATTGGTCCGGATATTACCGTTTTAAAACCTGCGGTGCGGGATACCGTTAAAAGTGAATCAAAGTTATCATCAATTATAGATATCGATAAGATCAGTGTGCAAAAAGCGCATTTAAGAATGATGACTTCGGGCAACGACACACTTTTACACGAGGTTTTTAATTTTAATTCAGAAATCGATGGAATTCACATGGGTGAGTACACCGCCAAAAAAGATATTCCGTTCACCTATACCGATTATAGTTTTAAAATTGATTCTATTTATAGTGTGGTGAACGATCTGCAAATAGTAAAATCTGCAAAAATAGAAATAGACAAGGACAACATTTCTGTGAACAATTTTAGAATGTTGCCCTATAAAACATCCAAAGAGTTTAAGCAGAATGCTGTAGAAACCAATACGCGAATTTTGGTCGATGTACCAAAACTTACCTTAAAAAATACCGACTGGGGTTATAATAACGACGATTTGTATGTGAAGATTGGAACAATTTCTATTGATTCTATTAATGTAAGAATTTTGGATCAGAAAAATCAGACAGTTGCTCAACAGGCAAAAAAAGATATTGAAAAAGTGGCACAGCCGTTGATTCCTTTTCAGTTGGATGTTGATGAAATCGATATAAAAAAATCATCGTTTAATTCGTTGGGAATATTAGATATAAGCAATGTAAACATCAAAATTAAAAAGATTTCAAACAAAGTAAAGCAACATTTATTGATTGATGAATTTCAGTTGAATAATCCGCAGTTTGTTCATGTTCCAAAGAAAACACCTAAAAAAACAACCGAACCAAGTAAATTGAATGATCTTATTTTAATTAATAAAGTTTCGGTTAACGACGCCAATTATGTTTTAAAAGATAAAGCTTCAAAGTACAAAAAACTAACAGTTAACAATTTTAATTTAACCTTAAGTGATATTCGGGTCGACGATAAAACGGTTCTGGAAAATGTTCCGTTTGTGTATAAAAATCCATTACTAACAACAGGTAAAATTCATTTCGATACCGGTAAAGATTACAACATTCATGCAGCGGGAATTGTTGTAAAACAGGCAAATGCATCGGTTAAAGATTTTAAAATGATTCCGAAAATAACCCGCAAACAGCATGCTTCAAAATTAAAATACGGTCAGGATTATTACAATTTATCAACCGTATCTATTCAGTTTAACAACTTTAATTGGGGTTTTAATGCGCAAGATGAATTTTTTATAAAGTTTAAAGAAGTTGTTTTAAACAGTATGGATGCGCATATTTACCGCGATGCATCGATTCCCAACAACCCAAAAGAAAATCATTTGTACAGTTATAGGTTGCGAAATGTTGATTTTCCTTTCGAAGTTCAAAGCTTAAAAATCAAAAATTCTAAACTGATTTACGAGGAAGATTCTGCAACAAGTACCAATCCGGGCAAGCTTACGTTTGCGAATTTCAATTTAACGGCATCGAATATTTATAGTGGATACAAGCGTTCAAGCGGACCAAAAACACAGATAGTTGTCAATACAAAATTTATGCAGCAGGGAGATTTGGTAGCAAGCTGGCAGTTTGATATTATGGATCGATCTGATAAATTCAACATCAACGGCGATTTAAAGA
>JAVXSC010000043.1:0-15183 GCA_036643355.1 Myroides sp.
CCGCATCACGAATAATGTTCAAGTTTTTACCTTCTTCAATTTCACCAACATCTCCCGGTGCAAAAGAAAGTTGTAAGGCATACTGAAATTTCGGATTTCCTACATATCCATCTAAACGCAAACGCAACCTTCTAATCTGGGCATCGTAGTTTGATTCCTTGTCCTCATAATCATAATAAGTTACACGATTTTGCATTCTAAAACGAATATTCAGCTGAAACAAACTGTCTGCCGAAGTCATTCCCAATCCCTTACCATAATTGTAGTAAGGTAAAGCAGACATCTTGATTTCCTGAATCTCTTTTTTAGTATCAGTTTGACCAATTGCAGAACCAAAACTTAAGATACTTAATAGAAAAATAATCTTTTTCATACGTTTTATTAAACTTTTCTGCAAAAGTATGAGTAATTTTGTAGCGTAATCAAAAGTAATATTAAATAATCGTTAAGGAATTGTAAATGGAATCTAAATACGTAGCGTATCATTTTAAAATAGAACCAAAAGAACCGGGTGCAGAGATATTATTAGCCGAATTAGGCGAACTGGCGTTCGATAGTTTTGTTGAAACCGAAGAAGGATTGTCGGCATATATTCAAGAACACGACAATACAACCGATTTGTTAAACGATGTTTATATTTTGAACAATCCGGAGTTTAAAGTTTCGTATGAAACCGAAGAGATTGAACAGGTTAACTGGAACGAAGAATGGGAAAAAAACTTTGAACCTATTAATGTTGATGATTTGTGTTATGTACGTGCGCCTTTTCACGAAGAGAAGAATGTACGATATGAAATTGTGATTGAACCTAAAATGAGTTTTGGAACCGGACACCACGAAACTACTTTTATGATGATGAAACATTTATTGAATATAGATGTTACCGATATGGAAGTGTTAGATATGGGTTGCGGAACTGCAATTTTAGCAATTTTGGCATTGATGAAAGGTGCCAAACATGCCGATGCTATTGATATTGACAATTGGTGTTATTTGAATTCAATAGAAAATGCAGAACGCAATAATATTACCAACATTGACGTTTATGAAGGCGATGCAGTATTATTGGCAGACAAAACAAACAAATACAATCTGGTTATTGCCAACATTAACCGTAATATTTTGCTGAATGATATGGAAGCTTACGCCAAAACATTAAAAACGGGCGGTATTATTTTATTCAGTGGGTTTTATACAGAAGATATAACTGCGATTGAAGAAGCGGCAAATCAACAAAATATGTTTTTAGACAATCAGTTAGAAAGAAATAACTGGGCGTCGTTAAAATTTATAAAAAAGTAAAAAATGAGTACAAAGGAACAAATTCTAGAAGAAGTAAAAATTGAAGAACTTTTAGGTAACCAAAACACAATTGTTCTTTTTAATGATGATGTAAATACTTTTGATCATGTTATTGAAACATTGGTTAAAGTATGTAACCATGAAGCTTTACAGGCAGAACAATGTGCTATGCTGGTTCATTACAAAGGTAAATGCGATGTTAAATCGGGCGAAATTAACGATTTAGTACCTATGTGTTCTGCTTTGTTAGATGCCGGTTTAAGTGCCGAAATACAATAAAAAAATCCCGAAGTTTAAGCTTCGGGATTTTTTTTGTATTACAATCTATTTTCTATAATTGATGAAACCACTTCGGGATTTATCATTGTTGATGTATCGCCAAAATTCTCTAACTGATTTAATGCAATTGATCTTAAAACCCGACGTAATATTTTTCCTGAACGTGTTTTAGGCAAATCGTCTACAAACTGAATTTTATCCAATTTACCGATTGGTCCGTAATGATCTGCAATCAACTGGTTTATTTCTTTCTTTAAATTATCACGGTCACGCGTGCTTCCTTCTTTTTTTAACGAAATAAAACCATACAACGCATTTCCTTTGATATCGTGTGGAAAACCTACAACAGCTGATTCTGCAACAGCCGGATGCTGGTTAATAGCATCTTCAATAGGTGCTGTTCCTAAATTATGACCTGAAACAATTACCACATCATCTGCACGACCTGTAATTCTGTAATAGCCAACTTCGTCTCTCAAGGCATTATCGCCTGTGAAATAAGTTCCCGGAAAATCAGAAAAATAGGTTTTGACAAAACGTTCGTGATCGCCCCAAATTGTTCTTGCAATTGACGGCCACGGAAATTTAACGCATAAACTTCCCATAACCTGGTTTCCTAAAATTTCATTGTTTTTCTCATCCATTAAAACGGTTTGTATTCCCGGTAATGGCAAAGTTGCGTAAGTAGGTTTGGTGGGTGTAATGCATGCCAACGGAGAAATCATAATCGATCCTGTTTCTGTCTGCCACCACGTATCCACAATCGGGCAACGTTTTTTTCCGATAAAATCATTAAACCAATGCCAAGCTTCTTCGTTAATCGGCTCGCCTACCGACCCTAAAACACGCAACGAAGACAAATTATGCGATGCCACATACGAATAATCATTGGTCATTAAAGATCTAATAGCTGTTGGTGCGGTATAAAAATGTGTGACCTGATATTTATCGATAATATCCCAATAACGAGAAGGATTCGGGTATGTTGGAATTCCTTCAAAAATCACAGTTGTTGCACCATTTAACAAAGCTCCATATAAAATGTACGAATGTCCGGTAATCCAACCTAAATCGGCAGTACACCAGAAAATATCGCCTTCTTTATAATCGAATACATTTTGAAACGTATAGGCAGTTTGGATCATGTAACCGGCAGTTGAATGCACCATTCCTTTCGGTTTTCCTGTTGATCCTGATGTATATAAAATAAACAACGGATCTTCGGAATCCATGATTTCAGCGATGTTTGATGCTTCGGCAGTATCATACAATTCATCAAACCAAACATCTATTTTATCATTAAAAGCTACCGGTTCGTTAGTACGCTTTACAACCAAAACTTTTTCAACTGATGGTAATCCTTCAATTGCTTTATCTACAACTTCTTTGGTTTTTATTGTTTTCTCGCCACGGAAACCTCCGTCTGAAGTTACAATAACTTTTGCACCACAATCTTCTACACGAGAACGAATGGCAGCATCGGAAAATCCTGCAAAAATAACCGAATGTATCGCTCCTATTCTTGCACAAGCCAGCATTGTTACCGCTAATTCAGGAATCATTGGCAGATAAATGCACACACGATCACCTTTTTTAACTCCTAACGATTTTAATACATTTGCTGTTTTTGAAACTCTGGTGTACAGTTCGTTATAGCTGATATGTTGTGGTTCTTCGGAAGGATTGTTTGGTTCAAAAATAATTGCCGTTTTTTCGCCACGTTTAGATAAATGTCTGTCGATACAGTTTTTAGTGATATTCAGTTTTCCGTTTAAAAACCATTTAATATCGCCTTTACCCATATCAAACTCAAAAACTTTATCCCAAGCCTGATACCAGATAAAATTTTCTTCTGCAATTTTGCTCCAGAATTTACGTGGTTCGCGAACTGATTTTTTATAATGTTTAAAGTACTGCTCTAAATCGGCAATTTTATAGTAACTCATGGTAGTATTCTTATATAGGGTACTAAATTTAATAAAAAAAGGAATATCTAAAAAAATATTCCTTGCTTTTTATGGGTTTATTGTGATTTTAGAACGAAAAAGTTGATGCTACCGATTTTTCAAAATCAGCAATTATTTCCTTCATAACTTCACTTACCGGTTTAATTTCGTTAATCAAACCTACAATCTGACCAATTTCTAATTCACCGTCTTCCAAATCGCCTTCAAACATACCGCGCTTTGCTCTTGCTCTACCCAATAATGTTTTTAGATCATCTGTAGTTGCACATTTCCCATAAGCTTCTTGAACTTCGTTAAAAAATTTGTTGCGAATTAAACGTACCGGCGCCAGTTCTTTTAAGGTAAGATAAGTATCACCTTCTTGTGCATTTACACAGGTATCTTTGAAATTTTGATGAGACGAACTTTCGGTTGTCATTGCAAATCGAGTTCCCATTTGAACTCCGTCTGCTCCCAGAATCATTGCAGCGTGCATAGATTTTCCGGTTGCAATTCCACCTGCAGCAATCAACGGAATCTGCAAATGCTGTTTAACCATTGGAATTAAAGTCAGTGTTGTAGTTTCTTCCCGACCGTTATGTCCGCCGGCTTCAAAACCTTCGGCAACAACAGCATCAACACTTGCTTCTTGAGCTTTTAACGCAAATTTTGAAGAACTAACCACATGAACCACCGTAATACCTTTTTCTTTCAGCCAAGTTGTCCAAGTTTTTGGATTTCCTGCCGATGTAAAAACGATTTTAACACCTTCATCCACAATAATGTTCATTATTTCTTCGACATTCGGATACAGCATAGGAACGTTTACTCCAAAGGGTTTATCGGTAGCTTTTTTGCATTTCTGAATATGCTCACGCAAAACTTCAGGATACATAGATCCTGCACCAATTAAACCCAAGCCACCAGAATTACTGACCGCTGCTGCCAATTTGTACCCGCTGTTCCAGATCATTCCACCTTGAATAATTGGATATTTTATATTGAATAATTGTGTTATTCTGTTCATTTTATTTATTTTATTGTTAAATTGTGGTGTATTAATATTTAAATGTATTTGTTATAACAAAAAAACTAATTATTAAAGTTAATTCAAAACTTAAATGAGTTTTAATCTTAAAAAATAATTATGAAAATTTACATCACTTTATTGTTCACAATCTCTTTTTTAAAAGGATATACACAGACAACTTTGATACCAGATCCTGTATTTGAGCAACATTTAATTACAAAAGGCATTGATACAGACGGACTGGTAAACGGGCAAATGTTAACTGCTGATGCACTTGCAGTAACTCAATTAACTTTGGGGTCTCCTCAAATATATGTTAACAATATTAGCAACCTTGCAGGAATTGAAGCTTTTACTAATTTAGAAAAATTAGAAGTTTACGGTGCAGACTTATATAATACAGGATTAAACATAGTTAATTTAAATAAATTAATCTTTTTAGCATTGCCAGATTGCAGATTAAAAACAGTAGATGTTAGCCAAAGCTTATTGTTAGAAGAAATTTATCTGAGTAATTCTGCAGTTGATGTAGGAGGAAATTCAATCAATAATTTAGATTTAAGTAATAACCCATTGGTACATAAAATTGGACTAAAAAACAACCCAATACAAAGTGTTAATTTAAAAAATAATACGCAAACAAATGTTTTAATGGATTTAGATATTGAATTTATGAATCCTTTAACCAGCAACTATATCATTTGTATTGAAGTTGATGATGAAATTGCAGCTATTAATAAACAAGGTATTTATACTAATTGGCAGGTAATTGGACCAAGTACGAATTCTACAGATTTATTCAATTACATATATTCTAAAAATTGTGCGCTGTCAAAACCAGGATTTGATTTTTCATCATTTAAAATCTATCCTAACCCAACAATCGATGTTTTGCAAATTGATTATGATGTTAATAAATTTCAAATTAAAAAACTACAATTATTCTCTACAGACGGAAAAAAGTTAAAGGAGATTAGTAAAACATCTACTTTAGACATAAGCTTTCTTAATGCTGGAAATTACATTTTAAAAATTGAAACTAGTAAGGGTAGTTTCTCTAAATTAATTATAAAAAAATAATCTGTTCAAATGAACAGATTATTTTTTAAATCTTTGATATTACTCCGGATCCTATTAATTCTTCATCGAGATGCCATGAAACAAACTGACCTTCGGTAATGGCCGATTGCGGTTCATTGAATCGTACAAACAATCCTTTTTCGGTTTGATATAAAGTTGCTTTCTGTAACGGCTGGCGGTAACGAATACGTGCCATGACTTCCATAGATTCTCCGTTGTTTAAACGCATATCTTCACGAACCCAATGAATTTCATGTGGTTGCACCAACAGCGTTTTACGGAATAAACCGGGATGCAATTGTCCTTGACCTGTGTAAATAGCATTTTCGGTAACGTTGGTATCAATAATAAACAAAGCTTCCTGTGTTCCGCCTACATTCAAACCTTTACGCTGACCAATTGTAAAATAATGCGCA
This sequence comes from Myroides sp., assembly GCA_036643355.1. Taxonomy (GTDB): domain Bacteria; phylum Bacteroidota; class Bacteroidia; order Flavobacteriales; family Flavobacteriaceae; genus Flavobacterium. The sequence continues at coordinate 6,054 of JAVXSC010000043.1, forward strand.
CCATTATGCTCACCAACTTTTTTAGCCATTTCGGGAGTATATTTTACTGAAGTTGCTTCCCAAGTTAATTCATCAATCAAAGAATCAAATGTCAGTTTTTGATCGATATATACAGCATGATCTTTAGAAACTTCGTAAATAATTCCTTTTTTAGGTTTTAACTGTTGCTGTAAAAATTCAGGTAAACGAACTTTGCCAATAAAACATAAACCTTGTGAATCTTTTTTATCAGCTGTAATCAAATCGTTTTTGGCTGCAATTTCGCGAACTTCAGGCTTTAAATATTCGCCAATCGGGAACAAAGCTTTCGCTAATTGTTCTTGCGATAACTGACATAAAAAATACGACTGATCTTTATTTGGATCTTTACCAGCCAATAATTTATAAACCGTTTTTCCGTTTACAACCGTTTCTTCTTTTCGACAATAATGACCAGTTGCAACAAAATCGGCACCTAATTCTAAAGCAATTTTCATGAAAACGTCGAACTTAATTTCGCGGTTGCATAAAACATCCGGATTTGGTGTGCGTCCGTTTTCGTATTCATTGAACATATAATCTACAATACGTTCTTTATATTCTTCGCTTAAATCGACTGTTTGAAAAGGAATTTCCAATTTATCGGCTACAAGCAATGCATCATTACTATCTTCTAACCAAGGGCATTCGTCGGAAATAGTTACAGTGTCATCGTGCCAGTTTTTCATAAACAAGCCAATAACCTCATAACCCTGATCCAAAAGCAATTGTGCCGCAACGCTTGAATCCACTCCGCCGGAAAGACCTACTACTACTCTTTTTTTCATTGTTTAAAAATCGAATTGCAAAGTTACAACAATTGGTTGAGTTGTATTTTATTTGGTAGTTTTTTTAGGTACAATTAGCTTTCCGTTAACATATTTTGCTTCGTCGGTGATTTTTCCGTTTTCGTCACGAATAATAATTTTACCGTCCAGATTTCCTTTAACGTACTGGGTTTCTTTAATTTTTACGCCGTTTTCTGCATATTGATTTGAAATTCCGTCTTCGATTCCGTTTTTGTATTCCAATTCTTCCGATAATTTGCCCGATATGTAGTAACCTTTTTTAACTCCATGGATTTTATCGTTTTTATAAGGTTCTTCAGACATTATGTGTTGTCCATCAATATGATAAACCTTCCAAAGACCTTCGCGTAATTTGTTTATGTATAAACCTTCGGACATTTTCTTTTTTCCGTTGAAGAAAATTGCATAAACACTACCATCAGCCTTAAACTCTTTGGTTGCAATTAGCTTTTTTTCGGGTTCATCGGCATAAAACTTAAAAGTTCCGGTTTCTTTTCCGTCTTTAAAAGTTCCTTCGTATTTCACGTAATTGGTTTTAGGATAATAACCAACCCAGACACCTTCACGTTTGCCCTGTGCATTGGTTTTGTTGACGTCTTGCGCATAAACAGCGGTTGTTGCTGCTAAAACTGCCAATGAGGTTATAATATACTGTTTCATTTCTGCTTAATTAAATTGTTTCAAAAATACATTTTCTAGTTATGTATTTGCAATTATTTTGCCAGAAATTATATTGCTACTTACCAGTATTATATTAATGATCAATTTTAGCACAGACAACAGTAGTTAAATTCAATATTGTAGAATTTTAAATAATTCAAATTTCAACTACCAACCCTCGGGAATTATGTCAGTTGGAATGGTTCCGTTAGCACTGATGTAACCGAAGAAATTCTCCACTTTTTTCGGAGCAGGAGAACAAATCACTACCACAGTTCCAGGATTATTTTCAATCGGATTGATGATCGTATGCAAAGTTCCTCGCGGAATAAACACCGTGTCGCCCGTTTTGACAGTGAAGTCTTCGCCTTCCAGATGCACGATAAATTCCCCCGAAACCACGTAAATGGTTTCATCTTCATATTTGTGAATGTGCGGCGGCGGCCCACCAATTCTTTCAAAAATTTTCGACGTTGAAGTTTGGATGAACAAGCTTTCTTGCGTGTCCGTCGAAGAAACTTTACAATGCAAAAAAGCATCTTTGGGTGTGGAAAGTTTACCGCCAAAACGGCTTTCGCCCGATCTTACGATCAATCCTTTTTTATTACTTTTTCCAAAACTTAGATTATTTCGATCGAAATTGAGCAGGTTGGCAAAAGAAAGTGTCGGAATTGCCAACAGAGCGGTCGTGATAAAATGTTTTCTTTTCATATCTTAAAGATTTTGATTTAATTTTTTGTGAGAATGATTCCTAAATTATGAGTAATGCTTTTCCAAAAATCCGTCTGTGGAATGGTGGTGAATAATAAAATTTCTATCGTCCAGATGATAATTATCAAAAAATATGGACTTTTTAAAATGGCTCTTTTGTATTTAATTTTTTCGATAATTAAAACAATTCCCGGAATCAAAAACGGAATCAGAACTGCAGTAAGCATCCCTAATCCCATCGTTATCTGGTTCAAAAGCCGAGACAATCCCGGATTTAATACAATTAAAGTTGCTGCGATGATGAAAGGGACGTGCCACCTTACATTTGATTTTTTGAACATCGCGATCAGATAAAAGGTCGAAAACGAAGATATATCAACGAAGGCGATAAAAGCCGTCATCGCTGCAGAAGATTCTGATTCTGAAAATTCTCTGATAAACTTTTCCTTGCTCAACAAAATGATAGTCAACACAAGAATCGGTGCGAGCAAATAACTAAATCTTCCCAACTGTCTGTGAAGTTTAAACTTCTTCTTCATTATCAAAACCGGTTGGATAACAATTAAAAATAACAAACAAGTAAATGCCAGAAAATGAATATGAATCAGATTCTGAAATTCTCCAAATCTTGGAAATTTACTCCAATACGAACCATAAAATCCAGCCAGAGAAACGATTGTAACCAGCGAGAAAAATGCAATTAAAAATTTATATTTTTTTTCCATATTTATTAAATTTTAAAATTTAGGTTTCATATTCTCAAGAAATTAGAAAAAATCAAGCGTTTAAATTTTATAATAAGCATCAACATCAATCGGAGCGCCAACATCAGAAAGATCAGCCGAAGTTTCTTCAGGGAAACTTCCCGAAGCAATAGTTTTGAAATAAGCTTCCATCTCATAACTTCCCGGAATATGAATCGAAATCAACGAGCCGGGATTATTTTCATGCGGATTGGCAAACGTATGCGGCGTTCCTCTCGGGATAAAAACTGCATCTCCAGTTTTCGCTAGTTGAATTTCTTGACCCAATTGAATTAAAAATTCACCCGAAACCACAAAAAATATTTCGTCTTGCTCTTTGTGAATGTGCAACGGTGGACCGCCTTTATACTTGAGGGAATTTGGCATTGTAGTTCCCATCAACAACTTTCCGTCGGAATCTGTATTGGAAACCAGGCAACGCAACAAATCATCTTTCATCAGTTTTTGTTCGCCTCCAAAACGGCTTTCGGTCGATTTGATGAAAAATCCTTTGATAGGATTAAAGGTTGTCGAAATTTGATTCCAAAAACCATTTCCGGAAAATGAAATCGCTGGAATTGATAAAAATGCGGTGGATAGGAAATTTCTTCTTTTCATTTTTGATTAATTTTTTGTTTTTGTCATCTGATTCATATAATTCAAAATAAACGTATCAAAATCAGGCAAAGTTTTGTCTTCATAAATTTCAATTACTTGCATACTCTGGATTGCGTTGTAGTTTCCAGGATTCATTTTTACAAATTTCCAATAATTTTCATTTAGGTATTTTTTTACATCTTTATTTTCAGGATTTACCAGCGGAACATTGATCAAACCTTGTTTCATCATTTCATAAACCTGTTTGACTTCCTTCTCTTTTCCTTGTTTTTTCCACCAAAGCACAGCAACTTGATTGGCAAAATATTCTTCGTTGTAGTCATTACTTATTTTTACATCGAAATTTAAATCCAACCAATGTCCCAATTCATGCGCTATACAGTAGCCATAAAATAACAATCCGTACAATTCCTTGGCTTTATCTTCATTACCGGCAAATAGCAACAAATATTGTTTGACAGGCGGAGCAACTTGTTCCCAAAGCGTTACAGAAAGCATGTTTTTATCAGGCCAAAGTGCGATGATTCCTGGGAAAGGCATATTTGCAGCTTTGGGTTGTGGCAATAATTTTTTGTCAATTTTATTTTTTTGAAGTACGAACTCTACATCATTTTTAAATTGAGAAATGGTTGTTTCCATAGCACTTAATAATTGCGTGGAATCTTTTGCTTCATAGAATTTGAAAACTCCATTTTTTGAATTGGATTGAAGATAATTTGACACAAACGTATCAAAATCAGGTAAGGTTTTATCTTCGTAGACTTTGATAAATTGGGTGAACTGGAAAAAACCATAAACTGCGGGATCTTGCGTTGCTGCACGATAATTTTCAGAAAAATATTGTTCCATGGTTTGCCCTTCTGGAATTGGATTAGGCAATTTTTTAATGATTTCTTTCGTGTATTCGTAGCATTTTTTCAGTTCTTTTTCTTTGCCTTGTTTTCGCCACCAAAGTATCGCTATTGTATTGGCAAAATATTCCGATTCATAGCCGTTTTCAACATCACCTGCTTTTGCGTGTTCCAGCGCATGACCCAATTCATGAGGAATGTAAAATCCGTTAAAAAACAAACCAAAAACTTCTTTTCCTTTCTCTTTACTACCAGAAACCTGTGTTAAAAATTGTTTCAGCGGAGGAATGACTTCTTCCCAATAGGGCAAGCTTACTTCATTTTTTCCATCATAATAAATTAAATAGGGCGTAGTGTTGATGCGGCTTTTGATGTCAAATGAAATCGTTGGTTCGATTTTTTTCAAATCGTTTGTGAAAAGTTCGACCAAATTTTCTGCATCTTTTTGCAGCGCAACTTTGTCCTGATACGTTTTGAAAATTTGATTTTGCGCTATTAGTAAATTTGCGCTACAGAATATAACGAGGATTAACAAAATATTTTTCATGATAATCATTTTAAAGGATTTAACTGTATAATAAATTAAGTAATTGATTTTAAATTAAATAAAATAACTTTATGAACAGAAAGCATAAATTTGTGAACGGTAATTTTTAACCAATGAACTGCGTTTAATTAATAAATTCATTCTATTTTTGACTTAAATATTTTCTTTATGAATTTAAGTTTTTGGGAACTCGAAACCTATTTTAAAAATGTTGACTTCACCATCATCGGTAGCGGAATTGTCGGCTTGAGTACGGCATATCACTTACGCAAAAAACATCCTGAAGCAAAAATCGTAATCATTGAAAAAGGAATGTTACCCGAAGGCGCAAGTACCAAAAATGCCGGATTTGCTTGTTTCGGAACTTTGTCGGAAGTGCTTTGGTATCTGGAATCGAATTCTGAAGAAGAAGTTTACAAATTGGTAGAAAGAAGATTCAAGGGTTTGCAAAAATTGCGTTCGCTGATTCCTGATGAAAAAATGGATTATCATCAATTCGGCGGTTATGAAATTTTTCGGGAAAATGACAAAGAATTGATGGAGCAAAGTTTGTACAATTTAGATAAAATTAATTCTTGGCTAAAACCGATTTTTAATGAAAATGTTTACAGAAAATCTGATAAAGATTTTGGTTTTAAAAATACAATCGGAATGGTTGAAACTGATTTTGAAGGTCATATTCATACCGGAAAAATGATGAAATCTTTTGTAGAATTAGTGATTTCTAATCAAATATCCATTTTAAATAATGTAGAAGTTAAATCGATAAACGATTTGAATTCAGAAGTGGAAATTGAATTGGAAAATGGATTTCATTTCAGTTCAAAAAAAGTTTTTTTGTGTACCAATGCCTTTACTAAAAAGTTATACAATTTAGATGTAGTTCCTGCTCGAGCGCAAGTTTTGGTGACGAAACCAATCGAAAATTTACCGTTCAAAGGCTGTTTTCACATGGACGAGGGTTTTTATTATTTCAGAAATGTAGGAAACAGAATTTTATTCGGAGGCGGACGAAATCTGGATTTAGAAGGCGAAACCACTGCAGAATTTGGAACGACAGATTTAATTCAAAATCAACTGGAAACTTATTTAAAAGAAGTAATTCTGCCGAATCATCCATTTGAAATCGATCATCGTTGGAGCGGAATTATGGGCATGGGCGAACAGCGAAGTCCGATCGTGAAACAGCTTTCTGGCAATGTATTTTGTGGCGTTCGTTTAACAGGAACGGGCATTGCTATTGGTTCGATTGTAGGCGAAGAGTTGGCGGATTTGTTAGATTAAGTACATTATCTTTATCACAAACCTGATTTCTGTTACTCTTTCTACATTATATTATTACGCAAAGTCAGAAACTTTGTGTAGAGGAGTTTTGTAACACCTTAATGGTTTGTACATCAAGAAGCCCACCTCCAAAGTGATCATAACTTCCTTTTCTTTCCAATGAAAAAAATGCTGTTACTTCAATATATCCGCTCCATTCAATTGAAATATCAAATTTTTCTAAATTACTTTTTGATATATACATAAATAATCCTTTGCTCCACGCATTTATAGCGCAATCATCTTCTGTTTCATATATAGCTCTACCCTCTTTATGCTCATTATCAAAGTAGCCTTTAACAGTTACATATGTTTCATGATATTTAGTTGGATCGTTTAAAATCTCACTTATTGTTATTTCCTTTTGTGCAAAACTTGTTACAGAACTAAATATCAATATTAAAGTAAATATTTTCTTCATAATAAATAATTAAAAAAAGCACCCTTTTCAAGGATGCTTTAAATATAGTTTATTTAACTGAATTACTTTTTATTTTGATTCGCTTTTTGCTGTTGTGCCTGTTCCATCAATTCATCCATTTTACGTTGGAATTTAGATTTAGGCTTGTCTTTTGATTTGTTTGTTTCGATAATCACTTTCACTTTATCTTCTGTAACAATCTTGTTTTTAATCACATACATTATTCCTATGGTAATTAAATTCGATATAAAGTAATACAATGATAAACCAGAAGCGTAATTGTTAAAGAAAAACAACATCATGATTGGCGAAATGTAAATCATAACTTTCATGATTTTACCCATATCCGGCATACCTTCTTGTTGCGGAGTCATTGCAGCCTGATCGCCTGTGGTCATTTTCATATAGAAAAATGTTGCTAATGCAGCCAAGATTGGAAACAAACTTACGTGACTACCATAAAATGGAATAGAGAACGGTAAGGTAAATACACTGTCATACGACGATAAATCGTCTGCCCAAAGGAATGCTTTTTGTCTTAAATCGAACGCCGACGGGAAGAAACTGAACAATGCGTAGAAAACCGGTAGCTGAATCAACATTGGAATACAACCTGCCATTGGATTAACACCCGCTTTGTTGTACAGCTTCATTGTTTCCTGCTGTTTTTTCATTGGATCTTTCGCATACTTTTCATTCAATTCGTTTACTTCCGGACGAATTAATTTCATTTTTGCCTGCGATACATACGATTTGTATTGAACTGGCGACATGATTAAACGAATCACAACAGTGAACAATATAATAGCAATTCCGTGTGGAATTAAATTTGTTAATACCGTAAAGATTGGAATAACGATTAGTTTGTTCAACCAACCAAAAATTCCCCAACCTAATGGTACAATTTCGTCTAAATTTTTATCGTAATCATTTAAGATGTTATAATCTGTAGGTCCCATATAAAGGTTCATGTTGTACGAAAGTTCGCCACCTTTATATTCTAACGGCATAACCGCAGTAAAATCTTTTAAGAAACCAGCTTTTTCATCTTCGTCTGTAACAAGATTTTCTTGATTTAATTTTGCCATTTTAATTGGCGTATCTGTCAATAAAACCGATGTAAATAAATGCTGTTTAAAAGCAACATAGGTTAAATCTTTAGCGTCTTCAGAAGTTGTTTTTGCAGGATTTAAATAATCGTCTTTACCATCTTCGTATTCATAAACAATTTCTGCATAACGATTTTCGTAAGTGATCGATTTTTCGTTACGTGTAGCTTTTAACTGCCACGTTAATTCTGCTGGATTTGCCGTGTTTAGAACCGAACTTAAACCTACCGATTTTATGCTTAAATCTAACATATATTTGTTAGGTATTAATACATAGCGATATTCTAAATACGCAGTTTCTGATGTTTTTAACTTCATTGAAACCACTGTATTTTCGCCTTCTTTTGTTAAAGTTGGTTCAAAAGACAAATCTTTTGTATTTAACAAACGATTGTCTTTAGTAGCAAATTTTAAATCTAACTTTGAATTATTGTTGGTGATGATTTTTACCAGATCATCATTTTTGCTCGAAATTCTTTTTTGATTGTTTACAGTAGCTTCTTTAATATAACCGCCTTTGCTAGAAAAAACAATTGTTAGAACACCGTTATCAACTTCGATATCTTTTGCGCCTGTAACACTTGGCAACGAAGCGCCGTAAGCAAACGATCCCAACTGATTTTTTAATTGTGCATTTGCAACGGTATCGTTTTGTGCATTTGCAGCCAACTGATCAATCGGAGTTTTAGCAGCCGTTTCGGTTTTAGCTGTTTCTTTTGTTTTATCGTCTTTTTTATCATCAGAAAACATGTTTCCCGATAACATCCAAAACAATAAAACGGTAATGATAGCCATACCTATAAGGCTACTTTTGTCTAATTTTTTTTCTTCCATTCTTGAAAAATTTATTCTTCTTTTAAACCTGCAGTTCGTTTACTACACGTTAACTTTTTTTTCTACTGCCGCTTTTACAAATGCAGAGAATAATGGGTGCGGATTTGCTACTGTACTTTTATATTCAGGGTGATACTGAGCTGCAACAAAAAACGGATGATTTGGCAATTCAATAATCTCTACCAATTTTGTTTCAGGATTTACGCCTGAAAGTACCATACCAGCTTTTTCAAACGCTTCTGTATAATAGTTGTTAAATTCATAACGGTGACGGTGACGCTCGTTAATCATTGTGTTTTGGTAAATATCGAATGCTTTTGTGCCTTCTTTAATTTCACAGTCCCAACCGCCTAAACGCATGGTTCCACCTAGATCCGACTCTACAGAACGTTGCTGAACCTCACCACGCTCATCTAACCACTCAGTAATTAAACCGATTAATGGAGATTTGGTCGAACGATTAAATTCTGTAGATGTTGCATCGAC
>JAVXSC010000044.1:0-15112 GCA_036643355.1 Myroides sp.
TCGGGGTGTAGCGTAGCCCGGTTATCGCGCCTGCTTTGGGAGCAGGAGGCCGCAGGTTCGAATCCTGCCACCCCGACAAATTAAACCTTGTGTTTAGGTTCGGCCCAATAGCTCAGCTGGATAGAGCAACTGCCTTCTAAGCAGTAGGTCTCAGGTTCGAATCCTGATTGGGTCACAATTTTTTTAAAAGTTAAATTTTTCTGCTATTTGGCAGAATTTTTTTTTAATGCTGTTTATATTTTTCTAACTATAGTAATTGTAATATATGAATGGTTTGTGCTTTGATTTCTTTAGTAAGAATCATTGCTAAAAAAAGGATTATAAATTTTACTTTCATCTTAAAACTATTTAGTTTTCTTATTGAATATCAATTCTTAAAAGAAATCTCACCGATGATTTTACCGGAATTCCGTTTTGTGTAGCAGGATTCCATTTAATTTGACTTAAAAAGCTATACGAGATTATTTTTCTCTTTGGATCAAACCGTATTTCTAAAGGCTTTAGGTATTCCATTCCGCCTTCAACTGTGTAAAGCCCTGTTTCAGGGTCTTTTTCTCCAGTTCGACTGTTGTCTACATTAGTCCAAGAACAAACCGACAGCGCTTTTCGGGGAGTCAACTTTGCTTTTCTTCGATAAATGTAAACCTCGCAACAAGAAAAAGACATTTCGTCCATACGTTTTAACAATAGAAATTCATCATTGTCTAATGGATAAATTTGATCATAATAATCAAAGGTTTTCAACTCTTTCAGGACAACTTTTTTATTTTTCAGAATATAATTCCAGCGGTCAAATCCGTTTCTTAAAGTAAAAAGTTTATAATCTCCAGATTCTTTAAAGGTAAAATCGGTGTACAGACTGTCTAATCCTTTTTCAAAATTTTTAAAAGATCTAATCTCATCATTCTCAAGCGTATAAATTAATTGAGTATCGAATTTTTGAATAGCACGATTTAATTCAGTTTCATCTTCGCTTGTTTCTACTGAATTTAGTTCTAGAAAAGATTCAATAAGAAGATCTTCTTGATTTTTTTGCGCGAGTACTTGTAGCGAGAAAAACAACAAACAGGTAAGTAATACTACTTTTTTCATACTATAAATCAATTATTAATAATATTTCTTTTTCCAGAACTGCCACCACTTTCTCTTAATTTTAATAATATATTCGCCCACAATAGGACTCTCTTTTTTAATGATAAGATTGGTAACTGGTAAATCTTTTGTATAAACAATTATTCGAGTATCGCTTTCCCAACCGGTTGCTTTAAGCACAAGAACAATTTCATTTGCCGTAAAATCATTGGGTACGTTTAATGTGAAATTTCCTAAAGTATCTGTTACAGCACTAATATTGGTGCCTTCTATAAAAACATAATCATAGTCTAAGGTTTCGTCTGTATTTTCATTTATAATACTACCCGAAATAGTTTTCTTTAAGCTGTCTGTTGCAACTTTCTCGGGAAATTTTTGAATAGAATTAAAACTGCTGTTTACAACTATTTGATCTTGTTTTGTTAGATTTTGTTCAGATGCAAAAGTACCTTTGACTGACCCAACAACTAACAACGTTGTAATTGTTTTGCTTAAGTGGAAGTTTTTTATTTTGGATGGATTACTTAACAATCGGTTTGTTTGTAAAGTAGACATTTTAGCACAAATATCTCTTGACGGGTTTTCTATGATTTTAATGATTTCTGCATCAGAAAGTACAGAGAAATCAACTACGTTTTTGGAACATAAATCACAGAATTTCCCACTTGCGGATTGTTGCATGTTAGCCCACACAATTTTTTCACAAGGATTTTCGATCGATACAATATAATCTCTTTTCATGTTTAAAACAATTTTAATAAATACCATTAAAACAAACATCTAAAATACAAGATGTTATTGAAAAGATTTGTAGTACTTGTTTTACAGCTGTGTAGAATTTTTAGTTGTTTAGAACTAATATTTTATCTCAAAAAATCCTTCTTCATGAAAACCGTAATAGGTTGCGTCTGCAATTGTTTTCGTAGTATCCAATCCGGTAAGTTTGCTAAAAGCAGGTAATATAATTTGCGAGGATTGTACCACAAAACACGGCAATTTTTTTCGACTGTTTTTTAACAAAGGAATTTGAATTCCCGGATGTATATGTCCTGAAATTGTTGGTAAATTAATGTTCAAACTTGGTTCATGAACAAACTGAATTGTATCAATTACTAAATTTTCTGTTACCGAACTAATTCCTAAATCTTTGATTAATTTTTCTGGAATACGGTCATGGTTTCCTTTTATCAAATGGAAATCTGTAGATGAAAAAGTAGATGTTATTCGTTTTAAATCGATCACTTCTTTGTTGCTGGCAGCATGTATTAAATCGCCTACAATAATGATTTGTTTGGGTTGATAATGTTGAATTAAAAATTGCAATCGCTCTAAATCACTATAATGCAGATACGACGGTATTGCCATGCCGTGCTTTCTGAAATGTGCACTTTTTCCTGAATGCAGATCCGAAAAAATCAAAGCGTTTTGTGCCTGCCAATAAATACTTCGCTGGTTGTTTAACAGCAAATCGTTACCGGCAAAACAAATAGGTTGTTCAATCAGATTCATTTTTTACGTTTCTTTAAATTTCGTTCAATCATTCGGTTAATGCGCGTTGTAAGGTCTTCACTTGAAAGCGATTGTCTTAAACTATCTACTTTTATCGGGAAGCTCAACGGCGTGTATCGATCGGTAAATTTAAGGACAATTTTGTTGGATGCAATGCGTTTAAAAGCATCAACCAAGCGGACTTCCTGCAGTTGCTGATTGAAAACTTCGTTATACGCCTGACGAACCAAAAGATGCGATGGTTCAAATTCTTCCAACACCTTAAAAATGATGCTCGATGATGCCTGAAGCGATTTATTATTTCGTTGTTTACCCGGAAAAGTCTGTATTACCATGCCTGCAATTACGGCAATATCTCGGAATTTATGCAAAGCCATTTCGGCTGCATTGATACTTGCAACAACATCGTCCATTAAATGATCTAACTGAAATAATTCGGTAAGAAATTCCAAATCCACAGGTATTGGCTGATCCGAAAACAATTCAAAACCGTAATCGTTCATAGCGATTGAAAAACTGATCGGAAATCGCTTACTGATTCTGTACGCAATAACAGTTGCCATAACTTCGTGCACCAAGCGTCCTTCTAACGGATACATAAACAAATGATACCCTTCGCGCGTATGAATCTGCTCCACCAAAAGTTCGTTGTGTAATGGTAGTGCAGAATGAGTTTGTTGATAACTTAAAAGCGGATTTAAAAACTGAATTTCCTTACTTTTTGATTGATTTACCGCCGCTTCTGATAATTTTTGACGTAAAAATTGGCTTAAATCGGCACTTAAAGGCAATCTGCCGCCTAACCAGCTTGGTGTAATTGCCTTGCCCGAACTGTTGCGCACGTAAACGGTTAGTTCTTTCATTCGCACATATTCTAACACTCTTCCGGCTAAAATAAATTTATCGCCTACTTTAAGTTTCGTCAAAAAATATTCTTCAACCATACCAATGTATCCGCCCGATGTATATTTTACCCGCAACATGGCATCGCTAACAATTACGCCGATATTTAACCGATGAAGCATACCGATACGTCGTTTTTTAACTTCGTAAACTCCGTCTTCATTTACATCAACCCGATGAAATTCTTCATAATTTTCGCCTAATTTTCCACCTTTTGTAATGAAAGCCAAACACCAGTTCCAATCTTCTTTCTGCAAATACTTGAAAGCATGAGTTTGCTGAATGATCGGAAAAAGTTCGTTCGATTTAAAACCGCCGCCCAACGCAATGGTAACCATAAACTGAACAAGCACATCATAAGTAAGCACCATTGGTTCTCGTTTTTCTACGACTTTATTTTTATAGGCATCTTTAAGCGCGGCAACTTCCAACAATTCCAAAGTATGCGTAGGAACAAAATATATTTTCGATGTTTCGTAAGGCGAATGACCACTTCTGCCGGCGCGTTGTAAAAAACGGGCAATTCCTTTGCTGGATCCTATTTGAACAACGGTATCAACGGGTTTAAAATCGACACCCAAATCTAAAGACGAAGTACAAACAACCGCTTTTAACTGACCGCTGCTCAACGCGTTTTCAATCCATTGTCGCAGTGCATGATCTATAGAACCGTGATGCAGCGCCAACTGACCCGCCAAATCGGGATCGGCATTTAAAAGCAACTGATACCACATTTCACTCTGACTTCGTGTATTTGTAAAAACCAAAGTAGATCGGCTTGATGAAATAATTTCGGCAACTTTATCTGCCAACGTTCCACCCAAATGACCAGCCCACGGCAATACATCAACCTTATCGGGATAAACCGGAATAATTTCGATCTGCTTTTTTTCTTTCGATACAATTTTGATTTTTTTCGATACGTTAGGAAGCAAAACTTCCATCGCCTCATCTATATTGCCGATTGTAGCTGTAATTCCCCAAATTTTTAGGTTTGATACGTTGTTTTTAAGGTACCCCAAAGCCAGTTCAACCAAAACTCCTCGCTTGTTTCCCATTAATTCATGCCACTCATCAACAGCGATACATTGCAGGTTCTTAAAGAATTTATCGCGACTTTTTTGTGCCAGCAACAAATGCAGACTTTCGGGCGTTACAATAAGCACATCGGGCATTTGCTTGGTTTGCCTTGCTTTTTGTTTTGGATCGGTATCGCCGTTACGAACTTCAACAACCCAATCAATTCCTATGCTGTCAACGGCTTCCTGCATGGCTCGTGCCAGATCTTTTGCAAGCGATCGGATAGGGGTAACCCACAACAATTTTAAGCCCGACTGCATTTTTTGGTACTGATTGATGTAATTGATGACAACGCCCAGAAAAACCGAAAATGTTTTACCAAAACCCGTTGGTGCAACCACCATGCCGCTGTAACCTTTGTGATAGTAATTCCAGGTTCGCTCTTGAAATTCAAAAGGAACTTTTTGGTCGGCGGTCATCCAATTATTTATGATCTGATAACCTTCGGATGTTTTTAAGTTTTCCATAATCAGGTAATCAGTTTTTTAACTTCGTCAATCGTATCAATATCGGCAACGGTTTTGTCTTTACGCCAACGCAAAATTCTTGGGAAACGCAATGCCACGCCCGATTTATGCCGACTACTGTACCCAATTCCTTCAAAAGCAATTTCGAAAACCAATTCGGGTTTTACCGTTCGTACCGGTCCAAATTTCTCTATTGCGTTTTTGTTTACGAATTTGCTGACCTCTTGAATTTCCTTATCTGTTAAGCCGGAATATGCTTTGGCAATGGTAACCAATGCATCACCACTTTTAACGGCAAAGGTATAGTCGGTATAATAACCACTGCGACGACCGCTGCCTTTCTGGGCGTAAATAAGCACAGCATCAATGGTTAAAGGATCGGTTTTCCATTTCCACCAATCGCCCCGTTTTCTTCCGGTATGATAAGGCGAATCAACGTTTTTCAACATTAATCCTTCGCTGTTTATTAAACGTGCATTGGCGCGGATTTCGGGTAGTTTTGTCCAATCGATTTCTTTGATAACAGGCGATAAATGCAGCGATGGATTTGTATCGATATTAAAATGATTTTCCAAAATAGATCTTCGGTAAGCAAGCGGTTTTGTACGGATATCTTCACTTTTCCATTCTAAAACATCATAAATATAAAGCGATACCGGAAGTTCTTCGAGCATTTTTTTAGGCAGATTTTTTCTGTTCAACCGTTTTTGAAGTTCACTGAAATTATACACTTCTTTATTTTTAACCACCAACAGTTCGCCATCGATCACAAAATCATCAGGAAAATCAATCAACGCTTTTTCTATTTCGGGAAATTGAACCGTAATCAATTCTTCGCCACGCGACCAAATAAAGAATTCTCCTTCGCGCTTGATAACTTGCGCACGAATTCCATCCCACTTATATTCAATCTGCCAATCATTGATCAATCCTAAATCAATCAAATCTTTATCTAAGGCGTATGCCAGACAAAAAGGGTAGGGCTTGCTTTTATTGATTTCTGTGTAATTTCCTTTTACCAAACCTTCAAAATCGACTTCGTTTCGATCCCAATCGCCCATAATACTATGTGTTACGGCAGCAGCTTCTAAATCAAAGTGTTTTGCAAAAGCATTAATAACCGTTTTTGATGAGACACCCAAACGGAAACTTCCACCCAACAACTTGTTGAAAATAAAGCGCTCGGTGGTGTTTAAAGTTTGCCAACTGTTAACAACGTACGTTCTTTTTTCTTCTTCGGATTTATCTTTTAAGGCAATAATTTCATTCATCCATTCAGAAAGAGGTTTTTCCGAAGGATGTTCGTTATCTGGTAACAACAACGCAATGGTTTCGCCTAAATCGCCAACAGCCGCGTAACTTTCTGCAAACAGCCATTCGGGCAGCTGCGTTTCCTCTAAAACCCATTGCTTTAAAAGCTTGGTGGTAACGCTACGTTTTGGGCGTTTACCGGTAAAAAGTGACAAAAACCACAATTTATCGTCGTTACTTGCCGTATCAATAAACAATTCAATTGCCGCGATTTTCTGCAGATTTTTATTGGTGCTGTCTAACGAATTTATCAGTTGCGCAAATGCTTTCATAGGCTTTCGGGTGTAGATTCATCTTCTTCTTCATTTCCAAAAGCAGTATGCAGTTCAACGGCTTCAATTCCGTTTTCGTTCAAATATTTAGCAAATACGGCAGTTTGTCCGTGGGTTACATACACTTTTTCGGCATTTGTTTCTTTAACTGCTTTTAAAAGATCGTCCCAATCGGCATGATCGCTTACAGCAAAACCGGCATCGGCACTGCGCCATCTTCTGGCACCGCGAACCTGCATCCAACCCGAACAAATTGCGTAAACCATATTCGGAATTTTCTTTAAAACGTTGGTGTCCACAAGCGATGGTGGAACAATTACAATGCCTTTATTTACATGTTGAACAGATTCTCTGAAATCGAGCGATTCATAATGTGGCAGTTGAATTCCTGCGTTTTCATACGCCTGATTCAATTTGGTGATGGAATAATGTGTGTAAACCGGAGCGATGCCACTGACAGCATTTAAAATACGTTGTGCCTTGCCTAAAGAGTATCCAACAAAAACCGAAGTTTTACCGATTTCCTGATTGTGAAGCACCCAATTTTGCATGGATTCATTCAATTTTTCAGTTGATGCCCATTTGTAAATTGGCAATCCAAACGTACTTTCGGTAACAAATTCGTGGCATTTAACAGGTTCAAAAACAGTCGAAAGTCCGTCGTTTTGTAATTTATAATCACCTGAAACTACCACAACTTTTCCTTTGTATTCCATTCTGATCTGTGCCGAACCAATAATATGACCCGCAGGGTGAAACGACACTTTTACGCCGTTTATGTTGATAGGTTCGTTATAGCCAATGCCCTGAACCTGAATATCTGCACCAATGCGAATGTGGAGAATAGGAACTGTGAGGTGATGACACAGGTATTTTTTCATTCCCCAACGAGCATGATCGGCGTGACCGTGCGTTATTAACGCATAGTCTACGGGTTTCCAAGGATCGATATAAAACTTACCCGGAATACAGTAAATGCCTTTGTCTGTAAAATTTAATATTTGCATTTTGTGGTTTGCTTACTATCAAATTAAAACTAAAAAAATGGCGTTCTGAATGTTTTTATAAGGGAAGAAAAGACGCGGCTTTCTGTAAATAGAAAAATCCGCATCTTGATGATGTAATAATTTTAATTTTTATTTCTCATTTTAGAAAAAATCCAAAGGACTAATCCAATTCCAAGAAATATCAAAATAAAAGCCCACCACATGCCGGCTTTAAAAATAGTTTCTACCGCACTACAACTTGTTAATAGCAATGAAGTTAGAATGGTACAGCTGAATAAAAAATACTTTTTCATAGTCTTAATTTTTTATAATCTGTATTAAAGTTAACGAAAAAAAATGAAAAAGGACTATGATTGCTAACATTTTCATGCTACTGATTTTTATATTTAAAGTAATAGATCAGCAGAATTGTATTTACTAAAACCGAAAATCCGTTGGAGAGAATAATGGGCAATTCATTTTTCATAATTCCGTAAACAACCCATAGCGAAACACCAGTGAGTAAAACGGCGATCATTCCCCACGAAAGGTTTTCTACATCTTTTTCTTTTAACACCTTAATTAGTTGCGGTATCATGGATACCGATGTTAGTATGCCTGCGATAGTTCCTATAATTGTTTCCATTACTATAAATTTAAGAATTAATATTTAAGAACGATCAATTAAATGAAATACAGATTTTAATTTTATAAATAATTTTTATAGTTGGTAAGAATTAGTAAATTTGTTATTTAGATTTATTTTAAATAATATAGATATGGCAAAAACAAACAATCCTGTTGCGCAAAAAGTTTTTTCACTGAAACACAAAGAATATATCACTCCAAAATATATCAGAATTACTTTAAGCGGCGATGTGTCTGATTTTGAAAACACAACTATTGGCGACAACAATAAAATATTTATTCCGCCTGCGGGTGTTAATGAAGTTCATTTTCCTGTCTTCGATAGAGATCAAAATCAATGGAATTATCCCGAAAAAGAAGTAGCACCATCTGTACGAACTTATACTCATAGAGCTATTGATGTTGAAAATAATGAATTGATTATTGAGTTTGTAAATCATGGCGAAAATGGTCCGGCATCTGCGTGGGCGTTAAATGCTAAAACAGGCGATAAGTTGGGGGTTGGTATGCGTACCGAAGCTAAAGAATTGTATCCGCAAAATTTAAACTGGTATTTGTTGGTGGGCGATGCTACTGCAATTCCGGTTTTGGCTGCTATTTTAGAAACGCTTCCAAAATCTGTAAAAGGAACATGTATTATTGAAGTTCCTACAAAAACAGATGAACAAATTTTAAAGACTGATGCAGATATTGATTTTATCTGGCTGTATAACGAACATCCTGAAAACGGAAGTGAACTGGCAGAAATAGTTAAAAAAGTTGAAATTCCACAAACTAATAAATTTGGATATGTTGCTTGCGAATATGCATCGGTAAAAGAAATTAGAAATTATCTTCGAAAAGATTTGGGCTGGCTGGCAAACGAACTTAATGCGTATTCTTACTGGAAAGCGGGTGTTGCAGAAGATAAATCGGTTACAGACAGACAAAAAGAAAAGCAAGAAATAGAATAAAAAAGACTGAAATTTTCAGTCTTTTTTATAATTTTTTCATCATCATGATGTCGGTTTGCTCATCGTCACCTAATTTAAAAATGTGCTTGTCAAATTCAATAAAACCATTCTTTTTATAGAAACTTATCGCACGTTGGTTTTCTTCCCAAACACCCAACCAAACATAATCGCAGCTTTTGTCTTTGGCTATATTTAAAGCTTTTTCAAAAAGGAACTGACCGACTTTTTTACCATGAAATTCTTGAAGAACATAAATTCGTTCAATTTCTAAAGCTTTATCATCTTTTAATTCGGTTTGCGATATTCCGAAGTTTACTTTTAAGTACCCGATTATTTCCTTATTAAACAAAGCAAAATAAAATTCAGAATCAGGATTGTTTAATTCTGCAGTTAGTTTTTCAACAGAAAATCCTTCCTCTAAATATTTTTTCATGTTCTCTTCAGAATTACTATCAGAGAATGTTTCAAAAAATGTCTGCTTACTGATGTGTTGTAATAAGGAAATTTCGTGTTCTGCTACTTTTCTTAAATCTATTTTTTCCATAATTCTTTTAAATACTTCGATTTATAAACGAACAAAGGTTGTAAATATCTAGAATATTTTATTTTACAAATGATAAAAAGTTATTTAATATCGGCTCTAATCCTGCTTAAACTAACTTGGGTAATGCCTAAATACGATGCAATGTAACCCAATTGCACTCGTTGAATTAAATCGGGATTTTCTGCTAAAAGCGTTTTGTATCGTTCTGATGCCGTTTTAAACTGACGGGATATTAATCGTTCTTCGGTTTTAAGTAATTCCTGTTCGGCAAATTTTCTACCCCAATTGGCAATATGAATGTCTTTCTCATAAAGCAAATTCAGATTTACAGTATTTAGCTGATACAGATCTCCGTCTTCTAGAAGTTCAATAGTTTCATACCCTTTTTCATGGGCAACATAACTTTTCATAGATAAAATGGTTTCGCCTTCACGACCAATCCAAAAAGTAATATCGTTATCAGGAGTGCGTGCAAAAGCTCTTACAATTCCTTTTTTTATAAAGTAAATGTTTTTTTCTACCGTTTTGGTATCAAGCAAAATATGACCTTTGGTGTACGAAACTTCGGTAATATAACTTTTCAATACCTTTGAAGAATCTTCTGGGAGCGAATGTATCTTGTTTAAAATTAGATCAATATCCATTGATTAAAATCTGTGTTTTATGTTTTATAAATATATGTTTTTTGAATTATAGAGTTATTCAATTTGATATTTATTAATATTTATGCTAAATTTAGATAAAATTACAATCTTATGAAAAACATGTACCTTCTATTATTATCCGTATTATCTTTAACTTCTTGTACAGTTGATGAGCATGAAGAGGACAAACCTGTTGAGGTAAAATTTCCTTTTGAAGAATTGGATAAAACCTATTTCAATCAAACTTCAAATAATTTGCAAGTCCCAACAGAAAATTTACGATTAGATTCTATTGTAGACTATATTTATTTTAGATATGATCCCAATACTGGCATTTCAAATTATTATGGCAATAAAACAAATTCTTCTTTAGCATCTCCACCACCTCCGAGACCAACTGGAAGAATAACGCAAGTGTTTACATATAATGCAAATAATAAAATTGAACGAATTGATTCTTTTGACAACAGTGATTCTGATGAATTAACTAAAAAAGGGACATTTGGAGGTTCAAGTCATTTCTTTTATGATACCAATAATAATTTAATTAAAAGAGGTTTTTCATCTTCAGGCAGTTTTCAGGATGCAGTTTATCATTACGAATATATCTATGCTAATAATAAACTAATAACTGAAAAGTATAAAGAAGGAAGTTACAATGGTACAAAAGATTTTGTTTATAAAGAATCGCTGATTGAAATAACTAATAAGGTTGATAACAATTTATCATCTACAGAAGTTATTAATCTAGATAGTTTTAATAATATTACCACTTATAATACAAAACACGTTGATAGTACAAATCCTTACGTTATTACTTATAGATATCCAAAAAACATTATTAATCCTTACAATAATTTATTCCCACAAAATTTTCATCCATTTTTAGTACTTGGATCTTATAATGGTGGTTTTTCACATTTTTCATCAGGAACATCAGAAAACTTTCATTCTAAAATTCAGTTAAACAGTAATTTTTATCCTGAAATAGTTGAATCGGGAAGCTATGATGAAGGATACAGAACAAAATATTATTACTCAAAAATAAACTAAAAGCGGATTTTTATAAATCCGCTTTTTTTTAAAAAACCTCTTTCGCAACTCTTTTAACGGTATCCGATTTTCCCATAGAATAATAATGTACAATAGGAATTCCCGCTGCGATAATCTCTTTACTTTGCTGAATGCACCATTCAATACCAATTTGTTTTACAGCTTCGTTGTCTTTTGCCTTTAAGATTTCAATAACCAAAGCATCGGGTAAATCCACTTTAAAACGATGCGGAATCATATTTAGCTGACCTTTAGTGGTCAAAGGTTTCAGTCCTGGAATAATCGGAACTTCAATACCTGTTTTTCTACATTTATCCACAAAATCAAAAAACTTGGCATTATCAAAAAACATTTGCGTAACAATATAATCGGCACCCTTATCAATTTTTTGTTTTAAGAACTGTAAATCACTGTCAAAATTCGGAGCTTCTATGTGCTTTTCCGGATATGCCCCCACACCTATACAGAAATTTGTCGTGTGCGAATTTTCCAATTCATCATCTAAATAAATACCATTGTTCAGTTCCGAAATCTGTGTTACCAATTCCGATGCATATCTATGTCCGTTTTTTTCAGCCTTAAAATAAATCTCACTTTTAACCGCATCGCCACGCAAAGCAACCACGTTATCAATACCTAAAAAATCTAAATCAATCAAAAAATTCTCGGTATCTTCTTTCGTAAACCCGCCACACAAAATATGCGGCACAGCATCAACCTTGTATTTGTTCTGAATAGCAGCACAAATTCCAACCGTTCCCGGACGTTTTTTTACGATTTTTTTCTCCAATAAACCGTTTCCGACATCTTTATATGTGTATTCTTCCCGATGATAAGTAACATCAATAAACGGCGGATTAAACTCCATTAACGGATCAATCGTATCAAAAATACATTGAATATTCTGCCCTTTCAAAGGCGGTAAAATTTCAAACGAAAACAATGCTTTTCCGTCGGCATTCTGTATATGTTCGGTAACTTTCATTTTATAATTATTTGAGCGTTCCCCGCCGAGGCGGGTCGGACAGAACTTCGTTCGCAAGTTTCGGTAAAGCAACATTTAGTTGCTTTCTCTCACATGTGTTACAAGCTTTTAAAAGGCTTTTCACTGCACCCGAGGCTTCAGCCGAACTGACCGAAGGTAATCCCTAACGCAAATGGGTGTTAGTACTTAAATTTGTTATTCATTAATATTTGGTCCGAGCCATTTGGTGGCTTCCTCAAAACTGATATTTCGCCTGCGGGCATAATCTTCCACCTGATCGTTTTTAATTTTCCCTACACCAAAATATTTTGCTTCTTTATTACCAAAATAATATCCCGAAACCGAAGATGCCGGCCACATTGCCAAACTTTCGGTTAGTATTACACCAATTTCATCAGCAACATTTAAAACATCCCAAATGGTGTTTTTCTCTAAATGATCTGGACAAGCCGGATAACCAGGCGCCGGACGAATACCCTCGTACGATTCTTTGATTAAATCGTCATTAGTTAATTGTTCCGAAACAGAATATCCCCAAATTTCCTTACGGACTTTCTCGTGCAGGTATTCCGCAAAAGCTTCGGCTAAACGATCTCCCAATGCTTTAACCATGATAGAATTGTAATCGTCTTGAGCGTTTTCATAATCTTTGGCTTTTTCTTCAACGCCAAAACCGGTACTTACACAGAACAAGCCAACATAATCGTTGATTCCTGCTGATTTTGGTGCGATAAAATCTGCCAAGGCAATATTTGGTACACTGCCCGATTTATGCGCCTGCTGACGAAGAGTTAGCAAAGTTGCGATGGTTTTATCATTTTCATCAATCAATTCAACATCATCATCATTTACCTGATTGGCTTTGTAAATCCCTATGATTCCTTTAGCTTCAAACCATTTTTCTGAAACGATCTTTGTCAACATTTCCTGTGCTTCGGCAAACAAAATAGTTGCTTGTTCACCCACAATATCATCGTTAAAAATATCAGGATATTTACCAAACAACTGCCAAGATCTAAAAAAAGGACTCCAGTCTATATACGGAACCAATTCTGATAATTCTACGCTAACCTGCTTTTTACCAAGAAAATTTGGTTTTGTAATATGTTGCAAATCCCAATCTATTTTGTATTTGTTTTTACGGGCATCGGCAATCGATAAATATTTTTTATCTCGCGCTCTATGTAAAAAATCATAACGTAATTTTTCGTATTGCGTCCGAATATCTTCTTTATAAATTTTGTTTTTATCGGGTTGCAATAAATTATTAATCACGGTTACAGCACGCGATGCATCGTTCACATGAACAACCGTTTGCGTATATTCAGGTGCAATTTTTACGGCGGTATGTGCACGTGATGTTGTTGCACCGCCAATCATTACTGGAATTTTAACACCAATTTTTTCCAATTCTTTAGCTAAATAAACCATTTCGTCTAATGAAGGAGTAATTAATCCGCTTAAACCAATTACATCAACCTGTTCTCTAATGGCGGTTTCAATAATTTTTTCGGGCGGAACCATCACACCTAAATCTATAATTTCGAAATTGTTACAAGCCAAAACCACCGCCACAATATTTTTACCAATATCGTGTACATCGCCGCGAACGGTTGCCATTAAAACTTTACCTGCCGATGAATTATTTGTTACTCCGTTTTTCAGTTTTTCTTCTTCGATAAAAGGTAGCAGATAAGCCACCGCTTTTTTCATTACACGAGCCGATTTTACAACTTGCGGCAAAAACATTTTTCCCGAACCAAACAAATCGCCCACAATGTTCATTCCGTTCATTAAATGTTGTTCAATCACCTGAATAGGTCGATCAACAGTTTGTCTAGCTTCTTCTACATCGGTAGTAATAAATTCTTCAACACCTTTAACCAAGGCATGAGTGATACGCTCTTGCAAAGCGTGCGATCGCCATCCTAAAACCTTTTCCTCTTTAAATTTGGTTTCGCCTTTTAAATGTTCGGCAAAATCAAGCAATCGTTCAGTAGCATCACTTTTTCGGTTTAACAGAACATCTTCAACAAAAACCAACAATTCAGGGTTTACTTCATCGTAAATTTCCAACAATTCCGGATTTACAATTCCCATGTTCATACCATGCTGAACCGCATGGTACAAAAAAGCTGCATGCATGGCTTCACGCACACGATCGTTCCCTCGGAAAGAAAACGAAACATTACTTACACCGCCCGAAACATTTGCATAGGGCAGATTTTCGCGAATCCATTTTGTTGCCAGAAAGAAATCGAGCGCGTTGTTGTTGTGCTCTTCCATTCCTGTAGCGACGGGAAATATGTTCGGATCGAAAATGATGTCCTGCGGAAGAAAACCAACTTGATGAACCAGAATATCGTACGATCTTTTACAGATATCGATTCGTCTCTGATAAGTATCTGCCTGACCAGCCTCATCAAACGCCATTACCACAACTGCGGCTCCGTAACGTTTAACTAAATTTGCATGGTGGATAAAAAGCTCTTCGCCTTCTTTTAAACTGATGGAATTCACAATCCCTTTCCCTTGAATAGTTTGCAAACCGGCTTCGATAATTTCCCATTTTGAACTGTCGATCATTATTGGAACTCGGGCAATATCAGGTTCTGACGCAATAAGATTTAAAAAATTCACCATTGCTTCTTTGCCGTCTAACATG